>NZ_JAWHTD010000015.1:0-88147 GCF_032586235.1 Aestuariicoccus sp. MJ-SS9
CGATACCGACCGCGCATACATCTCCTCATAAGCCGCAGCATCGACATTCGCCGCAGCGACAAGATCGTCGGACGGCGGAAAAACCGCCATGCCGGTCGGGTTTGGAGTATGGGTCGTCATATCAGGATCCTCCCTCGGAATGTTTCCTCGGACGGGGCGGTGCCTCTTGGGCGGCCCCGTTACTGCAATTGCCACGAAGATACAGACGTCAGCAAAAAAATAAATAACCTACTGTATTTAAATGTTTAAACTGTCAAAAATTTGCGCTCACTATGGAAAAAATGTAAAAAAACTTACCTTGAACGGATTAAGTGCCTTGCGCTGTTGACTCTTTTGCCACCCGCCAAATGCCGCTGCGTCAAGCGCGTCCGCAGTGTTAGCGCCAATAGTCATCCCCGGCGCGGGTGTGACAAAACGATGCGCCATGCCGCATCGCCGCATCGGGGCCGATTCAGCAAGCGTGACCGAGTCGCTTGCACACCGGGCGCGATCCTCTAAGTTTACGCGCAAGGTGGGACATGCCGCCGTACCCAACGGGAGAGAGACCATGAATTTTGCAGCGAAACTGACCGTGGTCGCCATCAGCGCGACCTTTGCCACCGAAGCTTTGGCGACCGAATGGAACGTGTCCGTCTGGGGCAAGCGCCGCGCCTTCACCGAACACATCCACAAGCTGGCCGAACTGGTCGAGGAGAAGACCGGCGGCGAGTTCACCATGAACATCAGCTACGGCGGTCTGTCGAAAAACACCGAAAACCTCGACGGCATTTCGATCGGCGCCTTCGAGATGGCGCAGTTCTGCGCCGGCTATCACCCCGACAAGAACCGCGCGATCACTGTGTTGGAGCTGCCGTTCCTCGGCGTCGCCAACCTCGACGAAGAGGTTGCCGTCAGCCACGCGATCTACGACCACCCCGCCGTGGCCAATGAAATGGCGCAGTGGAACGCCAAGATGCTGATGACCTCGCCAATGCCGCAGTACAACCTTGTCGGCACCGGCGAGCCGCGCGACGAACTGTCCGAATTCGATGGCATGCGCGTGCGCGCCACCGGCGGTCTGGGCAACGCCTTCCGCGCCGTGGGCGGCGTGCCGACCTCGGTGACCTCGTCCGAAGCCTATCAGGCGATGGAATCCGGCGTCGTCGACACGGTGGCCTTCGCCCAGCACGCGCATCTGTCGTTCGGCACGATCAACCAGGCCAGCTGGTGGACCGCGAACCTCAACCCCGGCACCGTGAACTGCCCGGTCGTCGTCAATATCGACGCCTACGAGGCGCTGTCGGACGAAGAGCGCACCGCGCTCGATGAGTCGGTGGACGAGGCGATCGCCTACTACCTCGAGAACTACGGAAAGCTGCTGGAGCAGTGGGACACCGTTCTGGAAGAGAAGGGCGTTCAGAAGGTCATGTTCTCGGACGAACAGCTGGCCGAGTTCAAGAAGGTCGGCGGCGCGCCGATCCATCAGGCCTGGCTGGAAGAGATGGGCGCGCAGGGACTGCCCGCGCAAGAGCTCTATGACCTGGTCTTCGAGACCCTCGAAAAGCAGCGGATGAGCAACTAAGCGATCCGACGCGGCCCCGGCCTCTGCGCCGGGGCCTCTTGCTTGAACTGCCTTTCATCGACAGGAAAACGCCATGGCCGGAGCCTCTACGGTTTTGCAGGACGACAGCCTGCTCAGCCGCCTCGATCGCGGATTGGAACGGGTCGAACGGTTCACGGCCCTGGTCTCGGGGATCGGGGCCTTCATGCTGATGGTCCTGGCCGTGGTGTCGGTGACGGGGCGGAGTTTCTTCAACAGCCCGCTGCCCGGCTATGTCGACTGGATCGAGTCGGCGATGCCGCTGATCGCGATCTTCGGCATTGCCTACGTGCAACGCAACGGCGGCCACATCCGGATGGACATCGTGGTGGGCCGGCTGAAGGGTCGGGCGCTCTGGATCGCGGAATTCCTGACGACGCTGGGCGTTCTGCTTTTGATGATCGCGCTGGTCTGGGGCAGCTGGGCGCATTTCGACCGCAGCTTCGATTTCAGCGCGCCGAACTGGAGCCGCGACAGCTCGATCGACATCGGGTTGCCGATCTGGCCCTCGAAGCTGATCGTGCCGGTGGCGTTTTCGATAATGGCGCTGAGGGCGGCGTTGCAGCTTTGGGGCTATGGACGCGCCATCGTGCTGGGGCTCGAGCGGCCCGTCGCGGTGCCGCTGATCCAGTCGGCGGCGGAACAGGCGGCGGCCGAGGCAGAACATATTCAGGGGCGCGACTGATGGACAGCATCGAGATTGGCCTGTGGGTCACCGGCGGGCTTCTGGTGATGGTGGTGCTTGGCATGCGGGTGGCCTTTGCCGCCGCATTGGCCGGGATCATCGGACTGATCTGGATCTTCTGGGACAAGCGCGATTACGACATGGCACAGCTGGGCTGGGCCATGACCGTCGCGATCAAGACGGCGGGGCAGGTGCCCCACGGCAAGGTGGCCAGCCAGGCGCTAAGCCTGATCCCCACCTTCATCCTGATCGGCTATCTGGCCTATTACGCTGGTTTGACGCGCGCCCTCTTCGAGGCCGCCAAGCGCTGGATCGCCTGGGTGCCTGGGGGCCTCGCGGTGTCGACGGTCTTTGCGACCGCCGGGTTCGCGGCGGTGTCGGGGGCGTCGGTCGCCACGGCGGCGGTGTTCGCGCGCATCGCGATCCCCGAGATGCTGAAAGTGGGCTACGACAAGCGCTTTGCGGCGGGCGTCGTGGCCGCAGGCGGCACGCTGGCGAGCCTCATTCCGCCGTCGGCGATCCTGGTGATTTACGCCATCATCGTCGAACAGGACGTGGGCAAGCTGCTGCTGGCGGGCTTCATTCCGGGGATCTTCTCGGCCTTCATCTATGCGCTGATCATCATCGGGCTGGCGCTGACGCTTAAGAATTTCGGTCCTCCGGTGACCGGGTTCACCTGGAGGCAACGCTTTGCCAGCCTGCCGCCGGCCCTGCCCATCGTGGCGGTGGTCGTGATCATCATCTTCTTCGTCTATAACCCCTTTGGCGGCGACGCCTGGGGCACGCCGACAGAGGGCGGCGCGGTGGGCGCCTTCATCGTATTCTGCATGGCGGTGTGGCGCGGCATGCGCCTGCCCGAGCTCAAGGATGCGCTGATCGAAACCGCCAAGCTGTCGATCATGATCTTCAGCATCATCTGGGGCGTGCTGATCTATGTCCGGTTCCTTGGCTTCGCCGATCTGCCGAGCGCCTTTTCGGACTGGATCACCTCGCTGCATTACTCGCCGATGCTGATCCTGGTCTGCATCCTGCTGGCCTATGCCGTGCTGGGCATGTTCATGGACGCGATCGGCATGCTGCTTTTGACCCTGCCGGTGGTCTACCCGGCGGTCATGGCGCTGAACGGCGGCGAGATGGTGAGCGCGGCGGACAGCACCTTTGGGATGTCGGGGCCGATGTGCGCGATCTGGTTCGGGATTCTTGTGGTCAAGATGGCCGAATTCTGCCTGATCACGCCGCCCATCGGTCTGAACTGCTTTGTGGTCGCGGGGGTTCGTCCGGACCTAAGCGTGCAGGACGTGTTCCGCGGCGTGACGCCGTTCTTCGTGGCCGACGGGGTGACGATCGCGCTGCTGGTGGCCTTCCCGGCCATCGTGCTCTGGTTGCCGTCGCTCGCCTGACGGGGAACCGAACGCGGGGCGGATGCGTTCTTCCCTCAATGCCGGCGCAACGCAGGCCCGGCTTGAGGGAAGGAGCGGATGATGATGGAAGTTGCAGGTCTTGGCGGGCTGATCGTTCTTGGGCTCGATCTTTGGGCGCTGGTGTCCATCATCGGATCGAGGGCTGGAACCGGCGCCAAGGTGCTGTGGATCCTGCTCGTGATCGTGATGCCCGTGCTGGGCTTCATCATCTGGCTGATCGCGGGGCCGCGGGCCGCAGACAGTGCTGCGTGACCCGCTGAGCCCTCACCCGCCCCTCAGGCGCGGAGCGTTTCCGTCGACGAAAAGAACATCGCCTGGCTGACGGCTGATCGCACCTGATCCTCGGAATAGGGTTTGGCGATCAGGAACGCCGGTTCGGCCCGTTCGCCGGTCAGCAGGCGTTCGGGGAAGGCGGTTATAAAGATCACCGGACGCGAGCCCAGTTCGCCGAGGATGTCGTTCACCGCATCCACGCCCGACGAATTGTCCGCCAGCTGGATGTCCGACAGGATCAGATCGGGCACATCAGAGCCCGCCAGCTTGCGCGCGCCTTCGCGGGTGCGCGCCACGCCGGTCACCCGGTGGCCAAGGTCGGTGACGATGCTTTCCAGATCCATCGCGATGATCGCTTCGTCCTCGATGATCAGCACGCGGCCCGACACCGCATCGGCCATTTCGCGGCGCGCGATTTCGACCAGATGCTGCGCCTCGTCCGCGCCCACCTCCATGATTTCGCCGACCCGGGCGAAATCGAAACCTTCGACCGTGTGCAAAAGCAGCGCCTCGCGGCTGCCGGCGGTCAGCTTGGCCAGTCGCTCCTGCGCCTTGGCGTCGGGGCCCTCGGGGTCGATTTCCGCCGGTGCGCCGGTCGTCACCCAGATGCCGTGGAACACCGCGAAAAGCCCGGTTTTCGGGTCCGAACATTGATCCACGGTCGACCGGTCCGACAGCACGGCCTCAAGCGTGGCGGCGGCGTAATTGTCGCCGCTGGTCTGGTTGCCTGTCAGCGACCGCGCGTAGCGCCGCAAGTAGGGGAGCGCCTCGCCAATGGCCGAGCTCAGTTCTTGTTGTGACATTTTTTTCCCTTGTCATCCTTTTTTCGGGAACCCAACGCATCAAATTAAGGTTGGTTCCCCGGGCCACCGCGCATGCCGCGGGGCCGCAGGCAGCGTATAAGGGAAAAAATGGGTCACGACGACAAAAAGGCAAAGTCGAGCCAGGTCATAGATCAAAGCCTGAAGCAGGTGTACGACCAGATGCTCGAGGAAAAAGTGCCTGACCGCTTTCTTGACCTGCTCGCCCAGCTGAAAGAGCAGGAAAATTCCGGATCGCGGGAGAGCGGTCAATGAGCGCGTCCGACCCGCGTGATGAAATCGTCGAACATCTTCCGGCCCTGCGGGCGTTTGCGCTGAGCCTGACGCGCAACGGCGCGCTGGCCGACGACATGGTGCAAGACGCGCTGGTGAAGGCCTGGACCAAGATCCACCTCTTCGAGCCTGGCACCAACATGCGCGCCTGGCTCTTCACGATCCTGCGCAACACCTATTATTCCAACCGCCGCAAGGCGGGCCGCGAGGTGGCGGATGTCGACGGCATCCACACCGAGGCAGTGTCGGAAAAGCCCGCGCATGACGGGCGGCTGGCGCTGGCCGATTTCAAGGTGGCCTTCGACCAGCTGAGCGATCAGCAGCGCGAGGCGCTGATTCTGGTCGGCGCGTCGGGCTTTTCCTACGAAGAGGCCGCCGGGATGTGCGATTGCGCCGTCGGCACGATCAAGAGCCGCATCAATCGCGCGCGGGCCCGGCTGGCCGAACTCATGCAACTTGACGAAAACGAGGCGCTGGAGCTGACCGACAACGCCACCATGGCGGTTGTCGCCGGTCCGAAATCAGCGACGATCTGATGCCCTGGAAATCGCTGTCCCAGATTTTGCCTTCGGGGTTGGCAGCGCGCATCATTGCGTTTCTCTCCATCGCGCTTGTACCGATCGGCATCATTTCCTTTGTCCAGACCGCGCAGCTGGCCAAGGAAACCCGGCTGCGTTCGCAGCTCGATCTGGTGGCGCTGACCGAAACCGCGGCCTCGTCGGAACGGGCGGCGATAGTGCGGGCGGGCGGGGCGGCGCTGGCACTGGGGGCCGCGGGCGGGGTGTTTCGCGACGACATGGCGGCCTGCCGCGCCTACATGGCGGAGTTCGTGCGCAAGAACCCGGCCTATTCCTTCGTCGGGCTTCTGACCCCGGAAGGCACCATGCGCTGCGCGTCGCGCGCCAACGACATGGATTTGTCGGGCGAAGAGGGCTTCGCCGATCTGATGGGCGCTGCGCAATCCGATATCCACATCGATCCCAGGACCCCGGTCAGCGACCGTCCGGTGATCGTCGTGTCCGAGCCGTACCAGGTGGACGGCGCCTTTGCCGGATATGTCAGCCTGTCGCTACCCGCTGCCAATCTGAGCTTTGACCGGAGCGTACTGGCGCAGACCGACATGGAAGATCTGGTTCTGTTCAGCAAGCGCGGGCAGATCCTCGGGTCGCATATGGGGCGGATCGAAGACGGCGGTCTGCTGCCCCAAGACGCCGATCTGGCGCAGTTGGCCAGCGCGCAATCCTTTTCCTTCGCCAAGACCAGCGCCGACGGCACCGAGAGAATCTTTACCGTCACGCCGCTGGTCCCGGATGTGGTCTATGCCATGTCGATCTGGCCGCGCCGCAGCACCGCGGCGCAGGCGGTGGCGATCAACGGGTTCGCCGGGCTCTTGCCGCTGGCGATGTGGGGGGCAAGCGTTCTGGTGGCCTTTCTGGCGGTCAACCGCCTGGTGATCCGTCCGATCCGGCTGTTGGGGCGGCGGATGGGGCGGTTCGCGCTGACCCGCAACATCTCGACCCAGTGGGTGACCGCGTCGCTGTCGCAGGAATTGCAGGACATGGAGACCGCCTTTGTCCAGATGGCGGAATCGATCCTGCAGGACGAGGCCGCGCAAGAGGACGCGCTGCGCGAAAAGTCGATCCTGCTGAAAGAGGTGCACCACCGGGTCAAGAACAACCTGCAACTGATCAGCTCGATCATGAACATGCAGATCCGGCGCTCGGACGAGGCCGAAACGCGGGCGGTTCTGATGGGGCTTCAGGACCGGGTGAGGACGCTGGCGACGATCTATCGCCAGCTTTACCAGACCGAGGATCTGGGCCATGTGGACGCTGCGCATCTGCTGGGCGACGTGGTGAGCGAGATCCTCCAGCCGCGCCGGGACGCCGCCCGCAGCCGCACCTATGTCGAGCTGAACCCGGTCGAGCTTTACCCCGATCAGGCGGTGCCGCTGTCGCTCTTCGTCGCCGAGGCGCTAAGCAATGCGCTGCGCTTTTCCCCGGCGCCCGAGGGCCGCGTCGAGCTGCGTTTCGGTCCGGTCGACGAAGGCCACGCGCGGGTCGAGCTTTGCAACGACCTGCCGCCCGATTGCGCGGCGGCCGAGGCCTGCGACGGTCTGGGCACCCGCCTGATGCGCGCCTTCGCGATGCAGCTGGGCGGAGAGCTGGAAACCACCCGCAGCGACGGACGGCACAGCGTCGCCGTGACCTTCGCCATTACCGACTTCAAACCCGAAATCGTCGATTACTGACCCTGAAAGGTGGCTCCATGTCACGCGACCTGAAAACCCTGCCAACACCGACCACGACCGACGAAGGCCGCCGCCGCGTCGGGATCGAGGTCGAGCTGGGCGGCTTGCCCGAAGCCAAGGTCGCAGAGATCCTGCGCCAAGAGCTGGGCGGCGAGGTGCGCAAAGATCCCGAAAAGGGCCTGAAGGTCTGCGGCAGCGCCATCGGCGATATCGAGGTCTATCTCGACAGCCGTCCGCTCTACAAACTGAAGTCCGAACTGGGCGAGGCGGTGCAGAACATCGCCCGCCACGTCGTGCCCATCGAGTTCGTGACCGGCCCCATCGCCCCCGAAGACATCCCGCGGCTCGACGCCGTGATGGCGGCGCTCAGGGCGGCGGGGGCGACGGGCACCAGCGCGGGGATCCTTCTGGGCTTTGGCGTGCATCTTAACCCCGAGGTGACCGGCGAAGGGCTGGGGGACGTCCTGCCCACGCTGACCGCCTTTGCGCTGGCCGAGGACGCCATGCGCGCCGAAATGCAGATCGACATGTCGCGCCGCGCGCTGCCCTTCGTCGACCCCTATCCGCGCAAGCTGATCGATGCGCTGGTCAGCGATCCGCCCGCCAGCATGGAGGCGCTGATCGACCTCTATCTCGACCTTGCGCCGTCGCGGAATTTCGCGCTGGATATGCTCAGCTTCTTTGCCCATGTCGACCGTGACCGCGTGGCGGCGGTGATGGACATGGAGTCGATCTCGCCCCGGCCGACCTATCACTACCGCCTGCCCGATTGCCGCATCGATGAAGACGGTTGGGACCTGGCGCTGGAATGGAACCGCTGGGCCCATATCGAGGACATCGCGGCCAATGCGCCACTGATGAAAGCGCTAAAATCCGCCTGGAGGGTGCATCGCGCCTCGCTGACCACCACGCGTGGCGACTGGGCCAAGACGTCGGCACGCCTGATCGAGGAGGCGCTGGCATGACCCGGCCTCTGATCGGTGTCACGGTGTCGCGCCGCACCGGCTGGCGCGTCTATCCGCTGATGGCGCTGAACATCTGGCTGGCCGGGGGGCGGGCGACCAAGTGGCACAGCGCCCGAGAGGTCGACATCGGCACGGTCGACGGTGTGGTGATCGGCGGTGGCGACGATATCGCGCCGACGCTCTACGGCGGCGAGATCCGCGTTGGCGTCCGGCTGGACCCGGCCCGCGACGCGATGGAAAAGGCCGTGCTGGAAAGCGCCTTTGACAGCAACATCCCCATCCTCGGCATCTGCCGCGGTTCGCAGATGCTCAACATCGTTCTGGGGGGCACGCTGCATCAGGATGCCTATTCGGTCTATGCCTCGCGCAAATACACCACGATCCTGCCGCGCAAGACGGTCACGGTCGAGCAAGGCAGCCTGCTGGCGCGGGTGGCGGACCGCGATTGCGTGAACGTCAATGCGCTGCATTCGCAGGCGGTAAAAGATCTGGGCCGGGGCCTGCGCATCGCCGCGCGCGACGAGGGCGGGATGGTGCAGGCCATCGAGCGGGTGCGCGACCCCTTCGCGCTGGGGGTTCAGTGGCACCCCGAACATCTGTTCTATCGCCGCGCCCACCGGCGGCTTTTCCGCGCGCTGGTGCAGGCCGCCAGGGCGCGGCGCGGGGCGCAGATCAGCGACGCCCGCGCGGACGCCGCCGAGACGGCTCAGACCGGCGCGACATAGGCCCCGGCGTGGGGCGCGATCATGTGCCGGGCCAGCGGGTCGCCGGTCTCGACGACCGGGCTTGCGGCGAAGTCGGTCTTGCCGATATCGAGCACCAGATGCCCCGGATCGCCCTCGGCCCGGTGGCGCAGGGCGGTGACCGGCACAATGCGGCAGGCGCCGTTGCGCGCGCCCGCCTCGGCGATGATGAGATGGGTTAGCGCGCCTGCCTCGATGTCGAGGACGAGGTCGGCCAGCTTGCCCAGCTCGCCGTCGCGGGCAAAGACTGGCGCACCGATCAGCTCTTGTCCGCGCAGGTGGCTTTGCAGGATGTATTCGGCGCGCGGATCGGGGTCGTTGTTTTCGGCAGCGCGCTGCGCGGCGGACATGACCAGCGGCGCGTGGGTCGCGCCGAACGGGCCGACCACCAGCGGTGGCATCGCTGCCAGCATCTGCCCCAGCGCTTTTGGCGCGCCGCTCCAGACCGGCGCATCGCGCAGGTCCTGGTCGCTGGCATCGACGTCGAGGGCCGTGCCGTCCTCCGACGGGCTGACGGATGATGCGGCGGCCAGCAGCCAGTTGCTCTCGGTCCAGCCGCCTGTGTCGATGACCACGTAGCGCAACGCGCGCGCGTCACCGGCCAGAAGCACGTCCCTCACAGGGTGAGACGTGCCGGCAATTGTGGCTTGCATGGCTTGAATATCGGTCAGGCGTTTCATCATTGAAAAGGTCCTCCTGCCAATGAAACCCGCATGGGGCGGCGAGAGTTCCGGAACCAAATGGCGTCTCACGGGTTTGAGAGGTGGAACCGAAACACGGACAGAAAGGAGAAAGCGATGACGACGAACCTGTTTCTGGCCGGTCTTGCGGCGCTGACCCTGATTGCTGTCATGATCTTCGCTGTGACGAGCAAAAAGCGCGTGGACGAGGATTTCGACGATACGGACCACGAAAAATCGTCGCTGGCCCGCGACAATTGACGCCCCAGCGGGACGAGCATGAGCCGAGCGTCGGTTTGACCCGCGACGAGGTTCAGGGCAGGAGCGCCAGCCAGACCCAGGCGGTGCCCACCGACAGGATCGTCGCGCTTAGAACCGACGATGCTGCGACGCGCCGCGCGCGGCCGTACATATTGGCGAAGACATAGGTGTTGATGCCCGGCGCCATGGCCGCGGTCAGCACCGCCGAACGGAACGCCCCGGTCGAGAGCTGTGTGAGCGTTCCCATCACCCAGACGATGCTGGGATGCAGGATCAGCGATACCGCGCAGACCATGGCGATGATACGCCCGTCGCCTTGCGGCTTGTAGCGGTAGAGCACGCCTCCCATGGCGAAGAGCGCCACCGGCAGAGCCGTGCGGATCACCATGTCGAGCGCGTCGGTGAAGGGCGTGGGCAGCGCGACGCCAGCAAGGTTGAAGGCCAGGCCGAGCGCGATGCCGATCACCAGTGCATTGCGGAACATCGCGCGCAGCACCTTGCCGGGCACGGCGCCCGCGGGCGTGCCGCGGGCGCGGACCACCTCCATCGCGGTGATGCCGATGCCGTAGCAGAAGGGCGAGTGCAGCGCGACGATGGCGTAATTCGCCTCGAGCGCGTTGGCCCCGTAGGCGCGTTCGGTCATCGCCAGCCCCAGCATCACCGAATTGGCGAAAAGGCAGCAGAAGCCGATGGCGACCGCGTCCTCCCAGTCGCGCTTGAAGAGATGCCGCGCGGCCAGCAGGCCCACGGCAAAGCAGGTGCCCGACCCGGTATAGAAGCTGAGCAGCAGCCAGGGGTCGAGCCCGGCCTGCAGGTCGAGCGTCCAGAGCGCACGGAAGAGCAGGCAGGGGATCGCGAAGGTCTGGGTGAAGCTCATCAGCCCGTCGACGGCGCTGTCGGAGAACCAGCCGCGCCAGACCAGCGCATAGCCCGCGCCGATCACCAGAAAGACCGGCAGAATGACGTCGAGCAGGGCCTGCATCAGATTTTGCGCCGCGGTGCCCGCGTCGCCCGGGCAGGGGGGCGCTGCCCCCCTCTGGCCTGCGGCCATTCACCCCCCGGGATATTTTTGGATCGATGAAGCCGGGGGGCGGGGCTAGTCGGCATAGCGGATCACCATGCCGTCGTAGGCGGGTTCGATGTGATCGGGCGTTTCGGCGGCGACGGTGGCATAGTCGAGGTCGATATGCATGTTGGTCAGCACGCCGCGTCTGGGGGCGGCGCGGGCGATCCACTCCAGAGCGAGGTCGAGATGGGCATGGGTCGGATGCGGCGTGCGGCGCAGCGCGTCGAGCACCCAGCAGTCGAGATCTTGCAGATGCGGCCAGACGTCGTTGGGGATGCGGGCGACGTCGGGCAGGTAGGCGAGGTCGCGGACGCGGAACCCCAGCGCGTCGATGCTGCCGTGATTGACCTCGAAAGGCGTGAGGCTGATGGTGCCCCCAGCGCCCTCGATCTCGAAGGGGCCTTTGATCGTGTGCATGTCGAGGATCGGCGGGTAGGGGCTGTCCTCGGGCTGCACGAAGGCGTAGCCGAACCGCGAATAGAGCGCGTCCTGCGTGTCGCCATCGGCCCAGACCGGCAGGCGGCGGCGCATGTTGAAGACGATCATGCGCAGATCGTCGATCCCGTGCACGTGATCGGCATGGGAATGGGTGTAGACCACCGCGTCGATCTCGCCGATGCCGGCGTCGAGCAGCTGGGCGCGCAGGTCGGGCGAGGTGTCGATCAGCACGCGGGTGGTGCCGGTGTCGGTTTCACGCTCGACCAGCATCGAGCAGCGGCGGCGGATGTTACGGGGATTATTCGGGTCGCAATCGCCCCAATGCCCGCCCAGCCGCGGCACGCCGCCCGAGGAGCCGCAGCCCAGGATGGTGAACCGCAGCTCAGCCATGGGGGGCATCCCAAGTGGCGGCCTTGGCGAAGAGGCGGTTGAAATTGGCCTCGGTCGCGTCGGCGAAGGCGTCGTAGTCGAGGCCGAAGAGCTCGGCCCCGACGGCGGCGGTGTGCACGGTGTAGCCGGGCTCGTTGCGTTTGCCGCGATAGGGCGGCGGCGCGAGGTAGGGGCTGTCGGTTTCCACGAGGATGCGGTCGAGCGGGGCGGCGGCGAAAATCTCGCGCAGATCCATGGATTTGGGGAAGGCGGCGATGCCGGACATCGAGAGGTAGAACCCCAGATCGAGCGCGGCGCGCGCGAGCCCCGCGCCCGAGGAAAAGCAGTGCATGACGCAGGTGTAGGGCTGGGCGCGGTAGCCCTCGGTCAGGATGCGGGCCATGTCGTCATCGGCCGCGCGGGCGTGGATGATCAGCGGCAGGCCGGTTTCCTGCGCGGCCTCAATATGGATGCGCAGGCTTTGCTGCTGCACCTCGGCGCTTTCGGCGGTGTAATGGTAATCAAGCCCGGTTTCGCCGATGCCCACGAATTTCGGATGCGCGGCCAGCGATTTCAGCTGGTCGACCGTGGCCAGGGGTTCGTCGGCGGCGCTCATGGGATGGGTGCCGGCGGCGTAGAAGACGGGGGCGTGGGCCTCGGCGATGGCGCGCACCTGCGGTTCGTTCCTCAGACGGGTGCAGATCGTGACCATGCGATGGACGCCGCCCTCGACCGCGCGCTGCACGATGTCATCGCGTTCCGCGTCGAAATCCGGGAAGTCGAGGTGGCAATGGCTGTCGGTGATCGGGTGTCGGGTCATGGCGGTTCCTTTGCCACGGGATATCTAGGATGGGCCGGGCAGGGTCAAGCAGGGTCAGGCGGCGGGCGCCCTGGCCTGCAGGCCGAGGAAGAGGTCGAGCATCAGCGCCGCCGGATCGACATTGACGCCGCGCGCGTGGCGGGCGCGGTCGCCCGAGGATTGCGCCAGCGCCGCCCATTGCCGGCCGGCGGCGGCGTCGGGGGCGAGACGGCGCAGGATCTCGGCCTCGCCCTGAGCGGCTTCGGGCTGGGGCGGCTGTCCGGTCACGCCGGTGCGGGCCAGCCGCGCCAGCGCCACGTCGATCAGGGTGAGCGCCAGGTCGAGCCGCGCCTCGCGGGTCTTGCCGGCGCAGCTTTCGGCGAGCGCGATGGTGGCGGGGCGGTTGAGCCGGGGCAGGCTGCCCAGAAGGCCGAGGATCTCGGCGTAGAGTTTCAATCCATCGAGGTTCAGCAATCGCACCGCCGCCCCGACCGAGCCCGCCGAGAGCGTGGCCAGCGCGCCGGTCTGCGCGGGGCTTGCCTCGGCCCCGGCCTGGGCGAGGGCTGTGGCCATGTCCTCGGGCCCGAGCGGCGAGAGGCGCAGCTCGCGGCAGCGCGAGCGGATCGTCGGCAGCAGGCGCGCGGGCTGGTGGCAGACCAGCAGCAGCGTGGTGCGGGCGGGGGGCTCTTCGAGCAGCTTGAGGATGGCGTTGGCGGCGTTGGGGTTCATCTCGTCGGCGGCATCGACGATGACCACGCGCCGGCCGCCATCGGCGGCGGAGAGGGCGAAAAAGTTGCGCAGGCCGCGCACCTCGTCGACGGTGAGCTGGGTGCGCAGGCGCTTGGCCTTGTCGTCCCAGCCACGCCGCAGCAGGAAAAGGCCGGGTTCGGACATGGCCGCGATGCGGCGCGCGACCGGGTGATCGGACGGGATGTCGAGCGTGTCGGGCGGAGGCGGCGCGCCGAACATGTCGTCGGCATCAGGGGCGGGGGTGGCCAGCAGGAAGCGCGCGATGGACCAGGCGAGGGTGGCCTTGCCGACGCCGCGCGGGCCGGTCAGCAGCCAGCCGTGGTGCAGCCGGTCGCTGGTGTAGGCGGTCAGGAAATCCTCTTCGGCGGCGCGCTGGCCGATCAGCCGCGCGGTGTCGCGGGGATGCGGCGCGCCGTCGATGCGGTCGGGTTCCGGGCGGTCTGCAAGGTCGGTCATGGCAGAGGGATAGCGCGTCTGCGGAGGCTCGGCCATGGCGAAATGCATCGCTGGGCGCGCGCCATTCCGGGCCAGAGCGGCGGACCGGGGGCAACCTTGTCCCGGGCTTGACCCGGGACCTCGGGGCTGGCCTGAGATGGAGGCCCCGGATCGGGTCCGGGGCTGCGGTGCGCGTGGGGCGAAGACCTGCGCGGACCTGACGGGGTCAGAGCAGCGGCGCGACGACCTTTCGAACCTCGGCGGCGACCGCATCGGTCGGGTGCGCGCCGTCGATGACGCGGAACCGGTCCGAAAACTCCTGCGACAGGTCCAGAAAGCCCTTGCGCATGGCCTGCTGCAACCCCTCGCCAAAGTCCTCGAAGCGTTCCTCGGCCGTCGCGCGGGCCTTGGCCCGCGACAGGGCCTCGCCCGGGTCCATGTCGATCAGCAGCGTCACGTCCGGTTCGACCCCGATCATCAGATCGTGCAGCGTGTCCACCGCGCCGCGCAGATCGCCGCGTGACAAGCCCTGATACATGCGGGTGCTGTCGGCGAAGCGGTCGCAGATCACTACCGCGCCGCGCTCCAGCGCCGGGCGGATGGTGCGTTCCAGGTGATCGCGGCGCGCGGCGGTGAAGAGCAGCAGCTCTGTCTCGGCGGACCAGCGGTCCGGATCGCCCTGGAGCACCAGCGCGCGGATTTCCTCGGCCCCCGGGCTGCCGCCCGGCTCGCGCGTCAGCACGACGTCGTGCCCCGCGGCGCGCAGATGATCGGCCAGCCGGTGCGCCTGGGTGGATTTGCCGGATCCGTCGATGCCCTCGAAGCTGATGAAGAGGCCCTTGCCGCTCACATCGTCCCCTCAGGCCCGCTTTGCAGGCGCTTCAGAAGAACCTGGCTGACCGTCATCATCCTGTTGAAAAACCCGCCGCTGTCGACCGCCTCGGCGGCGAAGAGCGGGACCCGGTGCGCGGGAAGACCATCGGGGCGGATGATCAGCTCGGCCAGTTGCTGGCCCTCGGCGATGGGTGCCTTGATCGGCCCGGTATAGACCACCTCGGCCGCCAGAGGCTGGCCCGGCGTGATCGGCAGCAGCAGGTTGACGTCCTCCTTGGTGACCAGCCCGACGCTGTCGGCGGCGCCCATCCAGACCTCGGCATCGGCCACGCGGGTGCCTGCGCGGGTGACCTCGCGCTCGGCGAACTGGCGGAACGCCCAGTTGACGATGGCCTCGGCTTCTTCGGCCCGGGCGCGGGTGCTGTCGAGCCCGGTGATCGCGAAGATCACCCGACGATCATCTTTCGTGGCCGACCCGACCAGCCCGTAGCCCGCCTCTTGCGTGTGCCCGGTCTTGAGCCCGTCGGCCCCGATCCCAAGCCCCAGAAGCGGGTTGCGGTTCGACACGTTCTGTGGGGCGCGCCCGTCGAATTCGAACCGGCGCTCCGCGAACATCGGATAGAAATCGGGGAAGTCCTCGATCAGCCGTCCGGCCAGCAGGGTCAGATCGCGCATCGACATGCGGTGGCCCGGCGCGGGCCAGCCGCTGGCATTGACGAAGGTCGAGCTGGTCAGCCCCATCTGCTGGGCGCGCTGGGTCATCATCCGGGCAAAGCCCGCTTCGGTGCCGTCGGGGCTGAGCGCCTCGGCAATCACTGCGCAGGCGTCGTTGCCCGACAGCACGACGATACCGCGCAGCAGATCCTCGACGCGCACCCGGTCGGTCGTGTCGAGAAACATGGTCGATCCGCCATAGCTCATGGCGTGGCTCGACACCGGCAGCCGCTCGTCCAGCTTCAGGCGCCCGTCGCGCACGGCCTCGAAAGCCATGTAAAGCGTCATGAGCTTGGACATGGACGCGGGCGGCAGCGGCTGGTCGGCCTCCTTGGCCAGCAGGACCGTGCCCGTGGTCTGGTCGAGAACAAAGGCCGCCTTGGCGCGCGTGTCGAATGCGAGGGCCGCGCTGGACAGGGCGAGCAGCGCGACGAGCGCCGCCAGCGCCGGGCGTATCTGTTTGGCGATCATGATGCGGCCTCCTGTGTCCTGCGCATTGGGGTTTATGCGTTTCTCATATCAACCGCGCGGCCCGGTCGCCACCACTCACAATTGTGTGCACCGTACCGCGGGGATCAGTTGGTGACGGCGTAGGCGTCGGTAAAGCCGGTGCCCTTGATCTTCTTCAGCAGGGTCGAAAGCTCCGACTTGCTCTGCGCCGGTCCGACAAGCACCCGCCAGAAGGTCTTGCCCGAGGAGCTTTGCTGTTTCACCGTCGGGACCATCCCGGCCTGCCGCATTGCCGTAGCGGTGTTGCGGGCGTTCTGTTCGACGCTGAAGATGCCGATCTGGATAAAGGGCTTTTCCAGCGCGCTCGCGGGGCGGGGCGGGGCCGCGGGGGCGGCCGCCGGTGTCGGGGCAGGTGCGGGTGCAGCGCTGGGCGTTGCCTCGGGCGCGTCGAGCGCCGCGGCCGCCGTCGCGGCCACCGGGTCGATCGGGCCTTCCGAGATATCCGACGGCGCGGGCAGCGCCGCGCTCTCGGCGGGTTCGACAGGGTCCGACGCGGGCTCTGGCGCGACCTCTTCGCGGCGCAGCGCCACGACGTTCAGGTTGGCCGGAGCGCCGGCCAGCATTCCAAGCGCCGCGGCGGCATCCGAGGACACCTGGAACCGCGGCCCGGGCGCTTCGCGTTCGCGCCGGAACAGCGCGCCGATGACGAACTGACCGTTCTGTTCGTTGCGGATGATGACCCGCTCGGGGTCCTTGACGTCGGGATGCGCCACCCAGACGCCGCCCAGCGAGGGCCGCCCGTCCCAGAGCCCCGCTTCGCTGGCCTGAAAGATCTCGGGCGCCTCGATGTCGCGTTCCACTGTGCCGCCCGCGCGGGTCACGGCGCCGTCTTCGGCGGGCGCCGCGTCGCGTGCCTGCAGAAACCCCGGCATCTGGCCCTCTTCGCAGGCGGCCAGCAGGCCGAGCCCCGCCAGAAGCGCCAGACCGCGCACCGCTTTTCCGCGCCGAGCCGTGATGCGTCCGATCATGTCATGTCCCTTGCCTGTCGTGCCCGCCATCGCGCGCCGTCCACTCTCTGGTTGCCGGTTGATCCGGTCTTCGATGCCCCGCCCGCGCCGGACCGGCGCAGCTTTGCGCAAAGGTTACCCGGATCGCCGTCACAAGAAAAGCCTGCGCTGCGGGATCGGCGAATTTTCCCGCGCCCCGGCTTTCAGAATCGCCCGCCGCGCGCTAGAGCCCGGCAGACGGAGGTTTGGCAGAGTGGTCGAATGCGGCGGTCTTGAAAACCGTTGGGCGTGAGAGCGTCCCGTGGGTTCGAATCCCACAGCCTCCGCCACCTACACATTTTTTCCGATTTTACTGACCGGCCTAAGGCCACCTAAAGCTCTGATTTCTTAAGATTTCAACCTTGCCTCCGGATTCATTCGCTTTTGTTGTGTTTTGCCTGTACGCTTTCCTTGCGTGGTATGGATAGTGGTACAACATGGCCCTTAGCGGCAGACTTACAAAGAAGCTGGTCGAGAATCTGGGGCCGGGGCGGCACGGCGACGGGTCCGGCCTCTATCTCGTGGTAGACCCGTCCGGCGCGCGGCGCTGGATTGTGCGCGTTACCGTCAAAGGTCAGAAGAACCGCAAGGGCGCACCGCTGCGCACTGACTTCGGGCTGGGCGGTGCCGACATCGTTTCTGTCAACGGCGGCGTAAAAACCTGCCACCTGGGCGGAGCAAAAGTCGGCCAGTTTGGCGCGCGCGCCTTGGAGCTTGCGGCCCTCAATTAGCAAGCACGGTCCAAGGCGCATTGGCCGTCAGGCCAATTCCTTGAGGCTCAGTTTCTGGAGTTGGCGAGGCGGGCGCGGCTCTGGTTGAGGCGGTAGCTTTCGCCGTTCATTTCCAGGATGTTGACGTGGTGGGTTAGCCTGTCCAGCAGGGCGCCGGTCAGGCGTTCGGTGCCGAGGGTCTCGGTCCATTCTTCGAAGGGCAGGTTCGATGTGATGAGCGTGGAACCGCGCTCGTAGCGCTGCGAGATCAGCTCGAAGAGTAGCTCGGCACCGGTCTTACTGAGAGGCACGAAGCCCAGCTCATCGATGATCAGCAGCTTGACCTTGGCCAGTTGCCGCTGGAGCCGCATGAGGCGTTTCTCGTCGCGGGCCTCCATCAGTTCGTGAACCAGCGAAGCGGCTGTCACGAAGGCGACCGGCAATCCCTTTTGGCAGGCGGCCAGCCCCAGCCCGAGGGCGACATGGGTCTTGCCGGTGCCGGACGGCCCAAGCGCGATCACGTTCTCCTTGCGCTCGATCCATTCGCAGCGCGCCAGCTCCAGCACCATCATCTTGTTCAGTGACGGGATCGCCTTGAAGTCGAAGCTATCGAGGCTTTTTACGGCCGGGAACTTCGCCGCCTTGATCCGGCGCTCAACCATGCGTCGTTCCCGGTCGATCAGTTCCAACTCGGTCAGCCGGGCCAGGTAGCGCACATGGTCCACGCCCTCTGCGGCGCAGATGCGGGCCTGCTTGTCATGCTCGCGCAGGAAGGTGGGCAGGCGCAGGGTCTTGAGATGATGGGCGAGCAGCAGTTCGGGGGTGTCCGTCATGCCTCACCGCCGGCCAGCAGGCTCATGTAGGACGCGGCGGAGGTCGTCGCGATATTGGTTCTGGGCAGAAACGGATAGAGGTTCAGATCCAGTCGGGGCGGTCGGCGTTCCACACGGCATAGCAACAGGTGCTTTATGGCGTCGAAGCTGACGGTCCGCATCTGCAATGCGTCTTTGACTGCGAGGTGCAGCATCTCCATCTCGAAGCGCTCCAGAAGCCGTAGAACCTGCACGTACTCTCGTTTGCCAGCCTTACCCTGCCGGGCTTCCAACAAACGCTGCAACGTGGAGAATGCCTCAGGCAGTTCCCACCCCTGCAAGGGCGCTGCCTGATCGAAGGACATGATCTTGCGCTCGATCAGCGGCAGGTAATGAACCGGATCGAACATCATGTCGCCCGTGTCATAAGAGCGGGGATGGTCCGCGATGACCTCGGCTGCGCATCCGATGACGACGCGGTCAACGAAGCCCTTGATCCAGACCTCGCGGTGACCGTAAGCCACGGGCACCGAGTAATCGTTGCCACGGTAGCGCACTTGGGACGTGGACGTGACCTGGCCGCTACGCAGATCGCAGGCCTCAAAGGGTGCGGCGGGTAATTCCCTCATCGCGGCCAGATCGGCCACCAGCCGGTCGCCAATGCTGATCTTGTGCCCGCGCAGGATATCGGCCTGCCGTTTGCGGCATTGTTCTTCCAGGTAATCGTTGAACGCATCCCAATCCGCAAAACGCGGCATCGGCACCATGAAGTTGCGACGCGAATAGCCGACCAAGCCCTCGACCTTGCCTTTGTCATTCCCCTTACCAGGGCGGCCGTAGCGGTCGCCGATCACATAATACGAAAGCATCGCACTGAACCGCTGTGTTCGATTGCGGGTGCCGTCCGGCATGATCTTGGCCACAAGGCAGCGGTCATTGTCGTAAAGGATGGAGCGCGGCACTGCGCCGAAGAAGGCAAAGGCATGCACATGTCCATCCAGCCAGGCTTCGGTGTTGGCCGCAGGATACGCTCGGATGTAGCACGCATCACTGTGCGGCAGATCAAACGCAAAGAAGTACGCCTTCTGCTCGATCCCGCCGATGACAACCAACGCTTCGCCAAAATCCGCCTGGCCATGCCCCGGCGGATGGCTCAAGGGGACAAACATCTCCCGCGAGCCACGCTTGGCTCCACGCACATAGTCTTTGACAATCGTGTAGCCGCCAGAAAATCCACACTCATCCCGCAGACGCTCAAATATCCGTTTCGCCGTGTGCCGTTGCTTGCGCGGACGGTTCTTGTCTTCAAAAAGCCAGCCATCAATGATGGCAACAAACGGATCAAGCTTGGGGCGCCTGATCGGCACTGTCCGCCGATACCCAGGCGGCTCCGAATAGCCCAACATTTTTGCGACACTATCTCGGCTGATCCCAAAATCCCGAGCAATCTGACGCCCGCTCATCCCTTCCTCGAAGTGAGCGTGACGAACCTTCAAATACAAATCCACGGTGAATATCCCCAAGCCCTCCCGAAAATCGAAAGGACAAAAGTGGCCGACTTTTACGCCGCCCGCGACAGCGCAATGCCGCCGCTACCGTGGCCGAGTATTGCTCCGCCGTTCAGAAGCCACTCCTCAAACTCTGTTGAACCTGCCAAAAGAACCAAATTTCTCTTGGTAACGCCTCGTATAAAAGCCCAAAGGCATCAATAACTTCCTCTTTGCATGAAGAGCCGTAAGCCATTGTTTTGCAAAAAACCCCTGGGGATAACTCAGGGAGTTTCACAAGTTCTCTCAGGGGCTTATTTGACGGCTTCCTTCCAAAAATAGACGTTCTCATTTGTCTGGCCGCCATGTTTCGCCAGCTGATATACTCAATTTCAAATATACTCTCTAATATTTTTAAAAAGGCTTGCGTGTCAACCTCCGAAATCCAATCTGCAAATCTCTGCGCGCCTCCAAAATCCCGCTTATAGTTAAAATGACCATATTCATCGAGAATGTGAAAGCTAATGCCATTAAAATGCTCTTTTGCTAAAGATTTAAAATCCTTTGAATTCAATTTCTTTGCGGCAAGAAACTGAGCCTTCAATCCAATTCCAATTACACCGCTCGGTATATGTGTGCCCTGCCATCCTTTTGACAAATAGTAATCAAGAACTGCAATCTCAACGACCTGAGGCTTCGCGCTTTCACCAGAAGACCACATTCGGGGAAGAGCGGAACCATCTTCTGCTTTTTTCCCGACGTGCTCATGTAGTGGGATATAAGTTGTTGGCCAATCAAGGTGCCCCATATAAAACCTCTAAATCTTCAAATCATGTTAGCGGTGAGAGCCTGTACTTTAAGCAATCAAGTGAGATGAGGGTATCGCCCTTGAATCCTCAGTTGCAAGTTTTTTTATTTTGAATTTTTTATCTCGAGAGCACAGGTAGATACAGCGGCCAGAAAAACCTGTACGCCAAAAAACAGAGGGTCCCACGCGCTAACGCAGGACCCCCAACATTGTCAGCCGCGCTTCTTGCGGACTTGTTTTGTGCTCCATCTGTCAAGTTTGGCCTGCGCTTCTGCTGGATCACGTTTGATGCGAGACACCAAGTTCACGTTCAGGTTCAGATCACGTGCAATCTGCGAGACACCAGTGCCGACAGATAGTTGCTCAATGACCTGATTGAGCTGCTCCTGTGAATAGCTAGGTTTGCGCCCGAGATACTTTTGAGGAGCAGTGGCCTTTGCATGGGCAATACCGGCGTCCCTCGCCTGTGCCGTTGCTTCTGCCTGTGCTTCACCAAGAGCAGCCATGAAGGACAGAAGAGCATCACGTATAGCCTTGTGCATTGGATCACGTGGTTTCGCGTCAAAGGTCATGCCGTTGATAACAGTCCGGATGGTCACACCCATCTGCATGAACTCTTGGATCACGTCCTTTACATCATCATAGTTACGCCCAAGACGATCAATCCAGCGCACTACCAGTGTGTCACCCTCTCTGAGTTTATCGAACAGGCGTTTGCCCTGGGGACGTTCCTTAAGTCTTGTGCTGACACCTGACACGCCTTCATCTGCAATCGTGCAATCAATCTCAAAGCCTGCTGCCTCTGCCTGCTTCACTTGGTGTGCGACGGTCTGATCTGCTGTCGAGACTCGGGCATAGAACACAGTAGTCATAGAGGCGAATCCTTATCATATGGGTCATTATCATAGATATCATGTCATATACCCTGATTCAACCCTTGTGACACAGGAATCCAGCCCTATTTCAGTGTGTCGTTAGGGAATACTCTTGTGACATGACTTGGAATGAACAGAGAAGATTAGCCTGCACCCACCTGATGAAAGCTCATCCCCACGGCGGAAATTGAGGCGATTTGCGTCAAGCCATCCTTAACAGACGGTAGGGCTGCCTGTGAGTTGCCATTACTGGGTAGGGTTTGTTAGTGCTCAGCCCAAAACTGACGGATTCCAACAACAGCAGAGGGAATGTCCTGAGCGGCTTGATCAAGGCTCTCGGCAATCTTCTCCTGGGAAATCCCAAGCTCAGAGGCACCGTTTTCATCCAGTAAGTGGTAGAGGATTGGGGTCATTAGAAACCCATGTGTGCCACTCTCGGTGAGCCTCAGCCATTCCTTGGGTCGTAGGGCGACTGCATCCATGAACCCCTCACATCAATCCATTGCGATCACATGGCCTTCCTTGGCCTCCCAGAAGATAGGTTCGACCTCAGGTGTCTCGCTACAAAGCCCTTCAACGATATTGACGTAGAGCACCGTGATCATCCGCAGCACCCAAGAGGGCACATCTCTGGGGTCACCTCCAAGGGCAACTGGAACCCATTCCTCAGCAGCGATCAGCACTGGAGAACAGGCGATCCCGTGCATGAACCCATCAAGGTCCGATAACATCATGCAGTTCTCGGGCCTGTCATCTGAGGACAGGTAATTGTCCAGGTCTTCAAGGTTCATTGAGGCGGCAATCCCGTCTGCTGTGCTGCACAATGCCAGGATGACAGATTGCTCCGAAAATGACCAACTCACCGCAGTTGGGTTCTCTAGATACGACCTATGACGGCTAGAGCACCAGTAGCTGCTTCCACCGACACCAGACATTCGCCAAAATTAAGGCTACGACCGGAGCGCGGACGGAGAGGTCATTCTGGATTATGGAGAAACCGGGCTCGTCTCCAAGGCTACCAAAGTGCTGGTCGCTGATCGTAAGCGGATTTTGCGCGCCGGGGCATACTCGGGACTGTCATACCAAGCCTTGAGCGCCGCCATGTCCGGAAACTCGACGATCACCAAGCGATCAGGAATCCAAGTGGAGCTTGTTTCCAACACTTCGAGTGCTGCGCCTCGGGCGAGGAAACGTCCTCCGAACTTTTCCAAGGTTGCAACAACCGCGCGCTTATAATCTTCGAACAGTTCCGGTTCGGTGATCGTCTCATTGACGATAAGTAGTGCTGGCATAAAAAATGCTCTCTAACTCCCTGATTGGGTAGACAGTAGCCGCCACATTGCCGAATGAACAAATCAAAACGTCCACTCCGGGCTCTTCTGAGACATCTGAGCATTTCCTTCAGATGACCGTTGAGTACCGTCGAGCGGTCGTTCGGTCACCGACAGCCTAACTTTCAGCTCTCAATGCCCGCTTCGACCAAGAACGGACATTCGCGAAAATCGGGGCTACGACTGGAACGCGGACAAATCTGCCCTTCAGTGCTGTGCCTTCAATGGCTGCTTTGAGGTTCTCTCGTGTTCTGTTACAACGCTTTGTGGATTGCAGGCCGAAGGCTGGCCTGTTCTGGATGACGACCAATCTCGCCTCACGAGACCTCCTACATCAGGCGTACCCTCCTACCTTGAAAGGGGTTACGCATGAGTGCTGGACGTATCCTTGTCGTGGACGATGAAGAACCTGTTCGGAAACTCATTCGCAACTGCTTTGAAGATGACGGTTATGATGTAGACGAAGCCGAAAGCATGGCGTCGGCACACACCGCATTGGCCGAGCGGGCATATGATCTGATCACACTTGATACCGTCATGGGATCAGAGAACGGCGCACAACACCTGCAGTCCATCAAAAATCAGCACGGTGTGCTCGTCATCCTGGTCACTGGAAAAAACGAGGTCATAGATCGCGTTGTTGGTCTTGAACTGGGTGCAGATGACTATGTGACAAAGCCGTTCCATGTTCGTGAACTTCTTGCCCGAACCCACGCGCTACTTCGGCGAAAGGCTGGAAACAACGAGAGTGACGCTTCACCTCCCCATGATCACCTTTTCCGCTTTGATGGTTGGTTACTCGACATGAACGCGCGCGAGCTAACTGAACCAGATGGCAAACAAGTCGCTCTCACAACGGCTGACTACAGTCTCTTGCTAGTTTTTCTCAAGAACCCGCGAAGGGTCCTGTCGCGCGATCAACTGATGGATTTGATTGGAGGTCTCAACTGGACGCCACTGGACCGGACCATCGACAATCAAGTGGCAAGGCTTCGAAAAAAGATTGAGCGCGATCCTCAAAAGCCAGAATGGATAAAGTCTGTGCGAGGGGTCGGCTATAGTTTCACTTCAAATGTATCTACTGAAGCATAAGCAGCCGTTCCGACAACGCGCAGCATGCAGTAGAATTGGGCTCTTCTGAGACACCTGAGCAAAATGATCAGATGACCGCTGGACGGCGGTGAACGGCCGTCAGAGCCGACGAAACCGCAGAGACACGCTCGAACGACGGCTTCCAGTGGTACCGGACGTTGGCGGCAATCGAGGTCAGGTCCGGATTGTGGACGAAGCCGAAGCAAACTTCTAACCTGCCAGTGGTCTGACTTGCCTCACGGCGCACTTAGGCTGCTTCAGTACAATCCTCTTTCTCTACCAAGACGCTGGAGGGCCGATATATGGGCATTATCAGAATGGTGGATACCACCAGGGACGTCGCGCCAGTCCAGTGCCCTGTGATGCTTGGCCTTCGCGCCAGCATCGCGGATCGCCGTGACCGGGTTCTCACCCTCTCGGAAGCCTTTGGAGCGCGCCACGTCCAGCACCGTCTTGATCCGTTGCGCCACGCGCCGCGCCGTCTCGTGCTTTTCCGTCCAGATCGGCGACAAGACCGCCAGAACCTCGGGCTGGCCGATGGTATCGACGGGCGGGCGTCCGATCTTGGGATAGGCATGGGTCTCCAGCGTCGTTATGAACTGCGCGGCGTGCTTGGCGTTCTTCCAGGTCGGCAGGCGTTCGACATGCACCTGCCGCGCGATCTCCTCGAAGCCGGGGATGTCCTTCACCCCATGAAACTTCGGATGCAGTCCCGCCCGCGCCAGCCGCGGGTATTCCAGCGCCCGTGCCCGCGCCTCATGGAGGGTTGCCAGATCGGCCCCGCCCAGCCCGAAGTCGGTCCGCAGAGGTTTGCCCGCACGGTTCTTCTGCCTCTTCACCGTCATCCGCACGATCCAGCGCCGCGCGGCGGAGGGGTCAACGACAAGGTAGGGGCCATTGCCATCCGCGTGCAGCCCAGGCCCCAGAGCCTTGACGAGCGCCTTGGTCAGCTTTCCTGAAAGATGTGACATCGGGATTATACCTCACTCCATACCACGCAAGGGAATGAACTGAAGGCAATCGAAAAGAAGCCAAGCGCAAGCTTTGGGTGGTTCTGCCCATATTTTATGGGTTACAACGCATCGTCAACAGTCAGCGCAAATCACAGATTGAGGTAGGGTGGCGGAGACGAAGGGATTCGAACCCTCGAGACGGTTTCCCGCCTACTCCCTTAGCAGGGGAGCGCCTTCGACCACTCGGCCACGTCTCCACCGACGCGTATAGCCAAGCGGGGCTTGGGGTTACAAGGTGAAATCGCGGGAATTTCGAAATTACCATTGGGATTTGGGGCAGCAACGCCTCGGGCGGCGGGCGGTCCGGGTCTGCGCGGGCAAGCTCCAGACGGGCGGCGGCCGCCTATGCGCCTTGCTGGCCGGTCAGATCTCGACCCATACCCGGCCGTCTTCGACCCGCGTTGCATAGGTGTTGAGGTTCACGCAGGCGGGCGCGCGCAGGGCCTCGCCGGTGCGATAGTCGAAGGTGGCGTTGTGCTTGGGGCATTCGATCTCGTACTCCATCACCAGCCCGTCCTCCAGATGCACCTGTTCGTGGGTGCAAAGCCCGTCGGTGCAGTAGAACCCGCCGTCGGGGCCGTGGTAGATTGCGAAAGTGCGGCCCGCGTGATCGAAGCGGATCAGGTCCTCTTCGTCGATCTCGTCGGCCGCGCAGGCGTCGATCCAGTTGGTCATGGGACACTCCTTATTCTGCCGGAACGGCGTTTGGCGTTGCTTTGTCCTGTGCGGCGGCGGCCCCGCCGAGCGCGCTCTGGTGCAGGTCGGTGCGGTAGGGGCGGGCGGTGGGCGGCAGGTCGCGGGTCAGGAAATCGTCGTGATAGGCGAGCTGGCGGCGCAGGATCGGCAGGATTTCCCGATAGGCGTGCCAGATCGATGGGTTCGGGGCAGGCAGGTCGTGCCTGATCCGGGCATGCAGCGCGGGCAGCTGGTGGTAGGGCACCATCGGGAACATGTGGTGCTCGACGTGGTAATTCATGTTCCAATAGATGAACCGGCTGACCGGGTTCATGTAGACCGTGCGCGAATTCAGCCGGTGGTCGAGCACGTTGTCCGCCAGCCCGGCGTGTTGCAGCAGCCCCGTCAGCACATGGTGCCAGGCACCGTAAAGGCGCGGAAGGCCGATCACCATCAGTGGCAGGATCGACTGCATCGCAATTGCAAGCGCCAGCGTCGCGGCATAGATCGCGGTCCAGATCCGGGCGATGCGGATCACCTTGGGGGCTTCGCTCTCGGGGATATAGCTCGCCTCTTCGGGGTCGAGCCGGCCGCTGGCGTTCAGCAGCATCCGCTTCCAGCCGCCCCAGGCGTCCAGAATGCCAAAGAAATTCAGGAAGATGCGGAAGAGGGCAGGGGGCCGCATGGCGACGATCTCGGGGTCGCGGCCGACGATGATCGTGTCGGTGTGATGGCGCGCGTGGCTCCAACGCCAGGTGACCGGGTTGCGCACCATGCAGAAGCTGGCGATCTGGTAGAGCCAGTCGTTGTAGCGCCGTGTCTTGAAGGCCGTGCCGTGGCTGCATTCGTGCCAGCGGCTGTCCATGGCCGAGCCGTGAAGCACGCCGTAGGCCAGCCAGAACGGCGCCGATCCCCACGACGGCCAAAGCGCGATGCCGATCCCCGCAAAGACGATCATCGCGGCGAAAAGCAGGATCGTGTCGCGGATGGCGGGCCCGTCGCTGCGCTGCATCAGCGCCTTCATCTCCTCGCGGGGCACGTCGGTGTGATACCACTCGGCGGCGGCAAGGCCGCTGTCCACAGCGCGGGCCGCGTCGGGGCCCAGCATCGAATAATCGCGTTTTCCCATGGTCTCCTCCCGGGGGCGTTGGCCGGTGTCGGAACCATATCCCCGCGCAGGCGATTCCCGATGGGATTTCGTTGCAAATAACATCAAAAAGCATCAAAAAGTAGGTCCTATATGAGGTTATCACATCAAGAGGGCCGCATGGCGCGCCGACCGACGCTTAAGGATCTTGCCCGCGCCGCAGGGGTTGGCGTGGCAACCGTGGACCGCGTGCTTAACGGCCGGCCGCATGTGCGAGAGGCGACGATCGCGCGCGTCGCCGAAGCCGCCGCGCGCATCGGCTATCCGACGCCGATGCTGGAGGCCCGCCAGGCGCAGGCCGCCGCCCCGCGGCTACGGTTCGGCTTTGTGCTGCACAAGGGAGCGCAGGAATTCTACCGGAACTTTGCGCGCGAACTGGAACAGGCCGTGGCGGCGCGTACCGACCTGCGCGCCAGCTGCGAGATCCGCTTTTCGCCCTCTCAGGCGCCCTCGGATTTCGCGGCAGAGATCGAGGCGGCGGCCGGCACCTGCGACGTGATCGCCACCTCGGCCATCAATCACCCCAGCCTGACCGATACAGTGCAGCGGGTCACCGCCTCGGGCGTTCCGGTCTTTGCCCTGCTCAACGATTTCGCGCCAAGCGTGCGGCAGAACTACCTCGGGCTCGACAACATGAGGGCCGGGCGCATCGCCGCCTGGATGATCGTCACGCAGCTGCGCGATCCGGGCAAGCTGGCGCTCTTTGTGGGCGGCAACCGGTGGCACGGCCACCTTCTGCGCGAGACCGGTTTCCAAAGCTATCTGCGCGAATGCGCGCCGGGGTTCACGCTGCTGGACACCAAGGTCAACCTAGAGACCCGGCAGGTGACCTATGAGGCGACGCTCGATCTGCTGAACCGCCACCCGGATCTGCGCGGCATCTACGTGGCGGGTGGCGGCATGGAAGGCGCCATCGCCGCGCTGCGCGAGCTGCGCCCGCCGGGCAAGGTGGCGCTGGTGGTGAACGAGCTGACCTCCGACAGCCGCAGGGGGCTCGCGGATCGCTATGTCAGCCTGGTGATCGGCACACCGCTCGCGTCGCTCTGCCGCGATCTGGTCGGGCTGATGGCCAAGGCGGCCGGGGACGGGCCGAACGCGCGACCCGGCCAGCACTTCCTGACGCCCGAGCTTTACTGCCCGGAATCCGTCTAGCCCTCTGCCACCTCGATCCCGGCGGTGCGGCACATCCTCAGAATGCTGTCGTACCCCAGCTTGGCATAGTCATGAGGCGGGGCTTTGGCCGGGTCCTGTTCGGCTTCGACGACGATCCAGCCTTGATAGTTCATGGCCTTCAGCCGGTCGGTGACGGCCTGAAAATCGATGCAGCCTTCGGGATCGCCCGGCACGGTAAAGGCCCCGCCCGCGACGGCGTCCAGAAAGCTGCCGTCCTCCGCGCGGATGCGGGCGGCCACCTCGGCGCGGACGTCCTTGTAATGCACATGGTGGATGCGGTCGCCCCAGGCGTCCAGCACCGCCAGCGGGTCGGCCCCGGCGAACTGCAGGTGCCCGGTGTCGTAGAGCAGTTTCAGCGCCGGATCGCTGCCTTGCATCAGCCAGGCGATGTCCTCGGCATCCTCGATCATGCTGCCCATGTGGTGGTGATAGGCCAGCGCGACACCCCGATCCGCCGTCCATCTGGCCAATTCCGACAGCTTGGCCGCATAGGCCGTCACCGCGTCGCGGCTCAGCTTTGGCCGCTGGCTGACCGGCGTGGCGATCTGGCCCTGCACGGTGTTGGAGCATTCGGCATAGACGATGCAGGGGGCATCGAGGGCGGCGAACTGGTCGACCTGTTCGCGGATCGCGGCCTTTTCGGTCTCCAGGTCGTTCACCATCAGATTGCCCGAACACCAGCCCCCGCAGAGCGCCAGCCCATAGCGGTCGAGATAGGCGCGCAGGCCTTCGGTGTCGGCGGGCATGCGGCGGCCACGCTCGACACCGGCATAGCCGATGCTTGCGGCGTCCTCCATCGCGCCCTCGATGGTGAAGGCGGCGGTCAGATCCGGCAGGTCGTCGTTCTGCCAGGCGATCAGCGAGACCCCGATGCGGACGCTCATCCCTCGGCCCTCTGGCGGGACTTGTTGCCCTCCCAGGCGACGCGGGCGGCGCGGACCTCGGCCCGGTCCGACACCTCGGGCACGCCCACTTCCCACCAGGTGCCGCCATGCGGCGTCGAGGGATAGGGGTCGGTGTCGATCACCACGACATAGGGTCCCTTGACTTCGTGCCGCCGGGCCAGCGCCTTTTCCAGCTCGGCGACCGAGCCGACCTTGACGCTGGTGGCGCCCAGGCTGGCGGCATGGGCGGCAAAGTCGATGGCCGAGGGCACCTCGTGCACAGTGTGCTCCAGCAGGCAGTTGAACTCGGCCCCGCCGGTGCCCATCTGCAGCCGGTTGATGCAGCCGAAACCGCGGTTGTCGGTGATCACGACGGTGAAACCGATGCCCATCATCGCCGCCGTCGCCAGCTCGGAATTGGCCATCAGATAGGTGCCGTCGCCGGTAAAGCAGATCACGTCGCGGCCCGGGTCGGCCATCTTGATGCCCATCGCCCCGGCGATCTCGTAGCCCATGCAGCTGAACCCGTATTCCATGTGATAGGACCCCGGCCGGTCGGCTTTCCAGAGCTTGTGCAGCTCGCCCGGCATGGTGCCGGCGGCGCACATCACCAGCGTGTCCCCGGTGGCCGCGCGCTGCACCGCGCCCACCACCTGCATGTCGGTGGCCAGCGCGTTGGCGCCCTCCGCTTCGGGCGCTGCGGTCAGCGGATCGACCTGCGCGAACCACTCGGCCTTGAGCGTCGCTGCCGGGGCTTCGGCCCGGTGCCCGCCAAGCGCCGCGCCCAGCTCTTCCAGCCCGAGGCGGGCATCGGCCATAAGCGGCATCGCGCCGTGCTTCATGGCGTCATAGGCGGCAACGTTGAGGCTGACCAGCTTGCGTCCGGGATGCGCGAAGAGCCCCCAGGACCCGGTGGTGAAATCCTGAAACCGCGTGCCCACCCCCAGCACCAGATCGGCCTCGGCGCAAACCGTGTTGGCGGGCGCGCCCCCGGTCACCCCGATGGGCCCGAGGTTGAGCGGATGATCCCAGGGCAGCGCCGATTTGCCCGCCTGGGTCTCGGTCACCGGGATGCCATGCGCCTCGGCAAAGGCGCGGAGCGCCTCGCAGGCCCCGGCGTAATGCACGCCCCCGCCGGCCACGATCACCGGGCGCTCGGCCGCCCTGATCGCCTCGGCCACACGCGCCAGTTCGCCTTCGTCGGGGCGGATGCGGCGCTGGTGCCAGACGCGCGGCTCGAAGAAGCTGACCGGGTAATCATAGGCCTCGGCCTGCACGTCCTGGCAGAACGACAGGCAGACCGGCCCGCAGTCTGCCGGGTCGGTCATCACCCGGAAGGCGCGGGGCAGGGCGGTCAGCAGCTGCTCGGGCCGGGCGATGCGGTCGAAATAGCGGGTCACCGGGCGGAAGCAATCGTTGACGCTGACCGTGCCGTCGCCGAAATCCTCGATCTGCTGCAGCACCGGGTCCGGCCCGCGATGGGCAAAGACGTCGCCCGGCACCAGCAGCACCGGCAGTCGGTTCACATGCGCCAGCGCCGCCGCCGTCACCATGTTCGTGGCCCCCGGCCCGATGGACGAGGTCACCGCCATGGCGCGGCCCCGCCGCATCTGCTTGGCATAGGCGATGGCGGCATGGGCCATGGTCTGCTCGTTATGCCCGCGCCAGGTCGGCAGTTCTTCGCGCGCGGCATAAAGCGCCTCGCCCAGCCCGGCCACGTTGCCGTGGCCGAAGATCGCCCAGAAACCGGCGATGAAGCTTTCGCCGCTTTCGGTCTTCTGCGCCGCGATATAGCGCGTCATCGCCTGCGCGGCGGTCAATCGGATCGTTCCCGTCATGGTCATGCCTCCTGTCGTTGCGGCGCCGGGGCCTCTGCCCGCGCCCTGTCCCATATCCCGCAGAGCCGCGCATAGCGCTCCGCCATCTGCGCCACCGCGTCGGTGTCGCTCATGCCGCCGGCCAGCCAGGCCCGGGCGGCGTCGCCGAATATCGTCCGGCCCACCGCAAAGCCCCTGACCAGCGGCTGCCGCGCGGCCAGCGCAAAGCTTTGCGCCAATTCGTCCTCGGGCGCGTCCAGCCCCAGCACCACGATCCCGCGCGTGCGCGGGTCGTTGCGACGGATGGCGTCAACCGCATGGGTCCAGGCAGCCTCGGTCCGGAACGGCTCGAGCTTCCACCAGTCGGGGAAGACCCCGGTGTCGTAGAACTGCTGGATCAGAATCGCGGTGGTCATGTCGTCCACCGGGCCCACCTTCGAGGGGATCACCTCCAGCAGGAACTCCAGCCCATTGCGCCGGGCCGCAGTGTAAAGCCGCTTCACCCGCGCCTCTTGCAACGCACGCGTCGCGGCGTCGTCATTGGGGTGGCAGAAGACCAGCAGCTTGACCACGGTCCCGCGCGCCCAGTCCTGCACCCCGCCCAGATCGTCGCCCAGTTCGGGCTCGAATTCGATGGGCCGCGAGCCTGGCAGCTCGGCCGGCCGCCCGATCCAGAGCCCGGTGCCCGCGGCGCGGTGCAGTGCTGCGCGCCCGATGCGGTCGTCACAAAGGATGCCGTAGCCCGGCCGCCCGTCCTGCACCCGCAGCGACGCGTCGAGGCAGAGCTGCTTGAACGCCGCGCCTTTCTGGCGCGTGTAGCCCGGCATCTCTTCAAGCTGCAGGCGGTGGTCGAAGGCAAAGGTCCGCACCTCGGGCCAGTCGCCGCCGGGGCGGGTGTGGCGGGTCGTGGCCCAATGCACCTGCTCGAGCTCTGTGTCGTTGCGCAAGTCGGGCCGCCGGATGCCCCGGTCCAGAAAGAACCGCAGCTCCTCCCAGCTGGGATAGGCCGGGGCGCAGCCGTGCCGGCTGACCGCGAAGGCCCCGCAGGCGTTGGCGTATTTCAGCGCCACCGGCCAGGGCTCGCCGTCCAGCCAGCCTTTCAGCAGCCCCGACATGAAACCGTCGCCCGCCCCCAGCACGTTGAAGACCTCGATGGCGAAGCCCGGCCCGGTCTCGCCCTCGTCGAGGTTGCCCGGGATATCGCCGGTAAAGGCCACCGCCCCCATCGGCCCCCGCTTGCAGACCAGCGTGGCGCCGGAGACCGCCCGCACCGCGCGCAAGGCCGCGATCGTGTCGGTCGAGCCGCCCGCGATGTGGAACTCCTCCTCGGTGCCGACGATCAGGTCGAAAAGGTGCAGCGTCTCCTGCAGCTTGGCGGTCACCTTGCCGCTTTCGACGAAGCGGCTTTCGCCCGCGCCATGCCCCGCCACACCCCAGAGGTTCGGGCGATAGTCGATGTCGAGCGCCGTCTTCTGCCCGTTCCCGCGCGCCAGCCGCAGCGCCTTGAGCGTCGCCGCCTCGACCCGCGGGTGGCTCAGATGCGTGCCCGTGGCCACCACGGCGCGGGCGCGCGCGATGAACGCGGGGTCGATGTCGTCCTCAGTCAGCCCCATGTCGGCGCAGTTCTCGCGGTAGAAGATCAGCGGAAAGCTGTGTTCGTCGCGGATGCCCAGCAGCACCAGCGCCGTCAGCCGTTCGGGATCGACCTTCACGCCTGTCGTATCCACCCCCTCGCGCGCCAGCTGCTCGGTGATGAAGCGCCCCATGTGTTCGTCGCCGACCCCGGTGATCACCGCTGACCGCAGCCCCAGCCGCGCGGTCCCGCAGGCGATGTTGGTGGGCGAGCCGCCGATATACTTGTCGAACGACCCCATATCCTCAAGCCGCCCGCCGATTTGCGCGCCGTAAAGATCGACCGAGGACCGGCCGATGGTGATGACGTCAAGCGGGTGGGTCATGCCTGCCCCGTGACCTCGGACAGCCGCACCACGCGCCCCTCCGCGACCGACAGCAGCGCCGCATCGGCCAGCGCCAGCGCCATCAGCCCGTCCTGGCCGGTGGTGGGCGGCACCGCGCCCTCGGCGATGGCGGCGACAAGCGCGGCGATCTCGTTGGCATAGGCGGCGGTGTAGCGGGTCATGAAGAAATTCAGCAGCGGCGGCGTGGTGAACCCGCCGCCATCGGCCAGCTCGATATTGGCCTCGGCCATGTTGCGGGCGCTGACCATGCCTTTCGAGCCCAGAACCTCGATCCGCTGGTCGTAGCCATAGGTGGCGCGGCGCGAATTGGTGATCACGCATTGCCGCCCGCTGGCGGTGGCCAGAATGACGTTGGCGCTGTCGTAATCGCCCATAGCGCCGATCTCGGGATCGACCAGGACCGAGGCCTGCGCCTGCACGGTCTCGACCTCTTCGCCCAGCAGCCAGCGGGCCATGTCGAAGTCGTGGATCGTCATGTCGCGAAAGATGCCGCCCGACACCTGGATATAGCCATGCGGCGGCGGGCCGGGGTCGCGCGAGGTGATGGTGATCATCTCGACCGCGCCGATCTTTCCTGCGTCGATGGCGGCCTTAAGCGCCATGAAGTCCGGGTCGAACCGGCGGTTGAAACCGACCATCAGCGTGGCCCCCTCGGCCTCGACCGTGGCCAGCGCCGCGCGTACGCGGGGCAGGCTGAGGTCGATGGGCTTTTCGCAGAACACCGCCTTTCCGGCGCGGGCGAATTGCTCGATCAGGTCGGCGTGGGTGTCGGTGGGGGTGCAGATCGCCACGGCGTCCACATCCCCGGACGCGGCGATGGCGTCGATGCTGCGGATGTCGCAGCCGTGGTCCCGCGCCACCTTTTCGGCGGCCTCGGCGACGGGATCGGCGATGGCCACAAGGCGCGCGCCGGGGGTCGCGGCGACCGCGCGGGCGTGCACCTGGCCGATGCGGCCGGCCCCGAGAATGGCAAAACGAACGGTCATTGGATCCTCATGTCAGAAGCGCTGCATCGCAGGCGCGCGGGAAAAGGGGGTGTGGCCGGCGCGGGAGGACACCGGCCACGCACGGTGCGCCGCCGGTCCGGCGCGCCGTATCGGCAAATGCGGGCGTCGGCCGCTCAGGCCGCGGCGTCGGCGTATTCGTCCTGCGTCTTGGCACCGGTGATATAGGCCACCACGTCCTCGCCGGTGACGTCGCCGCCGGTGATGTCGAGGTTGGCGCAGATGCGCCCGCGCCGGAACACCACGATACGGTCGCAGAGATCCATCACCTGCCGCATGTTGTGGCTGATCAGGATCAGCGGCTCTCCGGCCTCTTTCAGCGTGCGGATGATGTTTTCCACCTGCGCGGTTTCCTGCACCCCCAGTGCCGCTGTCGGTTCGTCCATGATCGTCAGCTTGGAATGGAAGGTCGCGGTGCGCGCGATGGCCACGCATTGCCGCTGCCCGCCCGACATGTTCTGGATGGTGTTGCGGATGTTGGGGATCTTGACCCCGGTCTTTTCCAGCGCCGCCATCGTGTCCTGCCGCATGGACTTGTAATCGAGCAGCCGGAACGGCCCCAGCCAATCCAGCATGGTTTTTTCGCGCCCGAGGAAAAGATTGTCCGGCACGTCCAGATGATCGGCCAGGGCCAGCGTCTGGAACACCGTTTCGATCCCCGCGCGGCGGGCATCGAGCGGCCCGTCGAAATGCACCGGGTGGCCGTCAAAGATGATCTCGCCCCTTGTGCGCTGTTCGACGCCGGTGATCTGGCGCACGAAGGTCGACTTGCCCGCCCCGTTGTCGCCCATGATCGCCACGTGCTCGCCCTTGCGGAGGATGAAATCGGCGCCCTCCAGCGCGTGCACGCCGCCGTAGTACTTGGTCAGATCGCGCGTCTCGAGGATGATGTCGCCCATATCGCGCAGTTCGATACCCGTCATTGCATTTCCTCCCGTGCTATATTCGCGACGCGGCGCGTTGCTGCCGCCATTGGTCGAGAACCACGGCGCTGATGATGATGATGCCCATGGCCATGATCTGGAAATAGGCGTCGAGCTTGACGTAGGTGAAACCCGACTGAATGACGCCAAAGACCATCGCCCCCAGCACCGTCCCGATGATCGACCCGCGCCCGCCGGTCAGGCTGACGCCGCCGATGACGGCCATGGCGATGGCGAAAAGTTCGTAGAACAGCCCCATGCCCGACTGCGCCGTGAGGTTCTTGGAACTCAGCACGATGGCCGCGAAGGCCGCCAGCATCGAGGCGATCATGTAGATCAGGATCTTGTGGCGCTTGACGTTGATCCCCGACATGCGCGCGGCGTCCTCGTTCGAGCCGATGGCATAGGTGTGTTTGCCGTAGACCGTGAAACGCAACAGAACGTGGCACAGGATCGCCAGCAGCAGGAACCACACGACCGGCATCATGCCCGCGCCGAGTGCTGCGTAGCTGTCGGTGGGGAAGGACACCGGCTGGCCGCGCGTCCACCACTGCGCGATGCCGCGGCAGATCAGGAACATGCCCAGCGTGGCAATGAAGGGCGGAATGCGGGTGAAGGCGATCAGCGTGCCGTTGATCCCGCCGATCAACGCGCCGAAGGCCAGCCCGACCATCACCGGCACGATCACCGGCAGGTCGAATGACCACGCGCCGAAGACCGCCTTGGGGTTGGGGTTGCCGTTCACGAATTCGGTCTGCGCAAAGGACATCACGATCATCGCCGTCGCCGCCACCAGCGGCCCCGACGACAGGTCGATCCCGCCCGAGATGATCACCTGCGTCACCCCCAGCGAGATGATGCCGATGATCGCCACCTGCAGGATGATGATCTTGAGGCGCGCCTCGTTGAAGATCGAGTCGAAGCGGTCCTGCGTGTCGAAAAGAAAGCTCTGCCCGTTCATGTAGGGCAGGAACTGCCCCAGCGCCTCGAAGATCGCCACGATCAGGATCAGGGCAAAGAAGATGTTGAACTCGTTGGGCCAGGCTTTCTTGGACTTGTCGTACTTAAGTCCGCCGATCCCTTCCGCTTGCTGCGCCATGCGTCGCTCTCCCGATGGTCCTTTTCGTGCCGGGCTCTCGTCCCGGCAGGGCTGGCGGGGCGCGCGTGCTGCGCCCCGCCGGATGGCTGTGCGCCGATCAGTTGCGCTGCAGGAAGTCCGCCACGTTGGCGGGCGTCACCAGCTTGAAGGGGATGTAGACCTTCTGGTCCACGTCCTCGCCGCGGGCCAGCGCCAGCGCCGCGTCGACCGACCCTTCGCCCTGGCCGAAGGCGTCCTGGAACACGGTGGCGTCCAGATCGCCCGCCTGCATCGCCACCAGCGCGTCCTGGGTGGCGTCGACGCCCACGACGATCACGTCCTCCATCGAAATGCCCGAGGCCTTCATCGCCTGGATCGCGCCGATCGCCATCTCGTCGTTGTTGGCGAAGACGATGTGGAACTCCTCGCCCGAGGACAGCCAGTTGGTCATAAGGTCCTGCGCCTTGTCGCGCGACCATTCGGCGGTCTGGCGGTCGATCACCGAGATGAAGTTGCACATGTCCATGCCGATCACGTCGTCCACGTCCTTGGTGCGCTGCACCGCGGCCTGGTTCGACAGCTGACCCATCAGCAGATAGGCCTTGGCGCCGCCCGCCAGACCGGCGGCACGTGCCAGCTTGCAGGCCTCGAACGCGGCCAGTGTGCCGGATTCGATCTCGTTGGAGGCTACAAAGGCCTGGTTGTCGGGCAGCGTATCGACGTTGATCGGCTGGCGGTTGACATAGACCAGCGGCACGCCGGCCGACGCGGCGGCCTGGCTCATCGCGTCGGTGGCCGAGGTGTCGACCGCATTGACGATGATCGCATCCACGCCCGAGGCGATGAAGTTGTTGATCTGGTCAAGCTGCTTGGCCACGTCGTCGGTCGCGTCCTCGACCTGCAGATCGACCCCGTCGATCCCCGCCGCGTAATCGACCATGCCATTGCGCATCACGGTCAGAAAGTTGTCATCGAACCGCGCAATCGAGGCGCCGATGGTCTCGGCCATGGCCGTGGTCGACATTAGCGCCGCGAGACCGGCTGCAAAAAGGGTCTTTTTCATGGATTTCCTCCCTAAGTTGGTGTCCGGCACACCATTTACCTGCCGGAAGCCCCGTTGGCCGGGGCAATGAAATCCTCGCTCAGGCGGCATGCGCCCGAAGCTGCGAGGAAATGAAATCGAACGACGTGCGGATCGCCGTGTACGGATCGGCGAGGGCCTGCGTTTCAGGCGAAAAGCATTCGTAAGAGAACGGCCCGTCGTAGCCCGCCGCCAGCAGCGCGGCGATCTGCCCGACGTTGTCCAGCCGGTCGTTCTCGTCGATCAGGACGCGGTGTTCGTCCTCCATCCGCTCGACCGGCAGATCCGGGTCGGTGACGGCCGAGATGTGCACGATCCCGGTCTCTTCGGGAAAGATCGGCCCGCCCCCCGCCAGCGTGTGGTGAAACGTGTCGTGCACCAGCTTGAAATGCGCCGCACCGCCGATCGCCTCGATCGTGTCCACCAGATCGCGTTTCGACCGCAGCGACGAGCGCAGAAAGCCCAGCGGCTCGACCAGCGCGGTCATGCCCGTCTCTTGCAGGATCGGCAGGATCGCCTTCATCGCGACCCGCAGATTGGCCTGCCGCTCGCCGTTCCCCAGCGCCTGGCCGTCGTTGCGCGGGATCAGGCTGACGGTCTCGGCCCCGGCCTCTATGGCGGTGTCGATCAGCGCGCGGACCGCCGCCTCGCGGTCGTCATTCCAGTCGTTGAACGGGTAGACCTGGCTCAGCCCGACCAGCCGCAACCCCTTGTCGGCGGCCATGCGCCCCGCCCCGGCGGCGTCCATGCCGTCAAAGAGCGGGCGGGCGATGTCGTTGCGCACCTCGACCCCGACACAGCCCAGCCGGGCCGCCAGATCGAGAAAGTCGGCATAGGCCAACCCCGGCACCGTCATGTAATTCAGTGCGGTCTTCACGATGTCCTCCCATCCGCGCCCGGCCGGTCTGCGCCAGCCTTTCAGGACGCGGTCGAGGGCAACGGTGGTTCACAAAGTAGGATTCGGTCAATTCTTACGGTGTCATTTTCCATCAATAATGACGGATTTTGCACCCGCAGAATGATGGTTTCTCGTCATTTACAGCAGCTCTGGCACGATGATCCGCGGCGACAGAAAGTGCTGCCCCGCGACGCCGTCGTCATCGTCCTGCGCCTTGACCATATGGTCGACCACCTCGCGGCAGAGCTCGGCCAGCGGGGTTTCGATCACCATCGTGGCGTAGCCGTCGATCAGCGCGGCGCGGCTTTCGGCGGTCAGCTCGTTGATCACCAGCGCGACCTTGGGCGTCTCGTGCGCCTCGCGGAGCGCCGCAATCGCGCCCTCCATCCCGCCGCCCGCCACGTAGAGCCCCCTGAGATCCGGGTGGCGATACAAAAGGTCCAGCGTTGCCTCATAGGTCAACTGCCGGGTTTCCAGGTTGACCAGCGTGTCGAGCATCGTGAACCCCTGGCCCGCCTCTCGCACGAAGGACCGAAAGCCGACCTCGCGCAGGTCATGCCCGTGCCAGCGGTTGCCGCCCACGAAGATCGCCAGCTTGCCCGCCTGCGGCGAGGTCTTGGTGATCATCCAGGCGGCCAACCGTCCCACCTTCATGTTGTTCAGACCGATATAGTTTTTCCTGATGCCTTGCGCGAAATCGTTGAGCATCGAGATCACCGGCACGCCGTTTTCCTTCATGTCCTGCACGATCTGGCTGAGCCGCTGGTCATTGACCGCGCCGCAGGCCACCGCGTCGCATCGCGCGCCAAGATCGGTCAGCAGCTCGGCATACTCGGCGGGCGACTGGGACGAGGCATAGCGGATCTCGGCCCGGCCCCGGATGTCGGTCCGGGCGGCCACGGCCTGTTCGATTTCTCTGGCAAAGTTGCGGTAGAACTCTTGCGATTTCTTGGACAGCACGAAGCCCAACCGCAGCTCGGGGGCAGAGCTGTTCAGCCGGCTTTGAAGGATGCCCTTGCCGTGATAGCCGACGCGATGCGCGGCCTCGGCGATCTTGCGGATGGTGTCCTCGCGCACCTTCGAGCGGCCGTTGAGGGCGCGGTCGACGGTGGTGACGCTGACCCCGGCCTCGCGGGCGACATCGGTGAGGGTGGGCCGGTTGGCCATGATGGGCTCCGTGACGGGTTTTCGTCATTCTGCCACAGGCAGGGCCGCGCTCAAAACGGTTTGCGTCGGGCAAAGAAAAACCGGCAGCGGGCGGCCCGCTGCCGGTTCCAGAACGTCCTGTCAGGCCCAGCGGCCGGCAAAGCCCTCGGGGATCATCAGGATGTCGCGGTCCACGTCCTTGACGTCGCGCCGCCCGCAAAGCGCCATGCTGAAGTCGAGCTCTTTGTGGATCACCTCCAGCGCGCGCGTGACCCCCTGCTGGCCCATCGCGCCCAGCCCGTAGACATAGGCGCGCCCGATATAGGTGCCCTTGGCCCCCATCGCCAGTGCCTTGAGCACGTCCTGCCCGGACCGGATGCCGCTGTCGATATGCACCTCGATCTTGTCGCCCACCGCATCCAGGATCGCCGGCAGCGCCCGGATCGAGCTGAGCGCGCCATCGAGCTGCCGGCCGCCGTGGTTCGACACGATGATGGCGTCCGCGCCGACGTTCAGCGCCTCGAGCGCGTCGCGCGGATCCATGATGCCCTTGATGATCAGCGGGCCGTCCCACATCTTGCGGAATTCGCGGATGCGGTCCCAGTCCAGCGACTGGTCGAAGGCCTGGTTGGTCCATGTGGTCAGCGACGTGGGATCGCTGACGCCCTTGGCGTGGCCGACGATATTGCCGAAAAAGCGCCGCTTGGTCGACAGCATCCCAAGGCCCCATTGCACCTTGGTCATCATGTTGGCTACGGATTTCGCGGTCAGCTTGGGCGGCGCGGAAAGGCCGTTCTTAACGTCCTTGTGCCGCTGGCCCAGCAGCTGCAGATCGACGGTGATGACGGCGGCCGAGCATTTCGCCTCTTTCGCGCGGTCGAAAAGCCGCTGCATGAATTCGTCGTCCTTCAGCGTATAGACCTGCATCCAGAACGGTTTCGAGGTGTTGGCGGCCACATCCTCGATCGAACAGATCGACATGGTCGAAAGCGTGTAGGGCACGCCGAATTTCTCGGCGGCGCGGGCGGCCATGATCTCGCCGTCGTAATGCTGCATCCCCGTCAGGCCCACCGGCGCCAGCGCCACCGGCATCGACACGTCCTGCCCGATCATCTGGGTGGTGGTGTTGCGCCCGGCCATGTCCACCGCGACGCGCTGGCGCAGGTAGATGCGGTCGAAATCCGAGCTGTTCTCGCGAAAGGTCTGTTCGGTCCAGCTGCCCGATTCCGTGTAATCGTAGAACATCTTGGGCACGCGGCGCCGGTAGATGCGCTTGAGGTCCTCGATTTCGGTAATAACAGGCATTTCCGGAGCCTTTCGCTGTAATTGGTTAGGTTTTCATACCAATGGGCCCGATGCCGCGCAATGCGACAGGATGGACGCGGGCTATGGCGCTCTGATCCGCGTCGGGTAAGCTGGGCCGCAGTGCATTCTGGCGCAAGAAGGAAAAGACCATGACCAAGCGATATTTCGACGATCTGCCCGCGGGGTTCCGGTTCGAGACCGACGCGCAGCGACTGACCCTGGACGAGATCCTGGACTTTGCCCGGCAATGGGACCCGCAGCCCTTTCACACCGACGCGGCGGCGGCGGCGGACTCGCCCTTCGGCGGGATCATCGCCAGCGGCTTTCACACCATGCTGGTGGGCTTCGTGCTGACGCTGAAGGCAGGCGTGTGGAACGCCGCCTCGATGGGCAGCCCGGGGATGGACGCGATCCGCTGGCTGAAGCCGGTGCGCCCGGACGACGAATTGCACGTGGTGGCCGAGGTCATGTCCTCGACCCCGTCGCGGTCGAAACCCGACCGCGGGGCCACCGTCATCCGCTACGACGTGCTGCGGGGCGACGGTGAAACGGTCATGTCCTACACCGCCACCCACATCCTGCGCCGCCGCCCCGCCTGACCACCCGGCCTGATCCAAAGGAGCGCGTGCGCGCGCATGATATCTCGGGCCCCGCCCCGGCGGGTCCCTCGGGCCGCCCGGTGGCGGGCCGAATTCTGCAGATGAGTTACATGTTCTTGTGGCGGCCCGGCTTTGCTAGGCTGGCCCCGGAAGCGCGCGAACAAGGTCGGTCAAAGGAGGAACGACATGAGTGTTCGCTTGAAATTCGCGCCAGCTATCGCCGCTGGCGTCATGGCACTTGCGGCGGCGCAAGGGGCTTCGGCGCAGGACTTCACCTATGGCGAGCAGATGTTCCGCCAGAACTGTGCGGTCTGCCACGGCGATAACGCCGAGGGCGATGGCCCGGTGGCCGAGCTTTTCGCGCAGAAACCCGCCAACCTGCGGGAATTGTCCAAGGGTAACGGCGGCGCTTTCCCGTTCAGCGAGGTCTACCAGTCGATCGACGGCCGTCGCCAGGTCAAGGCGCATGGGGTGTCGGAGATGCCGGTCTGGGGCGATCTGCTGATGGAGGAGGCCTATCCCGCCACGATTCACCCCGGCGTGACCGCCGAGGATATCGTGCAGGGCCGCGTCCTGGCGCTGGTTTACTACCTGCAGTCGATCCAGCACTAGCGCCGCGTTCAGACCAGCGTCAGGTCGAGCCCCGGCAGGGCGATACCGTCCAGCCGCGTCTGCCAGCGTTGTCCCCGCGCGACGGGCACCGCATCGGTCAGCGTGCCGGTGGTGACGACCTCGCCGGGCCGGATCGGCCCGGCTGCGGGATGGCGTGTCAGCAGGCCGACCAGATGCGCCAGCGCGTGCAGCGGGTCGCCCAGCACGTCCCGCGCCTCGCCGCGCAGGGTTCTGTCCGGGCCGGTCAGCGTCAGCGCGAAATCCTCCAGCCCCGCCACGTCGAAGGCCGTTGCAGGCCGCCGTGGCCCGATCCAGAGCGCGGCGTGCATGCCGTGGGCGGCGGCGGTGTCGGGGGCGGTGAAGCGCCAGCCGGGATAGGCCGAGGCCGAGGTCACCAGCTCGACCCCATGCGCGACCCAGTCGAGGCAGCCCAGCAGGGCGGCGGCATCCATGCCGGAGGCGGGGCTCCGGGCAAAGCCGAAGACGATCTCGGGCTCCAGCCGCAGTTCGGGCCTGTCGGGCAGGGCGATGCGTCCGTCCTCGGGAATGTCGTGCAGGCCGCCCTCCCACATCCAACCCCAGACCGTGGCCGAGACGTTGTAGATGGGCCAGATGGTGCGGTTGGTGAAGCCGATTTTGCGCCCGAGGGTCCGCTCGCCCCGCGCCTGGCGCATAGCGGCGATCCGCGCGGCGATGGCATAGCCTTCGTCCAGCGTGATCCCGGCGCCATCGGACAGCGGCGCGATCTGTCGTTTGCCGTCCCACGCCGCCAGCAGCGCCTCCGCCGCTTCGTCTATCCGCACTCCGCTCACGTCCGCGCAGCGCAGTGCCGGGCCTGCCCCGGGACCTCCCGGCTTGCCCGCGCGCCGCTCATGCGCGATGCGCGCCGTCGGCCAGCGATTTGACGAAGCTCAGCACCTCGTCCACCGGCTTGCCCGTGGCCAGCTCGGCCACGATGGCCGAGCCCACGACGCAGCCATCGGCCACACCGGCGATGCGCTCGGAGGCCTCGGGCGTCTTGATGCCGAAACCCACGATCACCGGCAGATCGGTCTGCGCCTTGATCCGCGCCACCTCTGGCCCGACATCCGCCGCCTGGGCCTCGGCAGCCCCCGTGATGCCGGTGATCGACACGTAATAGACAAAGCCCGAGGTGTTCGTCAGCACCTTCGGCAGGCGCTTGTCGTCGGTCGTGGGGGTGGCCAGCCGGATGAAGTTCAGCCCCGCCTTCTGCGCCGGGATGCAAAGCTCTTCGTCCTCCTCGGGGGGAAGGTCGACGATGATCAGCCCGTCGATGCCGGCCTCGCGGGCCTGTTCCAGGAACCGGTCCACGCCGCGCGAATAGATCGGGTTGTAATAGCCCATCATCACGATGGGCGTGGTGTCGTCGCCCTCGCGAAAGCTGCGCACCATTTCCAGCGTGCGGTCGAGCGTCATTCCAGCGTCCAGCGCGCGCTGCCCGGCCAGCTGGATCGTCGGCCCGTCGGCCATCGGATCGGTGAAGGGCAGGCCCAGCTCGATGATGTCCACGCCTGCGCCGGGCAGCCCTTTGACCAGCCGCAGCGCGGTGTCGTAATCGGGATCGCCCGCCATGACATAGGACACAAAGGCCTTTTTGCCCTCGGCCTTCAGCTGCGCAAATTTCGCGTCGATCCGTGTCATGGCGTCCCCCAAGCATTTCCCTGCGGGATGTGCCGGATGCGTGCGGGAAAATCAATGGGGCACTGGACCTCGGGGCGGCGGCCATGCTGAATAGCCCCCAAAAGGGAGGACCTCATCATGCGAATTCTCTTCACCGGCGGCAGCGGCAAGGCGGGGCGGCACGTGATCCCCTATCTGCGGGAAAGGGGCCACCGGGTGCTCAACGCCGATCTGGTGCCGCTGGCCGATCATCCCGACAACCTGCAGGTCGACCTGACCGACAGCGGGCAGGTCTTCGGCGCGATGACCTCTTATGCGAATTTCGACGATCTCGATCTTGACGCCGGTGTGCCGCGCTTCGACGCGGTGGTGCATTTCGCCGCCATCGCGCGGATCCTGATCACGCCCGATGCCGAATGTTTCCGGGTCAACACGCTCTCGACCTACAACGTGATCGAGGCGGCGGTGAAGCTGGGCGTGCCCAAGGTGATCTTTGCCAGTTCGGAAACCACCTATGGCATCTGCTTTGCGGAAGGCGAGAAGAAGCCCGACTACCTGCCCGTGGACGAAGATCACCCAACCCTCCCGCATGACAGCTACGCCATGTCAAAGGTCTGCAACGAGGCCACGGCGCGCAGTTTCCAGGCCCGATCCGGCATCGACATCTACGGGCTGCGGATCAACAACGTGATCGAGCCGCACGAATACGCAACCGATTTCCCCGCCTACCTGAACGACCCCGACCTCAGGCGCCGCAACATCTTCGGCTATATCGACGCGCGCGATCTGGGCCAGATGGTCGAGTGCTGCCTGACGACCGACGGGCTCGGCTATCAGGTTTTCAACGTCGCCAATGCCGACATGTCCGTGGGTCTGTCCAACGACGCCGTCCGCGCGCGCTATTACCAGGGCGTGCCCGTCAAGCGCGATATGGGCAAAAACGAGACCTTCTACGCCATCGACAAGGCCCGCAAGCTGGTGGGGTTCGACCCGAAACACAGCTGGCGCGACGTGCTGACGAAAGAGGTGTGATCCCCGATGGATCCAAGGCCCGGGTTTCCATGCTCCGCAGAATTTATGGATCTCGGTCTTCGTCGTGTTGGCCGAAAAGTGCCGGCATCAAACCAGATCTTTGTCAGGGTCTTGATACAAAAGCCCTTTCGATGACCGCCGCGAGAGTTTGTCGGACTTCAGAGCGATTGTTTTCCGCTCCGACGGACAGGCTTACAAGTAATTTGCAATGTTTTACGCGAAAAGCTATACGTCGTACGAGTGAGGACAGAATGAGCAACCAGCGATATCGCAAGATTCAGTCGTACACACTGCCTTTGGCAGCTGTGTTGATGGCTGTTGGCATTATCGCTCTGCTGATCGGGTGATCCCTCAGCGTCGGATGGCGGCGAACGTCGCGCCGACAATCATCCCTAGATGAAGATTGCCGAGCAGGGCTTGCGCCGCTGCGATTATTCTTGCGGATGGATGCGGTGCGAAATCACCATATCCCAATGTCGAAAACGTCACCGCCGAGAAATAGATCGCATCCAGCGCGCTGGGGCGCACGAAGTCATTGCCCGCGACAAGGCCGACATTCTTGTACAACACCGAAAAAACAACGATCATGAATGCTGCTGAAACCATCGTGTCAAGAACCAGACGCCAGGCGTCGAGCTGAAAGTCCTCGTTGTTGTCCCGAAAGGGCATCAACAAGACGATTTGAAAGAAAATCAGTAAACTTGCACCGATAAAGGCAGTCGCGGCAACCGATGTTGCGACGGAGTATGCCGACGGAGGCGTTGACGCAGTGAACAGCGCCCAACCGAAAAAACAAGGTTCCAATACAAGCAGAGCCGCATGGTCATCCGACGCGCATCACTGCCTGGTGTAGAGCTGCCCTTCAGCCCCAGGATGTGAACCTTGCCTCTTTCAATAATTGCCTTCGATTTGGACGCGGCAACGCCAAGTTTCCGTTTTATTCGGTCAAACATCGAGACTCTCTACGATCACATTTGTCAAATCCTGGATAATTCAAAGCTGGAACAGGGCGCAATATTCATATCTTTGTAATTGGCACCCACGTGATGACCGGCTTCGCCAATTCTCTCATGCGTGCGCATATGCTTACCAAAGGACGTGACCTGCTGCTGCACTGCGGACCGACTCCCGATAGCAGGCCCGATTTGCGCATTGTGACAAAGCGCCTTTTTTTGACCCGATTCATTCGGCCGCTCCTTGGCCGTTGATCCACGCGCCCGCACCCGGCGCGTGACAGAACCGCCCGATCCGCGTTATGATTGCGATCATGAGTTATCCTGCGCCTTTCGACAGCCTGCCCGAAACCGCCTGCCGGGCGCGGGATATGGGGGCGGGGGATCTGCTCTTTCGGCAGGGCGAGAACAGTTCGGGGCTCTGGCTGGTGCTGGACGGCGAGGTGCATCTGGTGCGCCACGGCGAGGCCGGGCACCGGGTGGTGCTGGCGCGCGCCGCCGCCGGGCAGACGCTGGCCGAGGCCAGCCTTTTCGCCCCCACCTATCACTGTGACGCCGAGGTCGTGGCGCCGGGCCGCGCGGTGCGGTTTCGCAAACAGGCGCTCTTGCAGCGGATCGACCGTGACCCGGGTTTCGCCCGCGCGCTGATGCAACGGCTGGCGCGGCAGGTGCAGGCGTCGCGGCGGCAGGTCGAGCTTTTGTCGATCCGCAGCGCCGAGGACCGCGTGCTTGCAGCGCTTGCCGATGGCGGGCAGACCGGCACCGTCATGGCGCTGGCCGCGCAGATCGGCCTGACGCACGAGGCCACCTATCGCGCGCTGGCGGCGCTGGTGCGGCGAGGGCTGGCGCAAAAGCTGGGGCGCGGGCGCTATCAGCTCTCTCCTGTTTGACCCGGATCAAGGTTTGCGGCGCGTAAAACCGCTATCCTTGACCAATATTTGCGCGACAGGAGAGATGCATGCCCGATACGCTGAAGCAGACCGCCGCCGAGGTTGCCCCCAAGCAGGCCGCTCTCGTGGCCGCCGAGACCGAGGGCCCCGAGGCCGTTGCGAAAAGGGCCGAGTTCGAGCAGGGGGCCTATCCCTATGCCGACCGCCTCTCGCGCCGCAGCTACGAGCATCAGAAGGCCAAGCTGCAGGCGGAGCTGCTGAAGATCCAGCACTGGGCGCAGGACACCGGCCAGAAGTTCGTCATGCTTTTCGAGGGCCGCGACGCGGCGGGCAAGGGCGGCACGATCAAGCGCTTCACCGAACATCTCAACCCCCGCACCGCGCGGGTCGTGGCGCTTAACAAACCCACCGATGTCGAGCGCGGGCAATGGTATTACCAGCGTTATGTCGAACACCTGCCCACCTCGGGCGAGATCGTGCTTTACGACCGGTCGTGGTACAACCGCGCCGGGGTCGAGCGGGTGATGGGCTTTTGCGAGCCCGGCGAATACCTTGAATTCATGCGCCAGACGCCGGAATTCGAGCGGATGCTGACCAATTCCAACATCCGGCTTTACAAATACTGGTTCTCGGTCACCCGCGACGAACAGCGCCGCCGCTTCCAGTCGCGCGAGACCGATCCGCTGAAACAGTGGAAGCTGTCGCCGATCGACAAGGCCAGCCTCGACAAGTGGGAAGATTACACCGAGGCGAAAGAGGCGATGTTCTTTTACACCGACACCGCCGACGCGCCCTGGACGATCATCAAGTCCGACGACAAGAAACGCGCGCGGCTGAATTGCATGCGGCATTTCCTGTCGACGCTGGATTACCCCGGCAAGGATCCCAAGGTCGCCACCGAACCCGATCCGCTGATCGTGGGCGGCGCGGGCCATGTGATCCACCGCTCGGACCACATCCTGGGCAAGGCGCTGCACCCGGCGACGCGGCGGGGCTGACGCCGCGGTCTAGCTCTGGTCCGCGACGCAGCGGCCCAGCCAGTCCTGCACCGGCTGCAGATCGTCGAAGGCCGCCATCAGGCCGGTCACCGGATCGGGGCTCAGTTGCGCCTCGATCCCGTCGCGCCACATCACCAGCCCCTTGCGGCGCAAGAGCTCGCCCCGGGGGTGATCCGCCGGATAGGGCTGCGGCACCCGTTTGAGCGTCGGCGGATCCATGCGCCCGCCGATGGTCCTGAGACAGGCGTCCAGATTTTCGCCCTCGGGCCCGTCCAGGGCGTCGCGGTAGGCGCCCAGCTGTTCGGCGTCGAAGGCCATGATCCCCGCCCCGGCGGTGGCGTATTCGGTGGAGAGCCCGAAATACCATCCCCGCCCGTCCTGCAGCGACCAGAGCATGTGCAGATGGGTATGAAATGGGGTCTTGTCCTCGGAAAAGCGGATGTCGCGGTGCGGGCGGAAAAGCTTGGTGCGCACCGGCGCGCCGCTGCGCGCCTCGAGCGCGGGCGCGATATCGGCCAGAATGCGCTCGGCGGGACGCTTGAGATCGGCATCGTAAAGGCTCTTGTTCTCGCGGAACCAGTCGCGGTCGTTGTTGTGCGTCAGGTCGGACAGGAACACGCGCACTTTCGCAACGAAATCGGTCAGATCAATCGGGTCGGGCATAATGCCACTCCGGCAGGAAGAATCGGTTGAAATATCCTCCGATGGTAGCATGTTCCCGCCGTCCGCGCCGCAGCCGTCTTGCCTGCGCGCGCGCCTGCGCATAGGAAACTGCCATGACCCGTCTGCTGACCGCCTTTCTGTGTCTCTGCATGGCCCCCATGGCCTGGGCGCATCCGCATATTTTCGTCGATACCCAACTGCGCATCCATGTCGATGCCGACGGGCTGGCCCACAAGGTCGAGATGACCTGGCACTATGACGATTTCTTCACCCTCCTGATCCTCGAGGACGAGGGGTTAGACCCCGATGCCGACGGCCTCCTGACGCCCGAGGAAGAGGCGCGGCTCAAGGGGTTCGATCTGGAGGTCTGGCCCGAGGGGTTCGAGGGCGATCTTTATGTCTTCTCCGGCGACCGAAAGCTCGACCTGCCCCGGCCGGAACCGGTGTCGGCCACGGTCGAGAACGGGCGCATCGTGTCGACACAGACCCGCGACATCCCGCCGTCGCCGATCGCCGATCTCACGATCCGGCAGTACGACCCGACCTATTACGTCGCCTACACCGTGCGCGAGGTTGTTGTATTCTTTGCCGATTGCCAGACCGAGATCGCGGCACCCGACCTGGCGGCGGCCGACGCGGCGGTGAAGAAAGAGCTCGATACCATGCCCGAGGATATGTTCGAGATCATGAAACCGGGCGCGCATTACGCCCAGACCATCCGGTTCCAGTGCGCCTAGCGCTGCTGATCGGGGCGGCGGCGGTTCTGGCCGCCGCTCTCTGGCTCTGGGGGTTCGGCGGGGCCGACCGGCTGACGGTGCTGGCCGCCGAGGGTCAGCGCACGGCGCAAAACGCCATGGCGCAGGGGCTGCGCGCGCTGCGCGCGGGCGAGCCCGGCGCGCTTTGGGCGCTGATGGGCGTGTGCTTTGCTTACGGCTTCTTTCATGCGGCGGGGCCGGGGCACGGCAAGATCCTGATCGGCGGATACGGGCTGGGACGTCGGGTGCCGGTGCTGCGGCTGGGCCTGCTGGCGCTGGTGTCGAGCCTGGCGCAGGCGATTACGGCCATCGCGCTGGTCTGGGCCGGGATCGTGCTGCTGGGCTGGGGCCGCGAGGTTCTGGTGGACCGGGCCGAGGCCTGGTTCGCCCCCGCGAGCTATGCCGCAATCGGGGCCATCGGGCTCTACCTGATCTGGCGCGGACTGCGGCGGCTGATCCGCGATCTGCGCCATCCCGTGGCCGACGACGGCACCTGCCGGACCTGCGGGCACGCGCATGGCCCCACGCTTGACGAGGCCGAAAAGGTCACCAGCCTGCGCGACGCCGCGGCGCTGGTTGGCGCCATCGCGCTGCGGCCCTGCACCGGCGCGCTCTTCCTGCTGATCCTGACCTGGCGGATGGACATCTGGGGTGCGGGCGTGCTGGGCGCGCTGGCGATGGGGCTGGGCACGGCGACGATCACCATCGCCGTCGCGCTGGCCTCGGCCCTGCTGCGCGAAGGCGCGCTGACGCGGGTCGCCACAGGCCCGGCGGCCCTGCGCGCCATGGGGGTGATCGAGGCGGCGGCGGGCGCGCTGATCATGGCGCTTGCGGCGCAATTCCTGCTGGCGGCGCTTTAGGCCCCCCGGGGCCTGCAACCGTGGCTTGCCAGCGCCCGAGGGCTGGACTAAGCGCGGGTGATGACCACCCACGCCATGACATACCGCCAGCATCTGCGCGCCATCCTCGGCCTCGGCCTGCCGCTGATCGGCGGGCATCTGGCGCAATTCGCCATCGGGCTGACCGACACGGTGATGATCGGCTGGTACGGCGTGCCCGAGCTGGCGGCGCTGACGCTGGCGGCGACGCTTTTCTTCACGCTCTTTCTGGTCGGGTCGGGCTTTGCCTGGGCGGTCATGCCCATGGTTGCCAATTTCGCCGCGCGCGGGGAGGAGACCCAGATCCGCCGCGCCACCCGTATGGCGCTGTGGCTGTCCATCGCCTATTTCGCGCTGAGCATGCCCGCGCTGTGGTTCGCCGATCCGATCCTGCGGGCGCTGGGCCAGACCGAGCAGATCGCGGCGGATGCGCAGACCTATCTGCGCATCGCCGGGTGGGGCATGTTGCCCGCGCTTTTCGTGATGGTGCTGAAAAACTACCTCGCCGCGCTCGAGTTCACCCGCGTCGCGTTTTGGGTCACCGTGGTGGCGGCGCTGGCCAACGGGCTGGGGAATTACGCGCTGATCTTCGGCAATTGGGGCGCGCCGGAACTGGGCCTGCGCGGCGCGGCCATCGCGTCGATCGTGACACAGGTGCTGAGCGTGCTGGGCATGTTGGGCTATGCGCTCTGGCGGCTGCCCGAACACACGCTGCTGCGGCGGTTCTGGAACCCCGACACCGAGATGCTGGCACGGGTCTTTGCGCTGGGGGTGCCCATCGGCCTGACCAGCCTGGCCGAGGTCGGCATGTTCGCCGCGACCGCCGTGATGATGGGCTGGCTGGGCACCGTGCCGCTGGCCGCACACGGGATCGCGCTGCAGATCTCGTCGGCCACCTTCATGGCGCATCTGGGTCTGGCCAACGTGGCGACGGTGCGCGCGGGCAATGCGCTGGGGCGCGGCGATGGCGACCACCTGCGGCGCGGCGCGGCGGTGGCGCTGGCGGCCTCGGGGGCGGTGGTGGCGGCGACGATCCTGCTGTTCCTGGGGGCTCCGGCGTGGCTCATGGGCCTTTTCGTCGATCCGGCGGATCCGGCGCGGGACGCAATAGTCGCGGCGGGCGTCACGTTCCTGGCGGTGGCGGCGCTGTTCCAGCTGGTCGACGCCGCACAGGTGGTGACGCTGGGGCTGTTGCGCGGGCTGCAGGATACCCGCGTGCCGATGCTGATCGCGGCACTCGCCTATTGGGGCCTGGGCCTGCCCGGCGCTTACGTCTTCGGCCTCACGCTGGGATACGGCGGGCCGGGGATCTGGTTCGGCCTGGTGCTGGGGCTGGGCGTTGCGGCGGTGCTGCTGCTGACGCGGTTCCAACGGCACAGCCGCGTGGCAATTCCCGCGGCTACTGGCAGTTGACCATCCACGGCACGCCGAAGCGGTCGGTGCAGGTGCCAAAGCCCTTGGCCCAGAAAGTCTCGGCAAAGGCCATCGTCACCTCGCCGCCCTCGGCCAGCCGGTCAAAAAGCGCCTTGCCGCGTGCCGGATCGCCGCAGTTGATCTGCAGCGTCACGCCGCGATAGCCGCCCTCGGCCCCGGGCATGTCCGAGGCATGGATCTCGCCGCCCTCGAAGGTCACATGGCCATGCGCCAGCATCTCGCGGTTGGCGTCGGTGACCCAGCTCTGGTCCGGCATGTCGGCCATTTTCATCAGCGAGGCGACCTCGCCGTCCAGAACGCGGGCGTAGAAGTGCAGGGCGGTGGCGGCATTGCCGCCGAAGCTCAGGTAGGGGTTGAGTCGCATGGGCGTTCCTCCGGTTGCCGTGCCAGGATAGCACATCTTGCACCCGGCCCGCCCCCCGACTAGACACCGCGCGGAACCGCGCGTGGCAAGGAGATGGGACATGGGCTTTAAAATGGGGATCGTGGGGCTGCCCAACGTGGGCAAGTCGACGCTCTTCAACGCGCTGACCCGGACGGCGGCGGCGCAGGCGGCGAACTTTCCGTTCTGCACCATCGAGCCCAACGTGGGCGACGTGGCGGTGCCCGACGCGCGGCTCGACAGGCTGGCGGAGATCGCCAAGTCCAAGCAGATCATTCCCACCCGCATGACCTTCGTCGACATCGCCGGGCTGGTGAAGGGCGCGTCCAAGGGCGAGGGGCTGGGCAACCAGTTCCTGGCCAACATCCGCGAGGTCGACGCCATCGCCCATGTGCTGCGCTGCTTCGAGGATGACGACGTGACCCATGTCGAGGGCCGCGTCGATCCGGTGGCCGATGCCGAGACCATCGAGACAGAGCTGATGATCGCCGATATCGAATCGATCGAGAAGCGGTTGCAGAACATCGTCCGCAAGGTGCGCGGCGGCGACAAGGAGGCGGTGCAGCAGGAACGGCTGATGAAGGCCGCGCTGGAGGCGCTCGAGGCCGGCCACCCCGCGCGCACGGTCGAGGTCGACGCCGAGGACGTCAAGGCCTGGCGGATGCTGCAACTGCTGACGACGAAGCCGGTGCTTTATGTCTGCAACGTCGACGAGGCCGAGGCCGCGACGGGCAACGCGCTCTCGGCCAAGGTGGCCGAGATGGCGGCGGCGCAGGGCAATTCGCACGTGGTGATCTCGGCCAAGATCGAGGAAGAGATCAGCCAGTTGGACCCGGAAGAGGCCGAGATGTTCCTGTCGGAGATGGGGCTGGAGGAGCCGGGGCTCGACCGGCTGATCCGCGCGGGCTACGAGCTCTTGCAGCTGGAGACCTATTTTACCGTGGGCCCGAAAGAGGCGCGCGCCTGGACCATCAAGCGCGGTACGCTGGCGCCGCAGGCGGCGGGCGTGATCCACGGCGATTTCGAGAAGGGCTTCATCCGCGCCGAGACGGTGGCCTATGACGATTTCGTCAGCCTGGGCGGCGAGCAGGCGGCGCGGGACGCTGGCAAGCTCAGGGCCGAGGGCAAGGCCTATGTGGTCAAGGACGGCGACGTGCTGCACTTCCTTTTCAACACCTGAGGTGCGGGGACGGTGCGCAGTGAATGCGCACCCTACGGCGGTGGGATGGTAGTTGGGTCAGCCATGCTGACGTTTAACTTATTGAAACGTTAGGTTTTATTTCTGAGTGTTGAAGGCGGCGGGGACGGTGCGCATGAATGCGCACCCTACGCTGCGGGGGTCTGCCGATCCACCGAATCAATCGTTGAGGCAGATGTCGGACTCCTGAAGGCGGCGCGCGCTCAGCGCAGCCCCGCGATCACCCGCCGCGCCGCCGCTTCCAGCGGCGCCTCGGTGGCGCGCAGGATCGCAATCCGGTCGAAGGCGTCCGGATCGGCGTCAAGCGCGCCGCGCAGCGCCGCGCCGAAGGCCATGCGCAGTTCGGTCCCGATGTTGAATTTGCAGATCGCCGAGCCGTGCGCCAGCGCGCGGCGCTGCGCGTGGGGCACGCCCGATCCGCCGTGGATCACCAGCGGTACATTCGTCACCGCCTCGATGGCGCGCAGGCGCGCCTCGTCCAGGCCCGCGCCCGCCGCCTGCTGCAGGTGCACGTTGCCCACCGACACCGCCATGGCGTCGACCCCGGTCTCGCGCGCAAAGCGCCCGGCCTCGGCCGGGTCGGTGCCATGGGAGGCCGCGCCGCCGTCATAGCCCACCTCGCCGATCTCGCCTTCGCAGGACACGCCAGCGGCATGGGCCATCTCGGCGATGGCGCGGGTCCGGGCGATGTTGTCGGCGAGCGGCAGCTTCGAGCCGTCGAACATCACCGAACTGAAGCCCACCTCGATGGCCGCCGCGCAATCGGCGGCGTCGCAGCCGTGATCGAGATGCGCCACCACCGGCACGGACGCCGCTTCTGCCAGTGCGCGGAACATCGCGCCCCAGACCGGGATCGGCATATGCGCCCGTGCGCCGGGCCCGGCCTGCAGGATGACCGGCGCGCGCTCGGCCTCGGCGGCGCGGACATAGGCACGCGCGTCCTCCCAGCCCAGGCAGACCACACCGGCGACCGCATGGCCATGCGCCAGGGCCGGGCCCAGAACCTCGCTCAGCGTTACCAGCGGCATGGCCGGCCCCCTGGCGCTGCGCGTGGGTCCCGAGGAAAGGCCGCAAGGGCTTGACGAGGGGCGCGCCGGATCATTTGAACTTGGCGACCATGTCCATGATGCCGGGGATCGTATGCAGCTGCTCGGCATGGGTCGGCTGGAAGTACTGCTTGAGCGAACGCTGGGTCAGGCCGCCGAGGATGGTAAAGTAATACATCTCGTAGCCCGGCAGCACGCAGCAGGGGTGATACCCCTTGTCGATCAGCACCGTCGAGCGGTCCATGATGTGATAGGCGTCGCCCGGCTCGTTATCGACCCGCTGCAGCATCTGCAGCCCCGAGCCGTAATTCGGGCGGAAGCGGAAGTTGTAGGTCTCGTCGTGCCGCGTCTCGTCCGGAAGCCGGTCGGTGTCGTGCTTGTGGCTGGGAAAGCCCGACCAGCCGCCCGCACCGACTGTGAACAGCTCGCTCACCAGCAGGCGGCCCACGCGGTCGTGGTACTGCGCGCCGAGAATGTGCTTGATCTTGCGGTGGGTCTTGGTGCCGTCCGAGCCGTATTGCACCACGTCGAGATCCTTGGCGCGCACGTCGAAGGGTTTCAGCACCTCGTCGTATTTCGCGCCCGCAACAAAGCATTCGGTGTCGGTGCGCGCGGTGATGCGGGTGGCCGCGCCGGACGGCACGTAGACGCCCTCGGGATCGCCGTCCCAGACGTCGACGCCACGGTTGCCGATGTCGGCGAAGGTCTCGCCGCAGGTCTCCACGGTCACGGTGCCGGTGGCTGGGGCGACGCAGGTCTCGTAGCCCGGCACGGCATAGTCGAAGGTTTCGCCGGCCTTCAGCGTGACGATGTTGAAGTAGTTGAGCGGCACCAGGTCGTGATCGGGGCCGACGATGGGTTCGTTGCGATTGTCGTGCGGGGGGATGTGCATGGGCATTGTCCTTTGTCAGGGATCGGTTGGGCCGGGGTGGCCCTGCAGAAAGGCGGCAAGCTCGGGGCGGGTCGGCATGGCCGGGGCGCAGCCCGGGCGCGAAACGGTGACCGCCGCGCAGGCCGAGCCGCGCAGCAGCGCGTCGTGCAGGCTGTGGCCCTCGGCCAGCGAGGCCATGAGCCCCGCCATGAAGCTGTCGCCCGCGCCGGTGGGCTTGAGCGCCTCGACCGGGTAGATCCCGGTGCGCAGCTCGCGGCCCTGAAAGAAGGTGATCGCGCCCTCGGCGCCCATTTTGTAGACCACCAGCCGCCCGTCGGCGGCCAGAGCGCGGGCCTTTTCCAACCCCTTGTCGAAGCTGCCCGCCATAAAGCCGAATTCCTCGTCGTTGCCGACGATCATGTCGCATTGCGCGGCGGCGCGGCTGAGCACATCGGCCGCGACCTCGGGGCCGGGCCAGCTGTAGGGGCGGTAATCCACGTCGAAGATGATCGGCAGGCCGGCGGCGCGGGCGCGCTCGAAAGCGGCGAAGGCGGCGCCGCGCGACGGCTCGGCGGCAAAGACCGTGCCGGCGGTGATCAGCGCGCCGTAGGCGGTGTAATCGACCGCCGCGACATCGTCCTGGGTCATCTCGAAATCGGCGGCGCCGTTGCGGTAGATCACGGTGGTGTGGCCCTCGACCCGGGAATCGTAGACCGCCAGCGAATTGCGCAGCTCGCCGCCCACCGACCGGACATGCCGCCGGTCCACGCCGTAATGATCCAGTTGGTTGAGGCAGAACCGCCCCACCGCGTCGTCGCTGACCGAGGTCACCAGCGCAGCTTTGCCGCCCAGCTTGCAGATGCCCGCCGCCGTATTGGCCGCCGACCCGCCGAGCGCGGCGTGAAACACCGCGCCGTGTTCGACGCTGGTGCCGGGCGGGTCGGGGAAGAAATCCATCCCGGCGCGGCCCACGATCAGGAAATCGTTGCGCGCGATGCCCTCCATCAAGTCCATTCCGGCCTCCCCTTCCGACGATCGCGTGTTGCACGCGCCCGGGCTTTAGGATACAAATTTTGCAACCGGTTGCAAATTGAAAAGAGCGGGGGGCGGTCCATGCCGGACATCGGGATCGGAGTCATTGGCGGGGGCTATATGGGCAAGGCCCATTCGGTGGCCTTTGCCGCCGTGGGCGCGGTCTTCGAGACCGCGCTGCGCCCGCGTCTGGCGGCGATCTGCGGTGCCTCGCCCGCCTCGGGCGCGCGCTATGCGGCGGCTTATGGATTCGCGCGCGGGGCCAGCGACTGGCGCGATCTGGTGAACGACCCGACCGTCGAGGCGGTGGTCATCGCCTCGCCCCAGGCCACCCACCGCGAAATCGCCGAGGCCGCGCTGGCGCTGGGCAAGCCGGTGCTCTGCGAAAAGCCCATGGGGCTGAACGTGGGCGACGCCCGCGCCATGGTCGCCGCCGCCGAGGCCGCGGGCGTGGCCAACATGGTGGCCTACAACTACATCCGCACGCCCGCCTCGCAATACGCCCGCCAGCTCGTGGCCGAGGGCGCGCTGGGCCGCATCACCCATTTCCGCGGCGAGCATACCGAGGATTTCCACAATGAGGACGTGCTGGGCGAGTGGCGCTTTGCCGGCGAGGCCAATGGCTGCCTTGGCGATCTGACCCCGCATATCATCAACGCCGCGCTGGCCATCATGGGCCCGATTGATGAGCTGAGCGCCGTGATGGAGACGGTCTATCCCGAAAGGGGCGGCGTGCCGGTCACCAATGACGACCAGGTGCAGATGATGGTGCGCTTTGCCAGCGGCGCGGGCGGGCATCTGGCCTCGAGCCGCGTCGCCACAGGGCGCAAGATGGGCTATGCCTATGAGATCACAGGCACCCAGGGCGCGATCCGCTTCGACCAGGAGGATCAGAACGCGCTCTGGCTCTATCACGCCGATGCGCCGCCCGCGCAGCGCGGGTTTCGCAAGATCCTGACCGGCCCCGCGCATCCCGATTATCTGCCGTTCTGTCAGGGGCCGGGGCATGGCACCGGCTATCAGGACCAGATCATCATCGAGGCGCATGATTTCCTGAAGGCCATCGACGGCGGCGCGCCGGTCTGGCCCACCTTCCGCGACGGGCTCGAGGTGCATCGGGTCATCGCCGCCGCCCGCGCCTCGCACGCCACGCGGGGCTGGACCAAACCCGCTGAGTATTGAGGAGCCATCATGATCCAGATCGGCAATGCCCCCTGTTCCTGGGGGGTCGAATTCGCGGACGACCCGCGCAATCCGCAATGGCGCGAGGTGCTGCGCCAATGCGCCGAGGCGGGCTATACCGGGATCGAGCTGGGGCCGGTGGGCTTCATGCCCGAGAACCCCGACGAGCTGGGCGCGGCGCTGGAGGAATTCGGCCTGACCCTGATCGGCGGGGTGGTGTTCCGCCCGTTCCATGACCCGGACGCCTGGCGCGACGTGGTGGACGGGGCCGAGCGCACCTGCCGGGCGCTGGTGGCGCATGGCGCGCGGCACCTGGTGCTGATCGACTCGATCTCGCCCCGGCGCGCGCCCACCGCCGGACGCGCCTCGGAGGCCGAGCAAATGGACGCCGCCGAATGGCGCGCCTTCCGCGACCGGATCGTGACCATCGCCGAGATGGGGGCCAAGGTCTATGGGCTGACGGTGTCGATCCACGCCCATGCGGGCGGGTTCATCGACTTCGAGCCCGAGCTTGAGCGGCTGCTGGCCGAGGTCGACCCCGATCTGCTGAAGATCTGCCTCGACACCGGGCATCATTCCTATGCGGGCTACGATCCGGTGGCCTTCATGCAGCGGCATATGGACCGGATTTCCTATATGCATTTCAAGGATATCGACCCGGCGGTGAAGGCGCAGGTGATCGAGAACCGGACCGGGTTCTACGAGGCCTGCGGGCAGGGGATTTTCTGCAACCTCGGCCAGGGCGACGTGGATTTCGGGGCGGTGCGGAAGGTGCTGCTGGACGCCGGTTTCGACGGCTGGTGCACGGTCGAGCAGGATTGCGACCCGACGCTCGACGTCTCGCCGCTGGACGACGCGAGGGCCAATCGCGGCTATCTGCACAGCATCGGGTTTTAGCATAACCTGGCCCCGGACATGGTCCGGGGCCGCCTGGCCAAGAGGCCCCGGATCAGGTCCGGGACAAGCGCGGAAAGGGACTTCCAATGTCGAGACTGAATTGGGGCATGATCGGCGGGGGCGAGGGCAGTCAGATCGGCCCGGCGCACCGGCTGGGCGCGGGGCTGGACGGCGAATTCACCTTTGCCGCCGGGGCGCTGGACCACCGCGCCGACGAGGGGCGGGCCTATGGTCAGCGGCTGGGGCTGGCCGCCGACCGCGCCTATGGCGGCTGGCGCGAGATGCTGGAGGGTGAAAGCGCGCGCCCCGACCGGGTCGATCTGGTCACCGTGGCCACCCCCAACGCCACCCATTTCGAGATCACCAAGGCCTTCCTTACGGCCGGGTTCCACGTGCTCTGCGAAAAGCCCATGACCATGACGGTCGAAGAGGGCGAAGAGATCGTCCGCATCGCCCGCGACACGGGGCAGATCTGCGCGGTGAATTACGGCTACACCGGCTATTCGCTGGTCCGGCACATGCGCGCCATGGTGGCGCGCGGCGATCTGGGACGCATCCGGCTGGTGGTGGCCGAATTCGCCCATGGCCATCACGCCGACGCCGCCGATGCCGACAATCCGCGGGTGCGCTGGCGCTACGATCCGGCGCAGGCCGGTGTGTCGGCGCAATTCGCCGATTGCGGCATTCACGCCATGCACATGGCTTCGTTCGTCACCGGACAGGAGGTCGAAAGGCTCTCGGCCGACACGGTGTCCTGCATCGACAGCCGGGTGCTGGAGGATGACGCGATGGTCAATTTCCGCATGTCAGAAGGCACTGTCGGGCGGCTCTGGACCTCTTCGGTGGCGATCGGGCGGCAGCACGGGCTGACGCTTCAGGTCTTTGGCGAAAAGGGCGGGCTGCGCTGGGCGCAGGAGCAACCAAACCAGCTTTACCACATGCCGCTGGGCCAGCGCCTGCAGGTGATCGAGCGCGGCGAGGCGGGGCTGTCGCCCGAGGCCGACCGCACCACCCGCGTGACCATCGGCCATGCCGAGGGCATGCCGCTGGCCTTCGCCAACATCTACAAGGATCTGGCCGAGGCGATCCGCGCCCGCAAAGAGGGCCGCGCCATGGACCCGGCGGCCGATCTCTACCCGCGCGCCGAGGACGGGCTGCGGTCGATGGCGGCGGTCTTTGCGGTGGCCACAAGCGGCAAGGCCGAAGGCGCATGGACCGACGCCCGCCCGCCGATGTTCCGCTAGGGCGCTGCGGCGGGCAGGGGCCGCAGGGTCGCCCGTTCGATCAGGGTGCAGGGAAAAAGCCGGGTTTCGGGCTGCATGGCGGGGTCTTCGGCCAGCATCAGCGCGAGGTCGATGGAGGCGGCGATGATTGCGCCCACCGGCTGGCGGATCGTCGTCAGGTCGAACCCCGCCCAGCCCGCCATCTCCATGTCGTTGAGCCCGATCACGCCGACATCGCCCGGCACGTCGTATCCGGCGTCGCGCAGGGCGCTGAGCGCGCCGAGGCTGAGCACATCGTCGCCGCAGAAATAGGCCTCGGCTGGTGGGCCTTCGCGCAGCAGGCGCTGCATCTCGGCGCGCCCGGCGGCAAAGCTGTAGGCGCTGGCGAAGCGCGCCGGGGGCGGGGCCCCCGGCCAGCCGTCGCGGAACCCCGCCAGCCGGTCCTGGGTCGAGGTGGCGCTTTCGGGTCCGCCGAGGAAGGCCACCCGGCGGTATCCGCGCGCCGCCAGGGTCTGGGCCGCCATGCGGCCGCAGGCGGCGTTGTCGATCCCCACCACGGGCACCACCGGGTGCTGCTCGCAGCGGCCGAAGGAATGCACCACGGCCAGCCCCGCCTCGCGGTAGGCTAGCGCGAAATCCGGCGGCAGGGTCGAGGAGGCGACGATCACCGCGTCGACCGAATATTGCCGCAGCATGCGCACCGATTGCGCTGCGTCGGTCTCGTCGCTGAGGTTGACCAGCAATGGCCGCAGACCGCGCTCTTGCAGGCCGCGGGTGAAGCGGTCGAACACCTCGAGGAATACCGGGTTGTGAAAGTTGTTGGACACCAGCCCGATCAGCTTGGTCCGCCCGGTGCTGAGCGCCGAGGCCAGCGCCGAGGGCGCGTAGCCCAGCTCGCGCGCGGCGCGTTCGACCTTGGCGCGGGTCTTGGCCGACACCGACGCGCCGGGTGTAAAGGCGCGCGACACCGCCGACCGCGACACGCCCGCGCGCAGGGCAACATCCTTGAGGGTCACGGGCATCGGCGGGTCTTTCGTTGCGGATCGCGTGAGTGTCGCCGCTCGGGGTTGTTTTTGCAACCGATTGCAAGGGCGGGACAGGTCATGTTGCAGGTGGCGAGGGGGGCTTTCGACAGGCGCGTGCACGCGCGCCCCGGTCCGTGCTAGGCTGCGCCCGGAACGACAGATGCGAGGGCCCATGTCCGCCAAGACCCGCTTGCGCGCCAATGAAACGGCGATCGACCTGCCGCCGCCCGGCGATGCCACGCTGCGCTTTGTCGGGCGCATCCGGACGCCGTTCAAGACCCGCGCCGATTGCCCGCGTCAGGGTCGCCAGGACGGGCCGGAATGCCGGCTGGAGCTCGACCCGGTCTGGGAGCCGGCGCTGCACGGGATCGAGGGGTATGAGACGCTCGAGGTGCTCTATTGGCTGCACGAATCGCGGCGCGATCTGGTGACGCAATCGCCCAGGGACGACGGCCGGACCACGGGCACCTTCGCGCTGCGCTCGCCGGTGCGGCCCAACCCCATCGGCACGTCGATGGTGCGGTTCGTGCGGCGCGAGGGGCCGGTGGTGGTGGTGCGGGGACTGGATTGCCTGGACGGGACGCCGCTTTTGGACATCAAGCCGAACCGCTGCCAGTACACGCCGCAGGTGCCCCCCAAGCCTGTGGATTGAGGATTCAGTTTTGCCCGTATTTTGGGCGAAACCGGATTTTTAGCCCAATTTGTGAACTTGAGAGCCCTTGCCTGACCGGCGTTCGGCACTGCGCAGAGGCCCGGCCTTGCCCGTCCCGCCCCCGTCCCGATCCTTGCCCGAATAAGGAGCCTGCCGCGCATGCCGTTCGACGCCCCCCCCAAGACCCCCGCCGTGGCGCCGCAGAGGGCGCATGGCGTGGCGCGGCTCACCGCGCGGCGGCGCGGGCCGGTGTCGGTGATCGACGGGTTGCGCCAGTCCGGCGCCTTCAAGCTGCTCTTTCCGCGCCCGCGCGACACCGCGCTGGATGCGGTGTTTCTCAACACCTCGGGCGGGATCACCGGTGGTGACCGCTTTGCGCTGACCGCAGGGGCCGAGGCGGGGGCGCATCTGCGTCTGACCAGCCAGGCCGCCGAACGGATTTACCGCGCCATGCCGGGGGTGCCCGGGCAGGTGCGCACGGTGCTGAGCGCCGAGAGCGGCGCGCGGATCGACTGGCTGCCGCAGGAGACCATCCTTTTCGAGGGTGCCGCGCTCGACCGCACATTGCGGATCGAGCTGGCGGCGGAGGCGCGGCTTCTGGCCTGCGAGACGCTGGTTTTCGGGCGTGCCGCGATGCGCGAGACGGTGCGCGATCTGCGGCTGACCGACCGGATCGACGTCTTGCGCGAGGGCCGTCTGGTCTGGGCCGACCGGCTGCGGCTGGAGGGCGATGCGCAGGCATCGCTGGACCGCCGCTTCGTCGCGGCAGGCGCGCAGGCGCTGGCGACGCTGGTCTGGGCCGCCCCCGGCGCGGCGGAGCGTGTGGGCGCGCTGCGGTCGCTTTTGCCCGAGAGCGGCGGCGCGAGCGCCGTCTTGCCCGACCTCGTGGTATTGCGCCTGGCCGCGCCCGACAGCTTCGAGCTGCGCCGGCACCTGATCCCCGTTCTGCAGCACCTTTCCGGTGCCGCTCTGCCAAGACCCTGGATGATTTGACCCATGATGCTGACCCCGCGAGAGAAAGACAAACTGATGGTGGCGATGGCCGCAGAAGTGGCGCGCAAGCGGCTGGCCCGGGGGGTCAAGCTGAACCACCCCGAGGCGATCGCGCTGATCACCGACACGGTGGTCGAGGGCGCGCGCGACGGGCGCAGCGTGGCCGACATGATGGAGGCGGGCGCGCAGGTGGTCACCCGCGAGCAATGCATGGAAGGCGTGTCCGAGATGATACGTGAGGTGCAGGTCGAGGCGACCTTTCCGGACGGCACCAAACTGGTGACGGTGCATAACCCGATCCGGTGAATTTTGAGTATTTTTGCCAAGAAGAAGCGAGGGACAGTGATGAAGATTTCGACGATTGCGACCGTGGCGGGCCTTTGGGCCGGGGCGGCGGCGGCGCATCCCGGCGCGCATGTGCATCCGCATGAGGGCGCAAGCTGGCTGGTCGTGGCGGCGGCGCTGGGGGTGATCGGGCTGGCGGCGCGGCTGGCCGTGGTGCGGGCGCGGGCCGGTCGATGATCCCCGGAGAGCTTTTCCCCGCCGAGGGCGTGCTGGAGCTGAACCCGGGGCGCGAGGCGATCACGCTGATGGTGGCCAACACCGGCGACCGGCCGGTGCAGGTGGGTTCGCATTACCATTTCGCCGAGGCCAACAGCGCGCTCGAGTTCGACCGCGAGGCGGCGCGGGGGCGGCGGCTGGACATCACGGCGGGGACGGCGGTGCGGTTCGAGCCGGGCCAGCGCCGCGAGGTGCACCTGATCGAGATCCGGGGCGCGCGGCGGATTTACGGGTTCAATCAGCAGGTCATGGGACCTCTGGACGAGGATTGAGACGATGGCCACCCGTGCGCTGCTGACAGACGAAGAGCTGAGCCCCGAGGCGCAGGCGGTGTTCGACGACATCCGCGCCACCCGCGGCAGCGATTTCGTCAACAACTTCTGGCGCGCGTTGGCGCACGATCCGGCGCTTTTGCGCGCCACATGGGAGCGGTTGAAGGTCGTGATGGGGCCGGGCGCGCTGGACCCGCTGGTCAAGGAGATGGTCTATCTGGCCGTCTCGGTCGCCAATGCCTGCGAATATTGCACTCATTCCCACACCGCCGCCGCGCGCGCCAAGGGCATGGACGACGCCATGCATGGCGAGCTCTTGGCCGTCATCGGCATGGCCAGCCAGACCAACGCGCTGGCCAATGCGCTGCAGGTGCCGGTGGACGAGGCGTTCCGCGCATGACGGGCCTGGTGACCAAGGTGCGAAGCCCGGCCCAGATTGCCGCCGTCACGGCGCTGGTCTGGGAGTTCTTCGATTTCCTGCGCGGCCGCTATCCCGAAATGCAGCGCGAGATCGACGACTACATCGCCAAGCAGAATGTCGCTGCGGATCTGGCGAATTTTGCCGATGTCTTTCTGCCGCCGAAGGGCGAATGCCTTGCAGTCGAGCGGGAGGGCGAGATCGTCGGGATGGTCATGCTCCGCCAGCGCGCCGATGGCGATGCCGAGATGAACCGGATGTATGTCCGCGAAAGCGCCCGCGGTCTGGGGCTGGGGCGGATGTTGTGCAGTGCGCTGATCGAAGAGGCACGGTCGCTGGGATATGGGGCGGTCTGGCTCGGCGCGCTCTACCGCCATGTCGAAGCCCTGCCGCTTTACGAAAGCATGGGGTTCAAGCGCGCACGCGATCCCGCCGCCCACAATGCCGACGACGACCGCGTCATTCAAATGAAACTCGTTTTCTGAAAGAGGTCAGGATGCCCGCAACCATTGCCCGTTCCGACTATGCCGCGATGTTCGGCCCCACCACCGGCGACCGCCTTCGGCTGGCCGACACCGATCTGATCATCGAGGTCGAGCATGACATGACCGCCGCGCGCGCCGGGGCCGGGGCCGGAGGCGGCGGCAACGCGCCCGCTTACGGCGAAGAGGTCAAGTTCGGCGGCGGCAAGGTGATCCGCGACGGCATGGGCCAGGCCCAGACCACCCGGGCCGAGGGCGCGGTGGACACGGTCATCACCAATGCGCTGATCGTCGACTGGACGGGGATCTACAAGGCCGACGTGGGGCTGAAAGACGGGCGCATCCACAAGATCGGCAAGGCGGGCAACCCCGACACCCAGCCCGGCGTCGACATCATCGTCGGCCCCGGCACCGAGGCGATCGCGGGCGAGGGGCGGATCCTGACGGCCGGCGGTTTCGACAGCCATATCCACTTTATCTGCCCGCAGCAGATCGAGGATGCGCTGCATTCGGGCCTGACCACCATGCTGGGCGGCGGCACCGGCCCCGCGCATGGAACGCTGGCCACCACCTGCACACCGGGGCCCTGGCATGTCGGGCGGATGCTCCAGGCAGCGGACGCTTTCCCGATGAACCTGGCCTTTGCGGGCAAGGGCAACGCCTCGCTTCCCGCCGCGCTCGAGGAACAGATCCGCGCAGGCGCCTGCGCGCTGAAGCTGCACGAGGATTGGGGCACCACGCCGGGCGCAATCGACAATTGCCTGAGCGTGGCCGACGCCTGGGACGTGCAGGTGATGATCCACACCGACACCCTGAACGAGAGCGGTTTTGTCGAGAACACCGTCAAGGCCATGAAGCGCCGCACCATCCACGCCTTCCACACCGAGGGCGCGGGCGGGGGCCATGCGCCCGACATCATCCGCATCTGCGGCGAAGAACACGTTCTGCCCAGCTCGACCAACCCCACGCGGCCCTACACGGTCAACACGCTGGAAGAGCATCTGGACATGCTCATGGTCTGCCACCACCTCGACAAGTCTATCCCCGAGGATGTGGCCTTTGCCGAAAGCCGGATCCGCAAGGAGACCATCGCCGCCGAGGATATCCTGCACGACATGGGCGCTTTCAGCATCATCGCGTCCGACAGCCAGGCCATGGGCCGCGTGGGCGAGGTGATCATCCGCACCTGGCAGACCGCCGACAAGATGAAGAAGCAGCGCGGCCGGCTGTCCGAGGAAACCGGCGACAACGACAACAAGCGGGTGTGCCGCTATATCGCGAAATACACCATCAACCCGGCCATCGCCCACGGCATCAGCCACGAGATCGGCAGCATCGAGGAAGGCAAGCGCGCCGATCTGGTGCTCTGGTCGCCGGCCTTCTTCGGGGTCAAGCCCGAGATGGTGCTGATGGGCGGCACCATCGTCTGCGCGCAGATGGGCGATCCCAACGCCTCGATCCCGACGCCGCAGCCGGTCTACACAAGGCCCATGTTCGGCGCCTATGGCCGGTCGGTCGAAAACTCTGCCGTGACCTTCGTGTCCGAGGCCGCACTGGCCGAGGATATCGGCAACACGCTGGGCCTGGCGAAACAGGTTCTGGCAGTGCGCAACACCCGCGACATCGGCAAGCGCGATCTCAAGCTCAACACCGCCACGCCGAAGATCGAGGTCAACCCCGAGACCTACGAGGTGCGCGCCGACGGCGAGCTGCTGACCTGCGAGCCCGCCGAGGTGCTGCCGATGGCGCAGCGGTATTTCCTGTTTTGAGACGGCGGACGTTGGCCGATTTGTCTTTTGACGAGGCGGCTTTGGTCTATGTCAGGCAGATCGAAACGGTAACAGACTGGGTGGAGCAAACCGGACCATGACGTTCCCAATTCCACGTGTGCAAATGTCAGCGCCCCGCCCGGCGGCACGCCGGGCAGCCCCCGACCGCCCGGTCGCATCGAAGGTGCGCCTCCGGCGCAACGGGCGGGGTCTTCACCCCCGCCCGCGGTCGGGGGCTGCCCGCCTCACGACGTGCGTGAGGGCCGGTACGCAGTGGGGCCGCAGTGTCGGTGCGCAAGCCATGCGCGCCATGCATTCCGGGAATGCCGAGGCTTGGGTTTTGGCGCGTTCACAAACTGCCTATTTGCTGTGCAAGGGAGGAGATGAACTGACACACAGGACATGCTCCAATGGCACAAGCCACTACGAATACAGACCTTTATCCCAAGGAACCGGTGCTTTCCCGCTTTGCGGCCTGGATCTTTGCCGGGATGATGAAGATCGCCGAGAACAACCCGCGTCTGCGCCGTGCGCGCGCTCTGCAAGCGTTGAGCGATGCGCAGCTGGCCGAGCTCGGGCTGACGCGCGAGACCATCGCGCATCACGTTTTCCGCGACGTCTACTACACCTGACAGAATGGCGGGGGCGCGCATGAGCGCCCCCTCCATGACCGCGCGGGCGTATCACCCGCACGCGCACGCCAGCCCGGCGGACCGGCTGGTGCTGACCTACGAAGACCGCTTTTTGCGCCGCAAGGTACTGGGGCTGGCCTCGGGCCAGACGGTGCTGGTCGATCTGGCCAAGACCACGTCGCTGGATCACGGCGGCGTTCTGATCACCACCGATGGCCGCGAAATCGCGGTCGAGGCCGCGCCCGAGCCTCTGCTGGCCGTGACCGGCCCCGATCTGCCGCGCATCGCATGGCATATCGGCAACCGCCACACCCCCTGCCAGATCGAAGCGGACCGCCTGCTGATCCAGCGCGATCACGTCATCGCCGATATGCTGACCCGCATCGGCGCGACGGTGACCGAGGTGACCGAGCCCTTCACCCCCGAAGGCGGGGCTTACGGCCATGGACGCACCCATGGCCACGACCATTCGCACAGCCACGGCCCGCAGGATCACAGCCATGAGCACTGATCCGCATCTGACGCTGCATCAGCTTTTCTCGCCCGCCTTTCCGGTCGGGGCCTTCGCCTGGTCCCACGGGTTGGAGACCGCCGTGCAATCGGGCGCGGTGGCGGATGCCGACGGGTTGCAGGACTGGCTCGAGACGGTGCTGCGCCAGGGCGCGGGCTGGACCGATGCGGTGCTGCTGGCGCAGGCGGCGACGGGCGGCGACGCGGATGCGCTGGCCGAGCTGGCGCTGGCCCTGTCCCCGTCCGCCGAGCGGCGCGCCGAGACGGCCGAGCAGGGCGCGGCCTTTGCCGCGACGGTGCGGTCGGTCTGGCAGGTCGATCTGCCCGATGCGCCTTATCCGGTCGCGGTGGGCTGTGCGGTGGCGGCGCTAGGTCTGCCGCTGGCGGATGCGCTGCGGCTTTATCTGCAGGCTTTCGCGGCCAATCTGTGCAGCGCCGGGGTCCGGGCGATTCCGCTGGGGCAGACCGATGGCCAGCGGATCACCCTTGCGCTTGCACCGCTTTGCGCCGAACTGGCCGAGGCTGCGCTGACCGCCACGCTTGACGACATCGGCGGTTTCGCCCCCATCATCGACATCCAGAGCCAGCGCCACGCGGCGCTGCATTCGCGGGTTTTCAGGTCTTAGGAGGAAGGTTCATGGCATCCATCAACGGCCCCTTGCGCGTCGGTCTCGGCGGTCCGGTCGGGGCGGGCAAGACGACGCTGACCGCGTGCCTTTGCCGGGCGCTGGCGCCGCATCTGTCGATGGCGGTGGTCACCAACGACATCTACACGCAAGAGGACGCCGAGGCGCTGATGCGCCTTCAGGTGCTGCCGCAGGACCGTATCCGCGGGGTCGAGACCGGCGGCTGCCCGCATACCGCGATCCGCGAGGATGCCTCGATCAACCTGGCGGCCATAGCCGATCTGAACAAGGCGTTCCCCGACCTCGACCTGGTGCTGATCGAATCGGGTGGCGACAACCTGTCGGCCACCTTCAGCCCGGAACTGGCGGATCTGACGATCTATGTGATCGACGTGGCCGCGGGCGAGGAGATTCCGCGCAAGGGCGGCCCGGCGATCACGCGCTCGGACATTCTGGTGATCAACAAGACGGATCTCGCCCCGCATGTGGGCGCGTCGCTCGAGGTGATGCAGCGCGACGCGGCGAAGATGCGCGGTACGCGGCCGTTCGTCTTTGCCGCGCTGCGCCACGGCGAGGGGGTAGACGAGATCGTCCGCCTGATCGCTGAAATCGGCGGGCTGCCGGTGGCGCAGGCCGCCGAGTGACCCCGGCGCGGGGCCACCCCCGGAATTGACGGCGATCAAAGGCGGCGCGGCGCGGACTGACATACTCGGCCCGAGGATGTCAGGAGGACCCCCGTCATGCCCGTTCCATCTGCTCGGCATCATCTTGTCGGCGGCGGCATCGCCTCGCTCGCCGCGGCGGTGTTCCTGATCCGCGACGCGGGCGTGCCGGGCGACACGATCACGATCTATGAAGAGCTCGACCGCCCCGGCGGCAGTCTGGATGGCCGCACGGTGGGCGAGGACAGCTATTTCACCCGCGGCGGGCGGATGTTCGAGCCGAACTTCATCTGCACCCGCGATCTGCTGGAAACCATCCCCATGCCCGGCCACGAGGAACGTAACCTCTGGCAGGATATCGAGTATTTCAACCTCGCGGTGCCCGGGACGTCGAAATGCCGTCTGCTGCGCGACGGGCAAAAGGCGGATATGTCGCTCGGGCTGAGCGCGCAGGACGTGTTCGAGCTGAACCGTCTGATGCTGACCAGCGAGGCGCATCTGCAGGGCCACACCATCGGCCAGCACTTTTCGCGGGGCTTCTTCGACAGCAATTTCTGGATCATGTGGTCGACGATGTTCTCGTTCCAGCCGTGGCATTCGGCGATGGAGATGCGGCGCTACATGCGGCGGTTCATCCATCTTCTGCCGGGGATGGCCGAAATCCGGGGCATTCTGCGGACGCGGTATAACCAGTACGATTCCATCGTCGCGCCGATCGTGCGCTGGCTGAGGGCGCGCGGTGTGCGGATCGAGACCGGGCGGCGGGTGACGGATCTGCGCATAGACCCGGTGGCGGGCGGGCGCGAGGCGAAAGAGCTGATGCTGGACGGCGCGCCGCCGGTGACGGTGGGCACAGAGGACCGGGTCTATTTGACGCTGGGGTCGATGACGGATGCCTCGACGCAAGGCTCCAACGACACGGCCCCGCCGGTGCCGGGCGCGGCGGGCGGAGCTTGGGCGCTTTGGCGCAGGCTGGCCGCGCGGCACCGCGATCTGGGCAATCCGGATGTCTTTTCCCGCGATCCCGCGCAGACCACCTGGTCGTCCTTCACCGCGACCATGACCTCACCGGCGTTCTTCGAATACATGGAGGGGCTCACCGGCAACTGGGCGGGGACGGGAGGCCTCGTGACGCTGGCAGAGTCGGGCTGGATGCTGTCGGTGGTGATGTTCCACCAGCCGCATTTCGTCAAACAGGACCCCGGGCATCTGGTGATGTGGGGCTTTGGCCTGCGCGGCGACCGCGACGGGGATCACGTGCGCAAACCGATGTGGGAGTGCACCGGCGACGAGGTGCTGGCCGAGCTGATCGGCCAGCTGCGCCTGACCGGCACGCCGAAGACAGCGCTGGCGGAGGCCAGGGTCGTGACCTCGCGGATGCCCTATATCACCAGCCAGTTCATGCCGCGCGACCGGGGCGACCGGCCACGGGTCAGGCCCGAGGGCGCAAAGAATTTTGCGCTGATGGGCCAGTTCGTCGAGCTGCCGCTGGATACGGTCTTCACGGTGGAATATTCGGTGCGCAGCGCCCGCGTGGCGGTGCATGAGATGACCGGCAAGGCGGCCCCGCCGCCCCCGGTGGTGCGCGAGGACCGCGACCCGGCGGTCCTGCTCCGCGCCGCCCGGGCGCTTTACGGCGGTTAGCGGGCGGTTTGAGTGGCGTCCCCAAGTCGCGGAATAAAGGCCGAAGGCCGCCGCGACCAGCGCCTGCCCGTCCCGGCGGGCTGGCGCTTTTTCGACGTCGGCGCGCCGCTCATTCGAAGCGATGACTTGGCGGGTATAAAGCGTGCAGACCTGCCGTTGCAGCGCCATCCCACGGGCAGGCGCGGTCGCGGCCTTTGGCTGGCGTAGGGTGGGGGCGTCTGTTCAGCGCAGCACGTAATCGGCGAAGACCGGGTAATGGTCGCTGGGCCATTCTCCGGCAAAGCGTCGCTGGACGATCACCGGCGCGCCAACGAGCGCCGCATCCGGCGTTGCGGCCAGGTGGTCGATGGCGGCAAAGAGGTTGAGGCCCCGGTTCAGGTGATAGGTCGCGCCATCCAGCGGCGCGAAGCGCAGCCCCGTCCGTTCCAGGATCGACAGCGTGTCCGCCCCCGGCCGTGCGTTGAGATCGCCCACCAGAAACACCGTCTGACCTGCCTCGATGCGCGGGGCCATGCGCCGGGCGGTCAGGGCGGCGGATTTCAGGCGGTTGGACCGGCTCTTGTATTCGTAATGCACGTTGAAGACGGTGAACCGGCGGCCATCCGACCGCGTCTCGAACGCGGCCCACGAGGCGAAGGCGGGGTAAGAGCCGTTGAAGGTGCGCGAATAGAGCACCCCGGGCGTGTCCGAAAAGAAGAACCAGCCCTGATCGACCGGACGCAGCGCCGCCTTGCGGTAGAAGATCGGCTGGGTCGAGGGGAACCGGCGCGGATCGCCCTGCGCCGCGGCGCCGTAACCGGGGTTTTGCGCCAAGAGGAAATCGAGCGCGAGGTTGCGCGGGCTGACCGAGCCGCCGGCAAAGCTCTCCATCTCCTGGAAGGCGACGATATCGGCGTCGATCGCCTTGAACGCCGCATCGAGCGCGCCCTTGCGCCGGTGCCAGTCGGTCACCGACCAGTCGCCGGTCTCTTGGCGCAGCAGGATGTAATGGACATTGTGGCTGGCCACCCGCAGCGCGCCGTCGGGCCGGTCGGGGATATCCGCGCCGCCGCTGTGGGTGACATGCAGCGCGCAGGTCAGAAGCGGCAGCGACAAGAGCAGCGCGCCCATCAGGCGCAGGACAGAGCGGACACGGCGGCGCATGAGGGCAGTCTATCCGGACGGGCCCGGGGTGCAAACCTTGCCGGAATGCAAAAGGCCCCGCGCGGGGCGGGGCCTTTCCGGCGTCTCAGACGCGTTACGGGATCAGTTCGGCACTTCGCCGGTGATGCCTTCGATGTAGAAGGTCATGCCCAGCAGTTCACCGTCGGACGCGGTTTCGCCCTCGGCCAGCCAGGCCGAGCCGTCCTGCTTGTTCATCGGACCGGTGAAGGGGTGGTATTCGCCTGCGGTGATCGCGTCGATCATCGCATGCGCCTCGGCCTGGACCTCGGCGGGGATGGCGTCGTTCATCTCGCCGATCACCACTTCGCCCTCGGGCATGCCGGCCCAGCTGTCGATCTGCTCGTAGGTGCCATCCATCAGCGCGCCCACGCGCTTGACGTAATAGGGCGACCATTCGTCGATGATCGAGGCGACGCGCGGCCCCGGCGTGCCGTCGTCATTGGTCATGAAGGCCGCCATGTCGGAGGCCTGGCCAAAGCCCCAGGCCTTGCCGTCTTCCTTGGCGATTTCCGCCAGCGGCGCGGTCGAGTCGGTATGCGCGGTGATCACGTCGACGCCCTGGTCGAGCATGGCGCGCGCGGCATCCGCCTCTTTCGCCGGGTCGAACCAGGTATAGGCCCAGGTCACCACCAGCTCGACATCCGGGTTGGCCGCCTTGGCATGGTGGTAATACGAGTTGATGCCCATCACGACCTCGGGGATCGGGAACGAGGCGATGTAGCCGATCTTGTTGGTCTGGGTCATCTTGCCGGCGATGTGACCGACCACGGCACGGCCTTCGTAGAAGCGCGCGTTGTAGGTCGACACGTTCGGATGCTCGCGCTTGTAGCCGGTGGCGTGTTCGAACTTGATGTCGGGGAACTTGGCGGCGACGGCGTTGGTCGCGTCCATGTAGCCGAAGGAGGTGGTGAAGATGATGTCGCAGCCCGAGATGGCCATCTGGGTCAGCACGCGCTCGGCATCCGCGCCCTCGGGCACCGATTCCTGCCAGGCGATCTCGACCTTGTCGCCGTAAGCTTCCTGCACGGCCAGCGCGCCCTGGTGGTGCTGGTAGGTCCAGCCGCCGTCACCGATCGGGCCGACATAGACGAAGCACGCCTTCGTCGTGTCCTGCGCGAAGGCGCCGGTGCCCAGTGTCGCGGCCAGCGCCGCGCTTGCAAGCGAAGTTCTTCTTTTCATGGTTCATCCCTGTTGGTGTTTCAGTTTTGCCCCTAGTTTGAGGCGTGGAAGGCCCGGCCCAACGACGCCGGAGCGCCGTGCATCCCCCGGGCCGAGATGATGACGAGCACGAGGATCGTTATCAGATAGGGCGAGGCAGACAAGAGCGCCACAGGCACCTGCGCGCCCGCCGCCTGCAGGTTCAGTTGCAGAACCGTGATGCCGCCGAAAAGATAGGCACCCACGGCGACGCGGCCCGCCCGCCATGAGGCAAAGACCACGATGGCCAGTGCGATCCAGCCTGCGCCGGCGGTGACGCCCTCGGTCCATTGCGGCACGCGCACAAGGCTGAGGTAGGCGCCGCCCAGCCCCGCGCAGGCGCCGCCGAAGAGGATCGCCAGCAGCCGCACGCGCACGACCTTGTATCCCAGCGCATGGGCGCTGTCGTGGCTTTCGCCCACCGCGCGCAGGATCAGCCCGGCGCGGGTGTACTTCAGGAACGCCCAGACCGCCACGACAAGCGCGAGGCTGAGGTAGACCATGATGTCGTGCGAAAAGAGCATCCGTCCGACGACCGGCAGGTCCGACAGAACGGGGATGTCGAGCCGGGGCAGCGAGGGCGCCTTGACCCCCTCGTAGGGTTTGCCCACCAGAGACGAAAGGCCAAGCCCCACCAGCGTCAGCCCCAGCCCCGTCGCCACCTGGTTCGACAGCAGGTATTGCGTCAGCACACCGAACGACAGCGAAACCGTCGATGCCGCCAGCGCCCCCGCCACAAAGCCCAGCAACGGCGAGCCGGAATTGACCGCGACCGCAAAGGCCACCACCGCGCCGGTGATCATCATCCCCTCGACCCCGAGGTTCAGCACGCCGGATTTCTCGACCACCATCTCGCCGATGGCGGCCAGCAGGATCGGTGTCGCCGAGACCATGATCGATGCGACGAGAAGGATGGGATTGATCGAACCGATATCCATTACTGCCCCCAGACGATGCGGCCGAACCACGGAAAGCCCGTGCCAGCCCCGATCAGCGCGCCGATGGCCATGGCGATGCCCGGGGCCGCCACCGGCGGGCCGAAGAGCTGGCGCAGAAAGCGTTTCATCTCGCCCGGCTTGCGTTTGCCGTGCCAGGGACGGTGCGAAAACCAATAGCCGAAGGGCAGCGCGGCCAGCATCAGCAGCGCCAGCGGCCAGACCGGACTGAGCGCCAGGACGACGAAAAGCGCGGCGGTCAGCCCGACGAAGAAGCCGGTGACCAGCATCAGCGCGAGAAGCAGGCGGTGTTGCATCAGGCGATCTCCCCTCGGCCGATCCGCAGGCGGAAATTGGTGAAGACATCCGTGGCCAGCAGGAAAAAGAGCAGCATTCCCTGGAAAAGCTGGATCGCGGCACCCGGCACGCCCAGCATCAGCTGAGCCAGCTCGCCGCCGATATAGGTCAGCGCCATCAGAAGCCCGGCCAGCAGGATGCCGAAAGGATTGAGCCGGCCCAGAAAGGCCACGATGATCGCGGTGAACCCGTAGCCCGAGTTAAAGTCGATGCTGATCTGGCCCGCGGGGCCCGTCACCTCGAAGAGCCCAGCCATCCCGGCCAGCGCGCCCGAAAGCCCCAGGCAGAGCAAGACGATCCGCGCCGGGTTGACGCCGGAAAAGCGCGCCGCGCGCGGGGCTTCTCCGGTCAGGCGGATGTTGAAGCCCTGGATGTGGCGGGCCATCAGCACATAGGCGGCGATGACGGCGACAAAGGCGGTCAGAACACCCCAGTGCAGCCCGGTATTGGCGATGAGCTCGGCGTTGTGGGCGGCGTCCCATTGCTTGAAATTGCGCGAGCCGGGAAAGCCCATACCCTCGGGGTTGCGCAAGAGCCCCGACGAGACCGAGGCGAGGATGTTCTCGGCCACATAGACCAGCATCAGCGACACAAGGATCTCGTTGGTGCCGAAGCGGGTCTTGAGCACCGCGGGGATCGTCGCCCAGACCCAGCCGCCAAGCGCGCCCGCGACGACCATGAGCGGAAAGATCAGAAAACTGTCGGAAGGGTAGAACGCCAGCCCCGCGCCCGCGCCGCAGATCGCGCCCATGATGTATTGCCCCTCGGCGCCGATGTTCCAGATGCCGGCGCGAAAGCCGATGGAGAGGCCGATGGCGATCAGGATCAGGGGGCCGGCCTTGACCAGCAGCTGCGGCCGGGTGAAGCCCGCGAATTGCGCGTTGAAGAGCGGATCCCAGAAGATGGTGCGGATCGCCTCCAGCGGGTCGGTGCCCAGAATGGCGAACATGATGCCGCCCACGATCATCGTCAGAACCACGGCGATCAGCGGTGTCACCGCCGTCCAGAAGCGTGAAGGCTGCGGACGCCGCTCCAGCCGGATCATGACGCATACCCCCCGGCGCCGCCGGAATTTTTCAAAAATTCCGGTCCGTTTTCTTTCAAAGAAAACGTGTCCCCGGTCCGGCGGATGCGCTCAGTCCACATGTGCAACCTCCATGTCGTGGGCGCCGCCCATCATCAGGCCGATCTCCTCGATATCGAGCTCTGCAACCGGTCGCGTGGCGGACAGCCGGCCTTCGTTCAGCGCGCCGAAGCGGTCCGAGATCTCCATCAGCTCGTCCAGATCCTGGCTGATGCAGAGAATCGCCGCCCCCTTGGCCGCCAGATCGAGCAGCGCCTGCCGGATCGCCGCCGCCGCGGCCGCGTCGACACCCCAGGTCGGCTGGTTGACCACCAGAACATCCGGATCCTGCACGATCTCTCGTCCGATCACGAATTTCTGCAGGTTGCCGCCCGACAGCGCGCGGGCCGCTGTCCCAGGGCCCGGCGTGCGCACGTCGAAGCGGCGGATCACCTCTTCGGCGAAGCCACGCGCGCGGCCCCAGCCGATCATGCCGCCACTGACCAGCCCCTTGCGGCGCGCCGCGGTCAGCACCCCGTTCTCGATCAGGCTCATGTCAGGTGCCGCCGCGTGCCCCAGCCGCTCTTCCGGGGCCGACAAAAGCCCCGCATCGCGGCGTTTCACAGGCCCGTCGCGGCCGATGTCGCTGCCTTTCAGAAAGACCGTCCCCGCCGGCGCCAGCCGTTCGCCCGACAGAGCCGCCAGCAATTCGTCCTGGCCGTTCCCGGCCACCCCGCCCAGCCCCAGCACCTCGCCCTGCCGGAGCTGCAGGCTGATGTCGCGCAGCGGCGTGCCGAAGGCGCCCGGTGCAGGCAGGGACAGGCCGCGCAATTCCAGCAGCACCTCGCCGGTCTTGCGCGTCCGCGCCTCGGGCGCGGCAAAGCTTGCCCCGACCATCATCTCGGCCAGCTCCCGCGCCGACACCTCGGCCGGGGTGCAGGTGGCCACCTTCTTGCCCAACCGCAGGATGGTGGCGTGATCGCAGAGCGCGCGGATTTCCTCGAGCTTGTGCGAGATATACAGGATCGACGTGCCCTCGGCCTTGAGCTTGCGCAGGGTCTGGAACAGGATCTCGACCTCTTGCGGGGTCAGCACCGAGGTCGGCTCGTCCATGATCAGAAGACGCGGGTTCTGCAGCAGGCAGCGGATGATCTCGACCCTCTGGCGCTCGCCCGCCGACAGCGTGCCCACGGTGCGGTCGGGGTCGAGCGGCAGGCCGTAGGTTTCGCTGACCTCGCGGATCTGGCGCGCCAGGTCGCGCGCGGGAGGCGGGTTTTCCATGCCAAGCGCCACGTTTTCGGCCACGTCCAGCGCCTCGAACAGCGAAAAATGCTGGAACACCATGGCCACACCGGACTGGCGCGCGTCCGAGGGCCGGGTGGGCGCAAAACCCGCGCCGTCCAGCGTCATTGCGCCCCGGTCGGGTTTGACCAGCCCATAGATCATCTTGACCAGCGTCGACTTGCCCGCGCCGTTCTCGCCCAACAATGCGTGGATCTCGCCGCGGCGGATCTCGAAGGACACGTCGTCATTGGCCACCACGCCGGGATAGGCCTTGGTCAGCCCGTCGATGCTGAGGAGTATATCGGCCATGCCCGCGTCTTCCATAAGTCGGCATCAAGTATCTGGGCCGCCACGCCAATCGCAAGGGCCTGTGGATGTTTGCCAAGCGCTTTTTGCCCGATCGGGCAGCGAATGCGGTCGATTTGCGCAAGGTCATGCCCCAGCGCGCAGAGCTGCTTGCGGAACCGCGCTTTCTTGGTGTCCGACCCGATCAGCCCGCACCAGCCAAAACCCCGCGCCAGAAGCGCATCGCAGAGCGCCAGGTCGATGGCGTGGCTGTAGGTCAGGATCAGGTGGCCCGCGTCCCGTGGCGCATGGGCTGCCAGCCGCGCCGGATCGTCGGCACAGACGGCGGTAACGCCGGGAGGCACCGGATCAGGGAACCTGTCCGGTGCCGTGTCGGCCCAGGTGATCGCAAGGTCGGGCAGGGGGGCCAGCGTGGCGACCAGCGCCCGGCCCACATGGCCCGCCCCCCAGATCCAGAGCCGGCGCTGCGGCGCCGCGACCGGCTCCACCATCCACCCGTCCACAAGCTGCGGCGCGGGGCGCTCCCCGCGCGCCCGCGCCCGGTCGAGCAGCCGCGCCACCGACAGCGGCCTGTCGCCCGTTCCGCGCGCGATCACGCTCTGCCCCTCCAGCCGCGCCAGCGCCGCCGCGTCGTACCAATCGGTCCAGAGCGTCACCGCCCCGCCGCAGCATTGCCCCAGCCCGGGGCCCAGCGGATACCTCTGCGCGCCCTGCCGCTCGAACGCGGTCTCGGTCGCCATCTTCTCCAAAGCGCCGCCGCCGATGGTCCCGCTTTGCCCGCCTTCCCAGACCAGCATCGCCGCCCCGGCCTCGCGCGGGGCCGAACCGGCGGTCTCGGCCACCACGACCCGGGCCACTCGGCCATGCGCCGCAACCGCCTGCCGCAGCTCCTCCAGATCAAAGCTCATCGCTGCACCCGTTCGATGGCCGCCAGCACCCGTTCCGGCGTCGCCGGGGCATCGAGCGCGGGATAGGCCGCCCCGCAGGAGGCCACCGCGTCCGACAGCGCCATCAGCACCGAAATCCCGTGCATGAAAGGCGGCTCGCCCACCGCCTTCGAGCGATAGACCGTCTCCTCGCGGTTCGCCCCGTCCCAGAGCGCCACGTTGAACACATCCGGGCGGTCCGCGCAGGCGGGGATCTTGTAGGTCGAGGGCGCGTGGGTCCGCAGGCGGCCATTGTCGTCCCACACGAGCTCCTCGGTGGTCAGCCAGCCCGCCCCCTGCACGAAGCCGCCCTCGATCTGGCCCAGATCCAGCGCCGGGTTTAGCGAGGCGCCGCAATCGTGCAGGATATCGGCCCTGAGGATGCGGTACTCGCCGGTCAGCGTGTCGATCACGACCTCGCTGCAGGCCGCGCCGTAGGCGAAATAGAAGAACGGCCGCCCCTTGCCGCGCATGCGGTCCCAGGCCAGCTTGGGCGTCTTGTAGAACCCGGTCGCCGACAGGCTGACCCGCGCCTCGTAGCAAAGCTGCGCGGCCCGGGCGAAAGACATCGCCTCGGCCCCGACCGTCACCCGGCCATCTGCGAACCGCACCTCCGACGCATCCGCCTGAAAGACCTCCGCCAGATGCGCCGCCATGCGGTCGCGGATCGTGTCGCAGGCCGCCTGCACCGCCATGCCGTTCAGATCCGATCCGGACGAGGCCGCCGTGGCCGAGGTATTGGGCACCTTGCCGGTGTCGGTGGCGGTGATCCGCACCGCCTCCATCGGCAGGCCGAAGCGGCTCGCGGCCACCTGCGCGACCTTCTGGAACAGCCCCTGTCCCATCTCGGTGCCGCCGTGGTTCATCGCCACCGACCCGTCCTGATAGACATGCACCAGCGCGCCCGCCTGGTTGAGATGCGTCAGCGTGAACGAGATCCCGAACTTCACCGGCGTCAGCGCCAGCCCCCGCTTGAGCACCGGGTTGGCCGCGTTCCACTCCGCCACCGCCGCCCTCCGCCCGGCATAATCCGCTTGCGCGGCCAGCGCTTCAGTCATCTCGTGCAGGATGAAATCCTCCACCACCTGCCCATAAGGCGTGGTCTGGCCGGGCCCGTCCCCCTGCTTCTTCTTGGCGGAAATACTCTCGGGGGGGGCCGCAGGCGGGGGGGCAGACAGCCCTCCCTCGCCGCATGCCGCATAGTAATTCCGCCGCCGCACCTCGAGCGGGTCCAGCCCCGCGGCATGCGCCACATGGTCCATCACCCGCTCGATCCCCAGCATCCCCTGCGGCCCGCCAAAGCCGCGAAAGGCGGTGGCGCTCTGGGTGTTGGTGCGCAGCCGGTGGCTCTCGATCCGCACATCCGGCAGGAAATAGGCGTTGTCGGCATGCAGCATGGCGCGATCGGCCACCGGCAGCGACAGATCCTGCGCCCAGCCGCAGCGGGCGTATTGCACGAAATCCACCCCGCAGAGACGCCCGTCCGCGTCGAACCCCGCCTCATAGCGGATGCGGAAATCGTGGCGCTTGCCGGTGATGGTGAAATCGTCGTCGCGGTCATAGCGCATCTTGCAGGGCGCACCCGTGGCGGCGGCCGCCACGGCGCAGGCCACCGCCAGCGCGTTGCCCTGGCTTTCCTTGCCGCCAAAGCCCCCGCCCATGCGCCGGGTCTCAACGCGCACCGCGTGCATGGGCCGTCCCAGCGCATGGGCGACCTTGTGCTGAATCTCGGTCGGGTGCTGGGTCGAGGCATGCACGACCATGTCGCCGTCCTCTTGCGGCAGCGCCAGCGCCGCCTGGCCTTCGAGGTAGAAATGCTCCTGCCCGCCGATCTCGATCTCGCCTTCGATCCGGCGTGGTGCTGCGGCAATGGCCGCCGCCGCATCGCCCTGCGCCCATATCCGCGGGCCGTCTTCGAAATGCGACCCGGCCTCGAGCGCGTCGTCGATGCTCAGGATCGGCGTCACTGTCTCGGTCTCGACCCGCCCCAGCCGCGCGGCGCGCCGCGCCGCCAGATGGCTGGTGGCCACCACCAGAAAGACCGGCTGACCCAGGTAATGGATCGTCCCGTCGCTCAGCAGCGGTTCGTCGTGGTTCGAGGGCGAGCAGTCGCAATCGCCGGGCAGATCCTCGGCCGCAAAGACGGCGATCACACCGGGGGCCGCGCGCACCGCCTCCAGCTCCATCGCCACGATCCGCCCGGCGGCGATGTCCGACAGGCCGAATGCCAGATGCAGGGTGCCGCGCGGGCAGGGGATATCGTCGACATAGCGCGCGGCACCGGTCACATGCAGCCGCGCGGCGTCGTGGGGCAGGGGGCGGGCGACGCTCACGGGGACACCTCCAGCACGCTGGTCACCGCGCCCATGTCATCCAGCAGACAGCGCGACAGCATGTTGCGCGCAGCACTCAGGCGGTAATCCGCACTGGCGCGCATGTCCGAGAGCGGCTGGAAATCCGCTTCCCAGGCGTCCCAGGCCGCGGCAATGCCCTCGGCGCTCCAGGGCTGGCCGGTCAGCGCGGCCTCCACATGGGTGGCGCGCCTGGGCACCCCGGCCATGCCGCCGAAGGCGATGCGCGCGCCGGTCACCATGCCGTCCTCGACCGCGATGCGGAACGCGCCGCAGACCGCCGAGATGTCCTGGTCGAACCGTTTCGACAGCTTGTAGACCCGCAGCCGGTCGGGCTGTTTCGGGATCGTGACCGCCTCGACGAACTCGCCCGGATGGCGGTCCTGCTTGCCGTAGTCCAGAAAGAAATCCTCCAGCGGCATCTCGCGCCGCGTGTCGCGGAACCGCAGATGCAGCCGGGCCCCCAGCGCGATCAGCGGCGGCGGGTTGTCGCCGATGGGCGAGCCGTTGGCGATGTTGCCCCCCAGCGTCGCCGCCGCCCGTACCTGGGCCGAGCCATAGCGGCGGATCATCTCGGAATAGGCCGGGTGGCGGTCCTGCATCAGCGCGCGCATCCGGTCCATCGTCACGCCTGCGCCGATGCGCAGGGCGTCCGCCGTCTCGTCGATCCGCTGCAGGTCCGCGCAGCGGTTGAGAAAAATCACCGGGCCTACGTCGCGCAGCCCCTTTGTCACCCAGAGCCCCACATCCGTCGCCCCCGCCACCAATGTGGCCTCGGGATGGGCGGCATAGATCTCGGCCAGCGCATCGGCGCTGTCGGGGGCGTAGGGTGCGCGGTTCTGCGGCGCAGCCGCAGGTTCGCGCACCGCGGGGTCCTCCATCCAGTCGGGCACCGGTTCTTCCGCCGCGGCCTCGGCCGCGCGGACGATCGGGGCATAGCCCGTGCAGCGGCAAAGGTTCCCCGCCAGCGCGTCGTCATGCGCCCGGTCGCCGTTGAGATGCGCCGTGGCCATGGCCACCACGAAGCCCGGCGTGCAAAAGCCGCATTGCGAGCCGTGATGATCGACCATCGCCCGCTGCACCGGGTGCAGCGCGCCATCGGGTCCTGCGATCCCCTCGACCGTGCGCACAGCCTTGCCGTGCAGCTGCGGCAGAAAGAGAATGCAGGCATTCAGCGCCCGCGCGCCGAAATCGTCGGTCACCATGATCGTGCAGGCGCCGCAATCGCCCTCGTTGCAGCCCTCTTTGGTGCCGGTCAGCCCGCGCGTCTCGCGCAGCCAGTCCAGCAGCGTGACCGTCGGCGCGACGTCCCGCAGCTCTACGCTCTCTCCGTTCAGAAGAAAGGTGATATCCATGTGAAAACCTGCCGCCTTACCGGAATGCCCCGGGCCTGCCCGGGGTGCGCGCCCTCGATGCGGCGTAGAAAGCGCGCGTTGCCCTTGTCGTCACAAGGCTAGGCGCGGCGCGGCGCGGATGGCAAGAAAAAACTGCGCCCGCCCGGCCCGGGCGGCGCGCCGCGCCAAAGGACCGGGCAAACCTCCGGCATCCGCAAACCGGCCCGCAAGGCCGGGCCGCATCCGCACAAAAAGGGGTTTCCCCGGGCGTGGCCGCTACATACTGTGGTAGGCATGACCGAGCCCCGATTCATCCACCTGCGCCTGCACACCGAATATTCGCTGCTCGAGGGGGCGGTGCGGCTGAAAAAGCTGCCCGGTCTCTGCGCGGCCGCGGGCATGCCCGCCGTGGCCGTGACCGACAGCAACAACCTCTTTGCCGCGCTCGAATTTTCGGTCGCGGCCAGCGGTGCGGGGATCCAGCCGATCGTCGGCTGCCAGGTCGATCTGCGGTTCGTCGATCCGGCCCCGGGCGAACGCCCGCGCGCGCCCGCGCCTCTGGTCCTGCTGGCGCAGAACGAGGCTGGCTACGAAAACCTGATGAAGCTCAACTCCTGCCTCTACCTGCGCAAGGGCAGCGAGCTGCCTTACGTCTCGCTGGAAGAGCTGGAGCGTCACGCGGGCGGCGTGATCTGCCTCTCCGGCGGGCCGGACGGGCCGGTGGGAATGCTCTTGCAGCAGGGCCAGCGCCCCGCCGCGCAGACCCTGATGACGCATCTGCACAAGATGTTCGGCGACCGTCTTTACGTCGAGTTGCAGCGCCATCCCGGTGAGGGCGGCCTGCCCGAGAACGAGCGCGCCACCGAACGCGGCTTTGTCGAGATGGCCTATGACATGGGTCTGCCGCTGGTCGCCACCAACGATGTCTATTTCCCCAAGGCCGACATGTACGAGGCCCACGATGCGCTGATCTGCATCGCCGAGGGCGCCTATGTCGACCAGCAGGATCCGCGCCGTCGGCTGACCCCGCAGCATTACTTCAAATCGCCGCAAGAGATGGCCACCCTCTTCGCCGACCTGCCCGAGGCGGTCGAGAACACCGTCGAGATCGCCCGCCGCTGCGCCTTCATGGCCTACCGCCGCGACCCGATCCTGCCGAAATTCGCCGATGACGAGATCGAGGAACTGCGGCGCCAGGCCCGCGAGGGTCTGAAGGCGCGGCTTGACGTGATCCCCCACGCCGCCCCGGTCGAGGACTATGAAAAGCGGCTGGATTTCGAGCTGGGCATCATCGAGGGGATGGGCTTTCCGGGCTATTTCCTGATCGTCGCCGACTTCATCAAATGGGCTAAGGATCACGACATTCCGGTGGGGCCGGGACGGGGGTCGGGCGCGGGCAGCCTGGTGGCCTATGCGCTGACCATCACCGACCTCGACCCGCTGCGCTATTCGCTTCTGTTCGAGCGGTTCCTCAACCCCGAGCGGGTCTCGATGCCGGACTTCGACATCGACTTCTGCATGGACCGGCGCGAAGAGGTGATCCGCTACGTGCAGGACAAATACGGCCACGACCGGGTGGGCCAGATCATCACCTTCGGCGCGCTTCTGTCCAAGGCGGCGGTGCGCGATGTGGGGCGCGTGCTGCAGATGCCCTACGGGCAGGTGGACCGGCTGTCGAAGATGATCCCGGTGGAGGGTGTCAAACCCGTCAGCATCGAAAAGGCGCTGGCCGACGAGCCGCGCCTGCGCGAAGAGGCGAAGGCCGAAGAAGTGGTCGACCGCCTGCTGACCTACGGCCAGCAGGTCGAGGGGCTCTTGCGGAACGCCTCGACCCATGCGGCGGGGGTTGTGATCGGCGACCGGCCGCTGGACGAGCTGGTCCCGCTCTACCGCGATCCGCGCTCGGACATGCCGGCGACGCAGTTCAACATGAAATGGGTCGAACAGGCGGGGCTGGTGAAGTTCGACTTTCTGGGCCTCAAGACCCTGACGGTGATCCAGAACGCGCTCGATCTGATCCTGAAATCGGGCCGCGCGCTGCATGTGGCGGCGGACGGGACCGAGCTTTACGATCCCGCACCGGGCACGGAAAACGACATCGGCGCGATCCCGCTGGACGACGAGGCGTCCTACAAGCTCTATTCGGCAGCCAAGACGGTGGCGGTGTTCCAGGTGGAAAGCTCGGGCATGATGGATGCGCTCAAGCGCATGAAGCCCACCTGTATCGAGGATATCGTGGCGCTGGTGGCGCTCTACCGTCCTGGCCCGATGGAGAACATCCCCACCTATTGCGAGGTCAAGAACGGCCTGCGCGAGATCACCTCGATCCATCCGCTGATCGATTACATCCTCGAAGAGACGCAGGGCATCATCGTCTATCAGGAACAAGTGATGCAGATCGCGCAGGTCATGGCGGGCTATTCGCTTGGCGGCGCCGACCTGCTGCGCCGCGCCATGGGCAAGAAGATCAAGGAGGCGATGGACGCCGAACGCCCCAAGTTCACCAAGGGCGCGATGGAAAACGGCGTGGACGAGGCCAAGGCGAAAGAGGTCTTCGACCTGCTGGAGAAGTTCGCCAATTACGGCTTCAACAAGTCGCACGCGGCGGCCTATGCGGTGGTCAGCTATCAGACGGCGTGGCTCAAGGCCAATCACCCGGTGGAATTCATGGCCGGGGTGATGAATTGCGATATCCACCTGACCGACAAGCTGGCGATCTATTTCGAAGAGGTGAAGAAGGGGCTTGGCCTGCCCTGGGTGCCGCCTTGCGTGAACCGGTCGCAGGCGACCTTCGATGTGAAGGACGGCGCGCTGGTCTATGGGCTGGGCGCGCTGAAGAACGTGGGCGTCGAGGCGATGCGGCTGGTGGTCGAAGGTCGCGGCGGCGCAGCTCATCCGCCCTTGCGGGCGTCTTCGCCGGATGCTGCGAGGACGCCCGCAAGGGCGGAGGAGCGGCCCTTCGTGAATATTTTCGATTTCGCCCGCCGGGTCGATCTGAAACGCGTGGGCAAGCGCCCGCTTGAGATGCTGGTGCGGGCCGGGGCCTTCGATGTGCTCGACCCCAACCGCCGCCGGGTCTTCGACAGCCTCGACGCGCTGGTGGCTTATTCCGCCGCGATCCACGAACAGAAGAATTCCAACCAGGTGTCGCTCTTCGGCGAGGCGGGCGACGACCTGCCCGAACCGCGTCTCAGCCCCGTGGCCGACTGGCTGCCCGCCGAGCGTCTGAGCGAGGAATTCAAGGCCGTCGGCTTCTACCTTTCGGGCCATCCGCTCGACGATTACATGGGGCCGCTCAAGCGCAAGGGCGTGATGACGCTGGACGAGGTCACCGCCCGGGCCGAGGGCGCGCCGCTGGTGGCAAAGCTCGCCGGCGTCGTCGCCGGCCGGCAGGAGCGCAAATCGGCGCGTGGCAACCGCTTTGCCTTTTGCCAACTGTCCGACACCACCGGGGCTTACGAGGTCACGCTCTTTTCCGAGACGCTCGAGAAATCCCGCGAGCATCTGGAGACTGGCGCCAAGGTCGTGGTCACGGTCGAGGCGACGATGGAGAGCGACCAGCTCAAGCTTCTGGGCCGCTCGGTCGCGCCGATCGATGTCGCCGTGGCCGATGCGGGCTCGGCTGGGCTGCGTATCTTCGTGGAAGAACCCGATGCGATCCCGAACATCGCCTCGGTGCTGGCGCGGGCCGCGGAACAGCTGCCCAAGGCGGCGCGCGGCCCGGTTCATCTGCGACTCTCGGATGCGAAGCTGCCCGGCGAGGTGGACATCGACCTGCGCCAGAATTTCCCGGTCACGCCCGAGATCCGCGGCGCGGTGAAATCGCTCCCGGGGGTTCTGGCGGTCGAGGAATTCTGAGCGTCTCCTGCGCGCCCGCGCGGGCGGCGCGCGCTCTGCGGCGACGCGACATCCTGCCGATCGCGGGGCCGCCGGCTGGACCGTGCGGTGGGTTTTGCGGTAAGACCCGTGAAACCGACCGAAGGGGATGTCGTGCGGCGTATTGCAATTTCCTGTCTGGCCATGCTGGCGCTGACGGCCTGCGCGGACCCGTTGCGCGATGTGCCGCGCCTGTCCGATGTCGAGATCGAGGACGGTGCGGGCGAGGCGAAGGCCCTGCCTGACAGCAGCGAAACCGCTGAAGGCGGGTTCTTCGGGCGTCTTCTGGGCGGGACCGCCAAGGCGGACGAGACGGAGCAGGGCCGGCGATCGGCCGCCCCGGACGGAAGTATAAAGCGGGCAGCAAAAGCCCCGCAGGACCCTGCGCCAAGAAGCGGCGGGGTGTTCGGCGGTCTTTTCGGCGGCGGAGCCGACCCTGAGCCAGAGGCAAACGCGCCCGAACCGGGCGATCCGGATTATGGACAGGTCGGCCCCGGTGTGACCTTGCCCTACGGCAAGATGGCGCGTCTCTGCGGCGTGCCCCGGCGGGTACTGGGCAAGAGGGTGGCGAGCTACCCCGAACGCCGCGGCACCTTCAAGCTCTACGACACGCAGCCCGGCAACACCGCGCCGCACACCTTCTTCCTGACCGGTTTCGACGACGGATGCGCCCGCCAGTTCACCGCGGCGCTGGCGATGTTCGGCTCGCCGGTGCTGCATGAACAGCTGCGCTATGGATTGCCGGCCAAGGTGCAGCCCTATTCGACCACCGACGCGGCCTATGAAAAGCTGAAGTCCCGCATCTGCCGGGTCGGCAAGGGCAAGCCCTGCGGGTCTGCGATGCGCCGGCTGGAGCCGCAGACGACCTTTGTGTCGGTCTACGAACGCTTCGGCAGCAACCCCCGCTGGAAGACGGTCCTGCTGCACGACGGCGCGGTGCTGGCCACCGACATCAAGAACTGACCTCGTCCCGGGTTTGGCCCGGGTCCTCGTGGCCTGTCCCGCCAACCAAGGGACCGGAGGCCCCGGATCGGGTCCTGGGCGACGTCAGTAATGCGGCGGGCGTTCGTCGCCCAGCACGATGCCGCCTGTGCCTTCCGCCTCGCGTTGGGCCTCGCGCTCCATCAGCAGGGCCAGGCGCCGGGTCAGCACCTCGATCTCGCGGTCCTGACGGGCGACGGTGTCGGACAGGTCTTCGACCGTGCGGATCAGATGCGCCAGACGTTCTTCGAGATGTTCTGCCATGTCAGCCTCCGTTCCCCGCGCAAATAGGCGCTGGCGGCCTCTGGCGCAAGCGCATCTGGCGGCCATCGCTTGCCCCTGTCCGCCGCAGCCGTTACATGACCGGCGACCGCCCTGAACAGCCGGACGCAAAGCCATGGCCAAGCCCAAGAAGACCCCGCGCCCCAAGGCGCAGACCCCCAAGGGATTCCGCGACTATTTCGGCGCGGAGGTGACCGAGCGCGATGGGATGCTGCGCCAGATCGCCGGGGTCTACCACGCCTACGGCTTCGACGCGCTGGAATCGAGCGCGGTCGAGACCGTCGAGGCGCTGGGCAAGTTCCTGCCCGACGTCGACCGCCCCAACGAAGGCGTCTTCGCATGGGAGGATGACGACGACGGCTGGATGGCGCTGCGTTACGACCTGACCGCCCCGCTGGCCCGGGTCTATGCCCAGAACCGCAACGACCTGCCGCTGCCCTACCGGCGCTACGCCATGGGGCCCGTTTGGCGCAACGAAAAGCCGGGGCCGGGGCGGTACCGGCAGTTCTATCAATGCGATGCGGATACGGTCGGCGCGGCCTCGGTCGCGGCGGATGCCGAGATCTGCGCCATGCTGGCCGACACGCTGGAAACCGTGGGCATTCCGCGCGGCGATTACCTGGTGCGGATCAACAACCGCAAGGTTCTGAACGGCGTGCTGGAGCTTATTTTCAGCGATGAAAGTTATATTGCTTCGGACGCATTGAAACCGGGTTTCGATTTGGAAGAAAAGAAAGCTGCGGTTTTGCGGACGATCGACAAGTTTGACAAAGTCGGAGCATCTGGTGTTCATGAACTTTTGACAACCGGAAGGCGTGACGCGTCCGGCGCGTTTATCGAGGGCGTCGGGTTGTATAATTGGCAAGCCGAGATCGTTATTGAATTTTTGCACGGCAGGCGATTGGTCAATCAACACACACTTCGTGACCTTGGTAAACTCGTAGAGAATTCGGTCCAAGGATCTGAGGGTGTTCGTGAACTAAGTAAGATTGCCCAACTGCTGGAAGCGCAGGGCTACGGCCCCGACCGCATCGTGATCGACCCAAGCGTGGTGCGCGGCCTCGGCTATTACACCGGGCCGGTCTTCGAGGCCGAGCTGACCTTCGAGATCTTCGACGAGAAAGGCCGCAAGCGGCAGTTCGGCTCGGTTGCCGGCGGCGGGCGGTATGACGACCTGGTCAAGCGCTTCACCGGCCAGCCGGTGCCCGCCACCGGCGTCAGCATCGGGGTCGACCGGTTGCTGGCCGCTCTTCGCGAGAAGGGTCGCATCGCGACCGCCGAGCGCGGCCCCGTCGTGGTCACGGTGATGGACCGCGACCGCATGGCCGATTACCAGGCCATGGTGGCCGAGCTGCGCGGCGCGGGCATCCGCGCCGAGGTCTATCTGGGCAATCCCAAGAACTTCGGCAACCAGCTGAAATACGCCGACAAACGCCAGAGCCCCGTCGCGGTGATCGAGGGCGGGGACGAAAAAGAGCGCGGAATGGTGCAGATCAAGGACCTGATCCTCGGCGCCAGGATCGCCGAGAACGCCAGCCTCGAGGAATGGAAGGAACGCCCCAGCCAGTACGAGGTGCCGCGCGGCGATCTGGTGGCCAAGGTGCGCGAGATTCTGGACGGGCAGGGATGACCCTGGCGGAACGGGCCGAGGCGGCGCGCCTGCGCCGGGTCTTCGAGATGGCTGGCGCGCAGCCCGTCGACTGCGCAATCCTGCAGCCGGCCGAAACGCTGCTCGACCTTTACGGCGAGGACATCCGCGCGCGCGCCTATGTGACCAGCGATCCGGTGCGCGGCGAGGTGATGCTGCGCCCCGACTTCACCGTGCCGGTGGTGCAGATGCACATGACCGACGGCGCAGAACCCGCCCGCTACACCTATGCCGGAGAGATTTTCCGCCGCCAGGAGGATCACCCCGAACGGGCCTCGGAATACATGCAGGTAGGCTACGAGGTCTTCGACGGCGCCAACCCCGCCGCCGCCGACGCCGAGGTATTTGCGGTGATCGCCGAGACGCTGGCCGGGCTCGGCTTGCGCGCGGTGACCGGCGACATAGGGATCCTGACGGCGGCGGTCGCGGGGCTCGACACCTCGGAACGGCGCCGTGCCGCACTGATGCGGCACCTCTGGCGGCCGCGCCGCTTTCGCGCGCTGCTGGATCGGTTCGCGGGCCGCAGCCCGGTGCCGCCGACCCGCGCAGCACTTCTGGCGGCGGACGATCCGATGGCGGCGGCTGGGCCGATGATCGGCCTGCGCTCGGAATCCGAGATCGCGGCTCGGATCGAGGCCCTGCGCGCCGACGCCGCCGAGGGTCCGCTTGCCGAAGGCCAGCTGGCGCTGATCGACGCGGTGCTGTCGGTGCGCGAGACCTGCCCCCATGCGCTGGAACATCTGCGCGACATTGCCGTCGATCTGCCAAGCCTGGTTCCGGCCGTCGAGCGGTTCGAAGAGCGCTGCATCGCGCTCGAGGCGCGCGGCGTCGATGTCACCCGGCTGGCCTTCGAGGCCAGCTTTGGCCGCACGTCGATGGAATATTACGACGGGTTCGTCTTTGGCCTCGTGGCCGACGCCCGGCCAGATCTGCCCCCGGTGGCCACCGGCGGGCGGTACGACGCGCTGACGCGGCAGCTGGGCTCGGGCGGGGCGATCCCGGCGGTGGGCGGCGTGATCCGGCCCGGCCTCGTGCTGGCCTTGGGCGGGGGGGCGTCATGACGCTTAAGCTGGGGGTGCCGTCCAAGGGGCGGCTGATGGAAAAGACCTTCGACTGGTTCGCGGCGCGCGGCATCACGCTAAGCCGCACCGGGTCGGAACGCGAATATTCCGGCGCTGTGGAAGGGATCGACGGGGTCGATCTGGTGCTGCTCTCGGCGGGCGAGATCCCGCGCGAGCTGGCGGCGGGGCGCATCCATCTGGGGGTGACCGGCACCGACCTCATCCGCGAAAAGCTGCTGGGCTGGGAGCAACAGGTCGAGCCGCTGGCCGAGCTGGGCTTTGGCCATGCGGACCTGATCGTGGCGGTGCCGCAGGCCTGGGTCGATGTCGATACGCTCGACGATCTGGACGCCGCCGCGGCGGCCTTCCGCAAGCGCCATGGCTTCCGGCTCCGGATCGCCACGAAATACCACCGGCTGGTGCGCGAGTATCTGCGCGCGGGCGGGGTGGCGGATTATCAGCTGGTCGACAGCCAGGGCGCAACCGAGGGCACGGTCAAGAACCTCACCGCCGAGGCGATCGCCGACATCACCTCGACCGGAGAAACCCTGCGGGCCAACCACCTGAAGATCCTCGCCGAACCGCCCGTGCTGCGGTCGCAGGCGACGCTCTTTCGCAGCCGTGTCTGCGATCTGGACGACGACGACCGCAAAACACTGGCGGATCTGCGCGCGGGGCTGGACTAGTCACCTGAATCTGAAGTTCTTGCCAATGATTTCTGGCAAAAGCGTTGGACGGAGGTGAGGATCTCGTCGGCGG
>NZ_JAWHTD010000016.1:0-77773 GCF_032586235.1 Aestuariicoccus sp. MJ-SS9
CTTCCCGCCAAACGAGTGCAGAAACCTCTTCAAGGCTGCCGGATATGTTGCAGATTAAATGGACGACGCTCTAGCAGCGGTGCACGCGCGGTGCATATGCCGGCGGCGGTATTGGTGAGGCACCCGATGTCCGCCCGCGCCGGCATCTGGTATCATGCCTGAGACGGCTGTTGGCCGGGAGGCCCGGATCACGTCCGGGGCGGTATTGCGCGGGGGGAATGGTAGGCCCGGCAGGACTCGAACCCGCAACCAAAGCGTTATGAGCGCTCTGCTCTAACCAATTGAGCTACAGGCCCCCGAAGCGTTTGGTATTCAGTGCGCGCGGGCGGGTCAAGCGGTGAGCATGCTCCAGAGCCACCATAGCCCGGCGAGGCAGGGCAGGACCACGACGATGATCGCGCGGGCCCAGGCCCAGGCGCGGCCCCGGCGGATCAGGCGCACGACCTTTTCGGCCCAGTGGATCGACAGTTCCTCGGGCGGGTTGCACAATTCCTGCACGGCCTTGGCCCAGGACGGGCTGTCGGCGGCCCAGAGCCCGGCGAGGCCGATCACGGCATGGATGATCGTGGGCAAGAGCGTCGTGCCGGCCATCAGGACCAGCACGCTGACCTGCCCGGTATCACCGGCCAGAACGGCGTCGCGGAAGCCGCGCCAGTCGAAGGCCAGTGTCTGAGGGAAGGCCATTTGCCAAAGCTCCAGCAGGCCGATGATCGCTGTCACCAGCGCGCCCAGGGCAACGGCGGCGGCGCCGATGTCGAGCGCGACATCGTGCAGGATGCCGAGGGCACCGGGGCGGCGGCGCGACATATTGGTCAGGTACCGGCGGGTCGCGGCGAGCGAGGCGAAATCGGCCAGGGCGTTGAGGAGGGGCAGGATGAGAAGGAAGAGCAGAAGGGTGCTTATCTCCGTTGGATCGACACCGACACCGGCAACGAAACCGGCACCGACACCGGCAACGACACCGGCAACGAAACCGGCACCGACACCGACTTCTGACCAACGGGCTGCCTTCGATAGAAAACCAGCCCGTTGGTCAACAGCCTTTGCCGTTTCTATCGCCCGGTCAAGTCTGGCATCCCACCACCGGACCCAGCGCGGCAGAAACATTACCGTGCCGGCGATCAGCAGCAGAACCACCGCCCCGCGCCACATCCCGCCCCAGAAGTCGTAGCTTTGTTCGAAAACAGACAAGCCGCCGATTGTCGCCGTGCCCCAGCCCATCCAGGCGATCAGGATCGCCAGCAGCGGATAGAAGAACGCGATCTGCAGGCACCGGTCGAAAGCCGCCCGGCCCAGAAACGCGGGGCCGTAGATCTGGTCGGCCAAGCCCAGAAGCCGGTCGATGGCGCGGTAATAGCCGGCGGAGCGTGAGACGCTGTAATCCTCGATCAGGCCCGGGTGGCTGGGGCGGTCCCTCACCATGTCGCGCAGGCCGAAGGACTGATAGCGCGCCAACGCCAGCGGCAGGACCAGCGCCAGCACCGCGACGATCAGGCCCAAGAGGGCGATGAGCGGGCCGTGGGCATGCAGCCAGGGCCACGTGGTTTCGGGCATAGACGCGACTTTCGGGTACCGTACCGGGGTACACTATCAACCTGAGCGGGTCATACAACGCCCGCGCCCGCAAGCGGTGCTTTTCTTTGCCGGGCCGTCGCGACGGCGTGGCCCGCTGGCGTCAGACGAATTCGAAGATCAGGGTCTCGAAATCCTCGGTCGTCAGGCCCAGCATTCTGATCTGCGACGGGCCGAAGCCGAAGGTCAGCTCGGATCCGGCGGCAGAGGTGACGTCGATCTGCGCGACACTCGTCAGGCCTCTGATCTCGATGATGTCGAGCCCGGCGTCGAAGCCGCCGATCGTGTCGGACCCGTTGTTGATGTTGGCGTTGAACTGGAAGATGTCGACCTCGCCATCCGCCGGGCCGACGCCCGGCCCGAACCAGTTGCCGAAAAGCTGATCGTCGCCACGGCCGCCGCGCAAGGTGTCGGCCCCAAAGCCGCCGGCCAGACGATCCGACCCGTCGCCGCCGAAAAGCAGATCGTCGCCGCTCAGCCCGTGCAGGGTATCGGCGCCGGACCCGGCAAAGAACTGGTCGTTGCCGCCCGATCCCTCGATCCTGTCGTGCCCCTGACCGCCGCCGACAATGTTGTTACCGTCGCCCGCATAGATGGTGTCGTCGCCGAAACTGCCGGACAAGAGGTCGTCGCCTTCACCCGCCCAAACATAATCGTCGCCGAGGCCCGCCGAGACGGTATCGCTGCTCAAATCGTTGTATACACCGGCCCAGATCATGTCGTCGCCTTGGCCGCCGCCGATCAGGTCGTTGCCCAGGCCGCCCCGGATCACGTCGTTGCCGGTGCCGCCGCCGATGGTGTCGTCGCCATCCCCGCCTTCGATCGTGTCGCCGCCTGCCAGGGCGTCGTTGCCGCCGTTGCCGTAAAGCCTGTCGCTGCCACCGCGGCCCGGGATCAGGTCGTCGCCATCGCCGCCCGTAAGCGTGTCGCGCCCCGCGCCGCCGTTGAGATAGCTGCCCTCGGGATCGGCGGTCAGCGCGACGCCGGGGATGACCTCGGGCCCGGGATAGCCGCCCTCGGCCGCGGTGAAGAACGAAAAGCCTTCGGCGTCCGCAAGCGGGCCGTCCTCGACCGCTTCGCTGTCCAGCAAGGGCGGATCGCCGAAGATCTCGCCATAGGTCAGCAGGGCGATGTCGGGTCCCGCCAGCGGGAACCAGAAGGTGTAGTCGTCGGAATCGATGCTGAATTCCGTGTCTTCCCGCCAATCCAGCACCAGGGTGTCGGTCACCCCGCCGGGGTGGTAAATGCGCTCGACCGACCATTGCGTCCGGGTTGGCCAGTAACCGTCATCGGTGAATTCGTACGAGAAGTCATCGAAACTCAGGACAATCGAACCGAAATTGGGATAGGTCGCGGTGATGTCGCTGATCGATCCGGCCAGCGTCTCGATGGCACCGCCATTTATGACCGCGAGGTGGTCGTCGCTTAACGTCACGCTCAGCGTGACCGGCTGGGTGCCGAAATCGTAATCGCCGCCGTCGGTGGAATAGGACTGGAAATAATACGCACCGATCCCGTCGAAAGTCAGCGTTGGCATTGCGATCAACCTTTTCAAAACACTTTGGAAATCAGTTGGCACGCGCGCGGGGTCCATTGCAAATCGGTTGTCCGCCGCGCAGGCGGCCTGTGGCATTTGGGGCACGAGCGCCGACCGGGGGGCGGCGCATCGGCCAGGACCCGAAATGCCGGTACAAGACCCGCGCCCGCAACCGGCGCTTTCCTTCGACGGGCCGTTGCGCTAAAGCCGCCGCAGTGACCGAAGGGGAGCCCTCATGAGCGATCAGAAACCCGGCATGACCTATGCCGACGCGGGCGTGGATATCGACGCGGGCAATGCGCTGGTCGAGCGGATCAAGCCCGCCGCCAAGCGCACCAACCGGCCCGGCGTGATGAGCGGGCTGGGCGGATTTGGCGCGCTTTTCGACCTCAAGGGCGCGGGCTATGACGACCCGGTGCTGGTGGCCGCCACGGATGGCGTGGGCACCAAGCTGCGCATCGCGATCGATACCGGCCATGTCGAGGGCGTGGGCATCGACCTGGTGGCGATGTGCGTCAACGATCTGGTCTGTCAGGGGGCGGAGCCCTTGTTCTTCCTCGATTATTTCGCCACCGGCAAGTTGGAAACCGAGACCGCCGCCAAGGTGATCGAGAGCATCGCCGAGGGCTGCGCGCAGTCGGGATGTGCGCTGATCGGCGGTGAGACGGCGGAAATGCCGGGCATGTATCCGGCGGGTGACTTCGATCTCGCGGGCTTTGCCGTGGGCGCGATGGAACGCGGCACCGCGTTGCCCGACGGCGTGCGGGCGGGCGACGTGCTGCTGGGGCTCGCCAGCGACGGGGTGCATTCCAACGGCTATAGCCTGGTGCGCAAGCTGGTGGCGCATTCGGGGCTGGGCTGGGACGCGGCCTGCCCCTGGGCCGAAGGGTCGCTGGGTGCTGCGCTGCTGACGCCCACGCGGCTTTACGTCAAACCGGCGCTGGCGGCGATCAAGGCGGGCGACGTCCATGCGCTGGCCCATATCACCGGCGGCGGGCTGACCGAGAACCTGCCGCGCGTTCTGCCCGATGGCCTGCGCGCGCAGATCGACCTTGGCGCCTGGACGTTGCCGCCGGTCTTCGCATGGATGCGCGACACCGGCGCGATGGACACCGGCGAGATGCTCAAGACCTTCAATTCGGGCATCGGCATGGTCGTTGTGGTCGAGGCCGCCCGCGCCGACGCGCTGAGCACGGTGCTGTCCGAGGCGGGCGAGACGGTCCTGCGGCTGGGCAGGGTCACGGCGGGCGAGGGTGTGCGGTACGACGGGACGCTTGCGTGACCAGACGTGTGGCGATCCTGATCTCGGGCAGCGGATCGAACATGGTCAAGCTGGTCGAAAGCATGACCGGCGATCATCCCGCGCGGCCTTGCGTCGTGCTGGCCAATTCCGCCGACGCCAAGGGGCTGGAACGCGCGCGCGAGCGCGGCGTGCCGACCGAGGTGGTGGACCACCGGCCCTTCAAGGGTGACCGGGCGGCCTTCGAGGCCGCGCTGCAATCGACGCTGATGGCTTACCAACCGGATTTGATCTGCCTGGCCGGATTCATGCGGGTGCTGACCGAGGGCTTCGTGTCGCGCTGGCGCGGGCGGATGCTGAACATCCACCCGTCGCTCTTGCCCAAATACCGTGGCCTGCACACCCACGCCCGCGCGCTTGACGCCGGAGAGACCGAGCATGGCTGCACCGTGCATGAGGTCACGCCCGAGCTTGACGACGGTCCGATCCTGGGCCAGGCCCGCGTGCCGGTGCTGACCGGCGACACGCCCGAAACCCTGGCCGCGCGTGTGCTTGAGGAGGAACACCGGCTCTATCCCGCCATGCTGCGGCAGTTTGTTTTGCGTGACACTCCGTCTGTCCAGACCGGCTGACGGAACGATCTGGTTTTGACCGGCGTTACCCCCTATGGTGCCCCGACCGGGCACACGATTGAATAACAAAAGAACGAAGCTTTACAGATGATAACCATCACCACGACGGACGATCTGAACGCCTTTTGCACCCGGGCGCATGCGGCGGACTATGTCACCGTCGACACCGAGTTCCTGCGCGAACGCACCTATTATTCCAAGCTGTGCCTCATCCAGCTGGCCCTGCCGGGCAAGGACGAGGCGGATGCAGTGCTGGTCGATCCGCTGGCCGATGGGCTGTCGCTCGACCCGCTGATGGCGCTCTTTCGCGACGAAAGCGTGGTCAAGGTGTTCCACGCCGCGCGCCAGGATCTCGAGATTTTCTTCATCGACAACGGGGTGATCCCCGCGCCGCTCTTCGATACGCAGGTGGCGGCGATGGTCTGCGGTTTCGGCGAGCAGGTGGGCTATGAGACGCTGGTCAAGCGGATCGCCAAGCAGTCGCTCGACAAATCCTCGCGCTTCACCGACTGGTCGCGCCGCCCGCTGAGCGATGCGCAAAAGACCTATGCGCTGGCGGACGTGACCCATCTGCGCCAGATCTACGAATTCCTGGCCCGCAAGCTGGAACAGACCGGGCGCGACCGCTGGGTCGCCGAGGAGCTGGCGGTGCTGACCAACCCCGAGACCTACATCACCCGCCCCGACGAGGCCTGGAAGCGCATCAAGGTGCGCTCGAACAGCCCCCGGTTCCTGGCCGTGGTGCGCGAGCTGGCCCGGTTCCGCGAGGATATGGCGCAGTCGCGCAACGTGCCGCGCGCGCGCATCTTCAAGGACGACGCGCTGGTCGAGCTGGCCTCGACCAAACCGCAGAGCCTGGCGGATCTGGGCCGGTCCCGGCTGCTTTTGCGCGAGGCGCGGCGCGGCGACATCGCCGAGGGGATCCTGACCGCCGTCAAGCAAGGGGTCGACACCCCGAAAGACGATCTGCCCAAGCCCGACACCAGCCGCGACAAGCTGCAGGTCAACCCGGCGCTGGCCGATCTTTTGCGGGTGCTGCTGAAGGCCAAGACCGAAAGCTCGGGCGTGGCCTCAAGGCTGATCGCGCCGTCGAGCGACCTTGACGCGATTGCCGCCGGGCTGCGCGACGTGGCGGCCCTGTCGGGCTGGCGGCGCGAAGTGTTTGGCGAGGACGCGCTGCGGCTTTGCGAGGGCGAGATCGCCCTGGCCGCGAAGGGCCGGTCGGTGGAAGTGATCGAACTTTAAAATCGAGTAACGGCCGTCAGCGGCGCGCGGTGCGGATGTTGGTCAGCCCGCGCACCCGGATCGTGCGCACACCCGCCAGTTGCTGATCGGTCAGCCAGAGCGCCGCGGTGATCTGGCGCGCGCGCGGCCCGGTGTTGCGCGGCCCGGGCTGCTGCAGCGCGCTCAGCGTATAGGTCAGGGTCGCGCCGTCGGATTCCTCGGCCACCGGCACCAGCCGCACGTCGAAGGGCCCCAGCCGGTTGGCCAGACCGGTGGTGCGCAGGATCGCGCCGCCCGGGCGCCGTTCGATCAGCAACTCTGTGATCTCGGCCACCGGCGTGCCGCGATAGGCGGTCTCGGCCTCTTGCCGGAAAATGTTGGCGCGGCGGCGCGGGATCAGCGGATTGACCGTGGAATCGGCATTGGCCACCGGTTCGGACACGCCGCGCCCGAACCAGTTGAACGGATTGAAGCGCGACTCGCGCACCGTGCCGCAGCTGGTCAGAACCAGGGCCGAAACCAGAAGCACCGAAATGGGTTTGATCATCGCACGCCGCCTTTTTTCCCTCGGATACGGGCGTAACGCATTGCGCGCGCCTTGAAAAGCGTCAAGCGGGTCTGGACCTTCGCCATCGGTCTGCCTAGGTCTTCGGCAACAGAGACAAGGAGACGGCATGGCCCAGGCGGCGTTCGAGGAAGTGGTCGAGGATTTCGAGTTTCTCGACGATTGGGAAGACAGGTACCGGATGGTGATCGAGATGGGCCGCGCGATGGCGCCCATGGACGATGCGCTGAAAGTGCCCGCCACCAAGGTGGACGGCTGCGCCAGCCAGGTCTGGCTGCATCCCAAGATCGAGGATGGCAGGTTCCACTTTCAGGGCGACAGCGACGCCATGATCGTGCGCGGGCTGATCGCCGTGCTGCACCGGCTTTACGACGGGCTGCCGCTGGCGGATGTCGGCGGGGTCGATGCGCGGGCCGAGCTGGGACGGCTGGGCCTGAACGATCATCTTTCGGCGCAACGTTCGAACGGTCTGCGCGCGATGATCGAGCGGATACGGTTGCTGGCGGCAGACTGATCGCTTTTGGCCGGCGTCGGAGTGAGGGGCCAGCCCCTCACACTCCCCGGGAAATTTTTGGATCAGTGAAAGGGCGGGGTCAGCTATTGCCGTCCCGGGTAAAGCGTGCGGCATCGGCGGCGGCGCGGCGGATGGCGTTGGACTTGTGAACGGTTTCCTGGTACTCGGCCTCGGGATCGCTGTCGTAGACCACACCGCCGCCGGCCTGGATGTAAAGCTTGCGGTCCTTCACGATGGCGGTGCGGAGCGCAATGCACATGTCCATGTCGCCGCCCGCACTGAAATAGCCCACGCCGCCGCCGTAGACGCCCCGTTTTTCCGGCTCGAGCTCGTCGATGATCTCCATCGCGCGCACTTTGGGGGCGCCGCTGACGGTGCCGGCGGGCAGACCGGCCAGGAGGGCCGAGAGTGCGTCGTGATCCTCCGACAGCTCGCCGACCACGTTCGACACGATGTGCATGACGTGGCTGTAGCGTTCGATGATGAATTGCTCGGTCGGGCGCACGGTGCCGATCTTGGAGACACGCCCGGTGTCGTTGCGCCCCAGGTCGAGCAGCATCAGGTGTTCGGCCAGTTCCTTCTTGTCGGCCAGCAGATCCTGTTCCAGCGCCTTGTCCTCGGCTGGCGTCGCGCCGCGCGGGCGGGTGCCGGCGATGGGGCGGATGGTGACCTCGCGCCCGAAGACGCGCACCAGGATCTCGGGGCTCGCGCCGATCACCTGGAAGCCGCCGAAGTTGAAGTAGAACATGAAGGGCGAGGGGTTAGTCCTTCGCAGAGAACGATAAAGTGCGAAAGGGGGCAGGGGGAATTCCTGCGTCCAGCGCTGCGACGGCACGACCTGAAAGATGTCGCCCTTGCGGATGTACTCCTTGGCCTTTTCGACCGCGGCCTTGTAACCCTCGTGGGTGAAGTTCGACACCGGGGGCGCGACTTCATGCGCCTCGCCCAGATCGCGGCTGGCCTGCGGTAGCGCGCGTTCGAGATCGCGTACCGCATCCATCACCCGCTCTGCGGCCTGGGCATAGGCGGCGCGGGGCGACAGCCCGTCCTGCGCCCATGCGGGCGACACGACGGTCACCTCGCCCTTGGCCCCGTCCAGCACGCAGACCACCGAAGGGCGCATCAGCATGGCGTCGGGCAGACCCAGCGGATCGGGGTTGACGTCGGGCAGGCGTTCAACCAGCCGGATCATGTCATAGCCCAGATAACCGAAGAGCCCGGCGGCCGCCTGCGGCAGATCCTCGGGCAGGTCGATGCGGGATTCGGCGATCAGGCGGCGCAGTTCTGTCAGGGGATCGCCGGGCAGATCCTCGAAGGCCTCGGCGTCAAAGCGGGCCTGGCGATTGAGGCGGCTCTTGGTACCGTGGCACTGCCAGATCAGATCGGGCTTCATCCCGATGATGGAATAGCGCCCGCGCACCTCGCCGCCGGTGACCGATTCAAGCATGAAGGCGTCCTTGGCCGCCCCAGTGAGTTTCAGCATCAGCGACACCGGTGTGTCGAGATCGGCGGCCAGGCGGGTGTAGACGATCTGATTTTCGCCCGCCTCGAAGGCGCGGGCGAAATCGTCGTATGAGGGGGTGAGGGCCATGGCTACTGGAACTGCGCGTGAACGGCGTTGATCGCGGTCTGGTCGATCTCGACCCCGGCGCGCTGCTGGATGTCGCTGGCCAGCGCGTTGTAGATGTCCTGCGCCATGTCGCCCGCGGCCTGGTTCTGCAGCGCCTGCACCAGCGCCTGCGCCTCTTCGGACGTGCGGTCGGCGGGCAGGACGTCGTCGAGCCGCACCAGCGTGACGGCGGCATCGCCGGGAACGCTCTGCACGGCTGACGTGGCCATGTCGAAGACGGCGGCCAGAACGCCCGCGGGCAGGCCGCGCGCGTTGGCGTTGCGGGTCAGCCCCGGCTCTTCGACCGGCGTAAGGCCGATGTCGGTAAAGGTCTCGCCCTGGGTCAGCCTGGAGACCAGCGCCTCGGCCTGTTCGGTCAGTGCGGCGGTGATCTGGTCGTCGGCCCAGCCGGCGGCCACGTCCTCGGCCACGTCGTCGAAGGGGCGCGGGGCGGGATCGCGGATCTCGTCCAGGCGCATGGCGAAGATGCCGCCGTCGCCCAGCCCGTCGATTGCCGGGAAATCGCTGGTGCCTATGGCGGTGGCGGCCTCGCGGAAGGCGTCATAGGCGGCGATTTCGGCATCGACGCCGGGATACCAGGCGATATTGCCCAGTTGCATGTCGGTCTCGGACGCCAGCTGTTCGAGCGTCGCGCCGCCCGCCAGGCGGTCGTCGAAATCCTGCGCCTGGGTTTCGATCACCCGGCGTGCGCGGTCGAGCGCCAGTTCGCCGCGCAGGTCGGGAATGGCCTCTTCGAAGCTGGTGCTTTGCGCCGCCATCACGCCGTTCACGCGGAAGAGCGCGGGGCCCAGCGACGTGGGCAGCGGCCCGACCACATCGCCCGGCGCGGCGGCGAAGACATCGGCGCCCGCAGCGTCGAGATCGGCCTGGGTCACGTCGCCCATGTCGATGTCCGACAGGCTGAGGCCGCGCGCCTTAACCGCGTCCTCGAACCGGGTTTCACCGGACGCGATGGCGTCGGCGGCGGTTTGCGCGGCGGCGTTGTCGGCAAAGACCAGACGCTCGACCAGACGGCGCTCGGGGATGTTGTATTCGGCGCTGCGCTCGTCATAGGCGGCGCGCAGGGCATCTTCGTCGACCTCGACGCTGTCGGTGATCATCTCGGGCGTCAGCCAGACATAGGTCAGAACCTTGGTCTCGGGCAGGGTGAAGCGGTCGATGTTATCCTCGTACCAGGCGGTCAGGTCACTGTCGCTGGGCACCGGCACGGGCGCGGTCAGATCGGTATCGGTCAGCGTGGCATAGGTGAAGGCGCGGCGTTCCCCGGCGAAGGCCAGCAGCGTGTCGGTATAGGTGTCGGGCATGGCGGTGCCCGACAGGATCGCGCCCTGCAAGAGCGTGCGGGCGGTTTCGGCGCGCAGGTCCGCCTCGAATTGCGCCTCGGTCAGACCGGCGTTCTGCAGCGCAAAGCCGTAAGCCTGACGGTCGAAACTGCCGTCGGGCCCCTGAAAGGCCGGGATCTGTCGCAGTTCGTCTGCCAGCCGCGCGTCGCCGACGGAAATGCCCATCGCAAAGGCCTCGTGATCGAGCGCCGCGGCGGTGACCAGCTGCGACAGAACCTGCTGCGGCAGCCCCAGCGCCTGCGCCTGCGGGAAGGGCAGCGGCTGGCGGGTCTGCGCCTCGACCGCGCGGATTTCCTGCTGCAGTGTCCGGGCGTAGCGGTCGAGCGAAATCTCCTGATCGCCGACCGACCCGATGCTGCGCTGCGTGCCGGTGAAGCTGACCGCGCCGAAGCCTGCGAGGCCGACCATCAGCAATGCCATCACGATCCACATGAAGGTCTTGGAAAGGCTGCGGGATTTCAGGGCCATGGGGGAGCTGTCCTTTGGTGTTTCTTCGCGCGGCGTCGCGGATGTCTACTGGCCCGTTTCCCGGGCCGCAAGGGGCCAGTCGAGCACGGCCAGTCTGTCAAAGAGCGTGGCGATGCCGGCGGCGTCGATATTGGCGAAGGCGACGCGGAACTGGCGCGCGCCGGCGGGGTCGTCCGCGGGCATGAACATCGTGCCGGGCAGGGTCAGGATGCCGGCCTCTTGCACCAGTTTCGGTGCGAGGGTTGCGCTGCTTTCGGCGAAGGGATGTTCGAGATAGGCGAAATAGGCGCCGACGCCCATCAGCCGCCAGCCTTTCGCGGTCAGCTTGGGCATGTTGTCCTCGATCGCGCGGCGGCGGCCCAGGATCTCGTCGCGTTCGCCCGCAAGCCACTGGCGCAGGTTCTGCAGGCCCCAAAGGGCGGCGCGTTGACCAAGCTGGCTGGGGCAGATGGCGACCGTGTCGAGGAATTTCTCGACCTCGGCCAGAAGCGCGGGATGGGCAATCATGGCGCCGACGCGGTGGCCGGTCAGGCGGTAGGCCTTCGAGAAGGAATAAAGCTGGATCAGCGTGTTGTCCCATTCCGCGTCCTGCAGCAGGGTGTGCGGCGGGGTCGGGCGGCTGTCGAAATCGCGGTAGGTCTCATCCACGATCAGCCGGATGCCAGTGTCGCGGGCGAGCGCGAAGAAGGCGTCGAGTGTGTCCGCCGGATATTCGACGCCGCCGGGGTTGTTGGGCGTGACCAGCGCGATGGCGCGGGTGCGCGGGGTGATGAAGGTGCGGGCGGCCTCGGCATCCGGGATCAGATCGCCGCCGGTGGCCAACGGCACGGCCCGGACCCCGGCCATGTCGAGCCACATTTTATGGTTGAAGTACCAAGGGGTTGGAAGGATAACTTCATCCCCTTCGGTGCAGATCGCGCTGATCACCGCGGCAAAGGCCTGGTTGCAGCCCGAGGTGATGGCCACCTGATCGGGGCGGACCGCGCCGTGGTAATGATCGGCCCATTGCGCCGCCAGCTCGGTGCGCAGGGCCGGCAGGCCCAGCACCGGGCCGTAAAGATGTGTTGCGGGGTCCTTCAGCGCCTCTGCCATGGCGTCGAGCAGGGGCTGCGGCGGCGGATCGACCGGCGCGGCCTGGCTGACGTTCAGGAGCGGTTTGGCGTCGGAGAAGGTCACGCCGTCGAGCCAGCGGCGCGCCTCCATCACCGGGGGCGGAAAGGTGGATTCGGTGCGGCTGGTCATGTCGGGGCCATCCTGTCGGTTGCGGCGCGATGTGGTGCGGACGGGAGCGAGGGGCGCTGCCCCTCGCGCTCCCCGGGATATTTGTGGATCAGTGAAAGCAGGGGGCGGGCGCGGTCTGGTCGGGGTCGCGTCATTCGTCGCCGCGGTAGGGTTTGACGTATTGCAGCGCCATGTCCCAGGGGAAGAAGATCCAGGTGTCCTGGCTGACCTCGGTGATGAAAGTGTCGACCTGGGGCCGCCCCATCGGCTTAGCGTAGACCGTGGCCACATGGGCCTTGGGCATGTGCTGGCGCACCACTTCGAGCGTGCGGCCGGTGTCGACCAGGTCATCCACGATCAGAACGCCGGTGCCGTCGCCGACGATGTCCATGTCGGGCGATTTGATCACCTTGGGCTCGGACTGGGTCTGGTGGTTGTAGGATTTGACGCTGATCGTGTCGACGGTACGGATATCGAGCTCGCGCGCGACGATCATCGCGGGGGCCATGCCGCCGCGAGTGATGGCCACGACCGCCCGCCAGCCGCCGTCGTCCGGCCCCTGGCCCTGCAGCCGCCAGGCCAGAGCGCGGGCGTCGCGGTGCAGTTGGTCCCAGCTGACGTGAAAGCCTTTTTCATGCGGCAGGCGGTCGGTCATGGCGTGTCTCCTAGGCGGGAACGGAGGGGCTGGGGCGGCGGGCGCTCAGCCCTTGGTGATGTCGGGGGCGTCAACGGCCTTCATGCCGACGACATGGTAGCCCGCGTCGACGTGATGGGTTTCGCCGGTCACGCCCGAGCCCAGATCGCTGAGCAGGTAGAGCGCGGATTTGCCCACGTCCTCGATCGTCACGTTTCGGCGCAGGGGCGAATTGTATTCGTTCCATTTCATTATGTAGCGGAAATCGCCGATGCCCGAGGCCGCCAGCGTCTTGATCGGGCCTGCGCTGATGGCGTTGACGCGGATACCGTCCTTGCCCAGATCCTCGGCCAGATAACGCACCGAGGCCTCGAGCGCGGCCTTGGCCACGCCCATGACGTTGTAATGCGGCATGATCCGCTCGGCGCCGTAATAGGTCAGCGTCACGGCCGAACCGCCGTTTTTCATCATTTTCTCGGCGCGCTGCATGATTGCGGTGAAGGAATAGACCGAGATGTCCATTGTCATGGTGAAATTGTCGCGGCTGGTGTCGACATAGCGGCCGCGTAATTCCGACTTGTCGGAAAAGCCGATGGCGTGGACGACGAAATCGAGGTTGTCCCAGCGCTCGCCCAGCGCGGCAAAGAGCGCGTCGACCGACGCCATGTCTGACACGTCGCAGGGCAGCACGATGTCCGAGCCCAGCTGTCCGGCCAGCGGACCCACGCGTTTCATCAGCGCCTCGCCCTGATAAGAGAACGCAAGCTCTGCCCCGGCATCGGCGCAGGCCTTGGCAATCCCCCAAGCGATGGACTTGTCGTTGGCCAGACCCATGATAAGGCCCCGTTTTCCCGCCATCAGATCGTTTGACATTGCCGGTCTCCGCCCAATTTTCCCTGTCATCGGTCTTTAGGCGATAGGCCCGGCCCTATCAAGCGATCATGGCGCGGGGGCCGTTCCCTTTGTGCGCGCAAGTGGGTATCAGAGCCGCAGAGGGCCACGACAGGAGGGTGACATGGCGGCACGCGACGGAATTTTTGCAGGTGACGATCCGTTTGCGATCGCACGCCGCTGGATGGGCGAGGCGGAGGCATCCGAGATCAACGATCCCAACGCCATCGCCCTGTCGACGGTCGATGCCGACGGCCTGCCCAATGCGCGGATGGTGCTGCTGAAGGATATCGAAGACGCGGCTTTCGTCTTTTACACCAACTACGGCAGCGCCAAGGCGCGCGAGATCGAGGGTGCCGGCAAGGCGGCATTCGTGATGCACTGGAAGTCGCTGCGCCGCCAGGTTCGCGTGCGCGGTGTGACCGAGCGCGAGGACGGCGAACAGGCCGACGAATATTACAATTCGCGCTCTCTCAAGAGCCGACTGGGGGCCTGGGCCTCGAACCAGTCGCAGCCGCTGTCGAGCCGCACCGCTTTGATGGCCGAAGTGGCCAAGGTCACGGCGAAATACGGCAACCACCCGCCGCGCCCGCCGTTCTGGGGGGGATTCCGGATTTACCCGCTAGAGATTGAATTCTGGGCCGACGGCGCGTTCAGGTTGCATGATCGGTTCGTCTGGCGCCGGCAAGACCTTGCCGACGCGTGGAGCGTCACCCGACTTAATCCCTGATTTACCGGGCCTTACCCCCGAGTTGACACAAAATAGGTCACCTCTTGGGCCTTGCAATTTCCGTTTACCAAGGCGCACAACTTGGGTGGGGATAAAAAAAAAGTGGACACACTCTTGGGACAGCAGGACACGGGAACGCGTCGTGTGGTCGGTAAAGTGAAATGGTTCGACCCGGTAAAGGGTTTCGGCTTTGTTATTGCCGACGAGGGCGGACCTGACATTTTGCTTCACGCGAATGTGCTGAGGAACTACGGACAAGGCTCTGTGGCGGACGGCGCGCTGATCGAAATTGAAGCGCAGCGCACGGATCGCGGCATGCAGGCGACGGAGATTTTGCGGATCGAACCGCCGGCGGCCTCCGAGGGGCTGCCCTTGGCGGATTTCGAGGACATCGATCCAGAGATCATCGCCAATGCACCGCTGGAGCCAGCGCGGGTCAAATGGTTCGACAAGGCGAAGGGGTTCGGCTTTGCCAATGTCTTCGGGCGCACCGAAGACGTCTTTATCCATATCGAGGTGCTGCGCCGGTCCGGCCTGGCCGATCTGGCCCCGGGCGAGGCGCTGGCGATCCGCGTGATCGACGGCAAGCGCGGGCGCATGGCAACCGAGGTCTGCGCATGGGAAGCGGCAAACGACTGAGCCTCGCGGCGGCGTTTGTCCTGTTTGCGGGGCAGGCGCTGGCCGAGTGCGGCGAGGATACGCTCTGGCTGCGCGGCGACTGGGGCAGCGCGCGATTCAGCGTGACCGTCGCCGACGATCCGCAAGAGCGCAGCCAGGGCCTGATGTTCGTCGAGGACATGCCGCGGGCCACGGGGATGCTTTTTGTCTACGACCGTGCCCAGCGCGTGGCCTTCTGGATGAAGAACACGCTCATCCCGCTCGACATGATCTTTGCGGATGCGCAGGGCGTGGTGCAGCGGGTGCATTCGAACGCGGTTCCGGGCGATCTGACGGCCATCGATGGCGGCGACAGCATCCGTTACGTGCTTGAGATCAATGGCGGTCTGGCCAAGGCCATGGGCATCGGGCCGGGCAGCGAGATGCAGCACCCCGCGATCGGCGACGCGGCCTGGCCCTGCGCCGCGCCAGAGTGAGAATCGCCTTTTCAAACCGGGCCGGGGCGGCTAAAGCGGGCCTGTCGGGGCGTGGCGCAGCCTGGTAGCGCGACGGTTTTGGGTACCGTAGGTCGTAGGTTCGAATCCTATCGCCCCGACCATTTTGCAACACCCCCATCACACAACATCTAGTGGCCGGCTGCGGAACACCCCCATTGGGGCGTTAAGATCCGTCTTCATCCAATGTCGCAGCTTCTGTGGATAACTCCCCCGGAATCGGCGGTTTTTCGCAATGGTTCATGCATTGGAAGGATTAACCTTCTGGGGATGAATCATCCGGGGGCTTCGGCAGGGGGCCTCAGGGGCCCGGGGTCAACAAAAAAAGTATGACCGAATCCTAAAAAAAGCCGTTGACGGTGGGCCTCTGGATACGTCAGTTTGTGCGGGCCGGTCGACGAACCACAAGATGTAGTGGTCGGACCGCTCAGGGACAGAAACAGCATCACCACCGGGCCGAACTCCGGTCTCATCCAGGCATCTGCCTGGGCCGGTTGCTTTCGTCCCTGCGCCCGAAACTACGGGGCAGACGGGTTGATAATGCTGGGACATGGGGCAGCGACATGAAAATTGAACGTAAATTCACCAAGGCCGGTCAGGACGCGTATGCGGAGATCGACTTTGTCACCACGACGTCGGAGATCCGCAATCCCGACGGCAGCATCGTGTTCCGGCTCGACGAACTGGAGGTTCCCGCGAAGTGGAGCCAGGTCGCCAGCGACGTGATCGCCCAGAAATATTTCCGCAAGGCAGGCGTGCCGACCGAGCTCAAGCGCGTCGAGGAAAAGGGCGTGCCCGAGTTTCTCTGGCGTTCGGTTCCTGCGTCCAAGGACACGCCCCGCAGCGGCGAAACCTCGTCCAAGCAGGTGTTCGACCGTCTGGCCGGCGCCTGGGCCTATTGGGGCTGGAAGGGCGGCTATTTCACCACCGAGGACGACGCCCGCGCCTATTACGACGAGATGCGCCACATGCTGGCCACCCAGCGCGCCGCGCCCAACAGCCCGCAGTGGTTCAACACCGGCCTGCACTGGGCCTACGGCATCGACGGCCCCAGCCAGGGGCACTATTATGTCGACCACGAAACCGCCAAGCTGACCCGCTCGAAATCCGCCTATGAACACCCCCAGCCGCACGCCTGCTTTATCCAGTCGGTGGGCGACGATCTGGTGGGCGACGGCGGCATCATGGACCTCTGGGTTCGCGAGGCGCGTCTGTTCAAATACGGCTCGGGCACCGGCACCAACTTTTCCAGCCTGCGCGCCGAGGGCGAGCCGCTGTCGGGCGGCGGCAAGTCGTCGGGCCTGATGGGTTTCCTCAAGATCGGCGACCGCGCGGCGGGCGCGATCAAGTCGGGCGGCACCACGCGCCGCGCCGCCAAGATGGTGATCTGCGACGCCGACCACCCGGATATCGAGGAATTCATCAACTGGAAGGTCAAGGAAGAGCAGAAGGTCGCCAGCATCGTCGCCGGGTCGAAGATGCACGAGAAAATGCTCAACGGTCTCTTCGAGGCGATCCGCGCCTGGGACGGGGCCGAGGCCGACGCCTATGACCCCAAGAAGAACGACGCGCTGAAAAATGCGATCCGCGCGGCGAAAAAGGTTTCGATCCCCGAGACTTACGTCAAGCGGGTTCTGGATTACGCGCGCCAGGGCTATGCCAGCATCGAATTCCCGACCTATGACACCGACTGGGACTCCGAGGCCTACGCCTCGGTCTCGGGCCAGAACTCCAACAACTCGATCCGCGTGACCGACGCCTTCCTCAAGGCCGTCCGCGAGGATGCCGACTGGGAGCTGATCCGCCGCACCGACGGCAGCGTCGCCAAGACCATCAAGGCGCGCGATCTGTGGGAACAGGTGGGCCACGCCGCCTGGGCCTGCGCTGATCCGGGCATCCAGTTCCACGACACCGTCAACGCCTGGCACACCTGCCCCGAAGACGGCGAGATCCGCGGCTCGAATCCGTGCTCGGAATACATGTTCCTCGACGACACAGCCTGTAACCTGGCGTCGATGAACCTGCTGACCTTTCTCAAGGACGGCGTGTTCCAGGCCGAGGATTACATGCACGCCACGCGGCTCTGGACGCTGACGCTGGAAATCTCGGTGCTGATGGCGCAGTTCCCCTCGAAGGAGATCGCGCAGCTCAGCTATGACTTCCGTACGCTGGGTCTGGGCTACGCCAATATCGGCGGCCTCCTGATGAACATGGGCTATTCCTACGACAGTGACGAGGGCCGGGCGCTCTGTGGTGCGCTGACCGCGATCATGACCGGTGTGAGCTATGCCACCTCGGCCGAGATCGCCGGTGAGGTGGGCGCTTTCGCCAAGTTCGAAAAGAACCGCGAGCACATGCTGCGGGTCATCCGCAACCACCGCAACGCCGCTTATGGCGCGACCACGGGCTACGAGAACCTGGCGGTCAAGCCGGTGCCGCTCGATCACGCCAACTGCCCCGATTCGACCCTGGTCGAGCTGGCGATGTCGAGCTGGGACGAAGCGCTGCGGCTGGGCGAAAAGCACGGCTATCGCAACGCGCAGACCAGCGTGATCGCGCCCACCGGCACCATCGGGCTGGTGATGGATTGCGACACCACGGGCATCGAGCCGGATTTTGCGCTGGTGAAGTTCAAGAAGCTGGCTGGCGGCGGCTACTTCAAGATCATCAACCGGTCGGTGCCGGCGGCGCTTGAAAAGCAGGGCTATTCCAGCAGCCAGATCGAAGAGATCGTCAGCTATGCCGTGGGCCACGGCACGATGGGCAATGCGCCCGGCATCAACCACACTTCGCTGATCGGCCACGGCTTTGGCCCCGCGCAGATCGAGAAGGTCGAGGGCGCGCTGGCCACGGCCTTCGACATCCGCTTCGTCTTCAACCAGTGGACCCTGGGCGAAGAGTTCTGCCGCGAGGTTCTGGGCATCCCGGCCGATAAGCTGAACGATCCGACCTTCGACATGCTCAAGCATCTGGGCTTTACCCGGGCCGACGTCGAGGCCGCCAACGACCACGTCTGCGGCACCATGACGCTGGAAGGCGCGCCGCATCTGAAGCTCGAGCATTACCCGATCTTCGATTGCGCCAACCCCTGCGGCAAGAAGGGCAAGCGCTTCCTGTCGGTGAAAAGCCACATCACCATGATGGCCGCGGCGCAGTCGTTTATCTCGGGCGCGATCTCGAAGACGATCAACATGCCCAACGACGCCTCGATCGAGGATTGCCAGGCGGCGTATGAGCTGTCGTGGTCGCTGGGGGTCAAGGCCAACGCGCTTTACCGCGACGGGTCCAAGCTGAGCCAGCCACTGGCCGCCGCCCTGGTCGAGGATGACGACGAGGCCGCCGAGGTGCTGGAAAGCGGCTCGCAGACCGAAAAGGCGCAGGTGCTGGCCGAGAAGATCGTCGAAAAGATCGTGATCAAGGAAGTCGAGCGCGCCATGGGCCGCACCAAGATGCCCGAGCGCCGCAAGGGCTATACGCAAAAGGCCATCGTCGGCGGGCACAAGGTCTATCTGCGCACCGGCGAATACCAGGACGGCTCCTTGGGCGAGATCTTCATCGACATGCACAAGGAAGGCGCGGGCTTCCGGGCGATGATGAACAACTTCGCCATCGCGGTGTCGGTCGGCCTGCAATACGGTGTGCCTCTGGAAGAGTTCGTCGATGCCTTCACCTTCACCAAGTTCGAACCGGCGGGCATGGTGCAGGGCAACGACAGCATCAAGAACGCCACCTCGATCCTCGACTACATCTTCCGCGAACTGGCCGTGTCCTATCTCGACCGGACCGACCTGGCCCATGTAAAGCCCGAAGGCGCCACCTTCGACGACATCGGCCGCGGCGAGGAAGAGGGCGTCAGCAACGTCAAGGAGCTGAGCGAAAGCGCTGCGTCCAGGTCGCTGGAGGTGCTCAAGCAGATCAGCTCGACCGGCTACCTGCGCAAGCGCCTGCCGCAGGAACTGATCGTGCTGCAGGGCGGCCAGGCCACGGCCTTCGCCGTGCCGGACGATCCGTCGGCGGCGCTTCAGACCCTGGTGCCCGAAGCCGCGTCGGTGTCGGTGTCGACCACCACGGTTTCCAGCAGCAGCAGCACGCTGTCGATGGACGCCCGCGTCAAGGCCAAGATGCAGGGCTATGAGGGCGAGGCTTGCGGCGAATGCGGCAACTACACGCTGGTGCGCAACGGCACCTGCATGAAGTGCAACACCTGCGGCGGCACGTCGGGCTGTAGCTGAAACGGTTCTGGGGCGGGTGCGCTCGCCCCTGACGCGGACAGGGCCGCAGGCAGAAAACTCGGGCGGTGTATCAAGAGAACCCTGTCAGCGAAACTTTCAAGGGTCCCTTCGGGGGCCCTTTTTCTTTTGGTATGAGGGCCTTGCGCGGGATTGTTCATGCGGTTGGTGGCGGCGTGGTCCCGGGGCGGGCCCGGGACTGTGGCGCGCCTAGTGGCCACCGGCAGGGCTTGCGTCGTTGCGCGTCAGGATTGCGCGACGTAGCGGTCGCGGCGGTGGTTGACCGTGATGATCCCGTTCAGGATCGCAGCCCCCAGCAGCGACCAGGCCACCGTCTGCCAGTCGAACAACGTCAGCGCCACGGCAAAGACGCAGAGGTCAAAGCAAAGCTGTGTGTTGCCCGCCAGAATGCCGCGCCGGTCCTGCAGCCAGAGCGCGACGATGCCGATGCCGCCCAGCGTTGCGCCGTGCCGGAAGAGCGACAAAAGCCCGACGCCCGCCAGAACGCCAAAGAGCGTGGCCCCCAGCGCCGGCGGCACCGGCCCGAGGTCGAGCACGAGCGGGAAGGCATCCGCCAGACCCGACATCAGCGCGACGGTCGCAAAGCTCTTGATCGTAAAGCGCCAGCCCATCTGGCGCACCGCCAGCACGTAGAACGGCAGGTTCAGCAGAAAGAAGGTCAGCCCGAAGGACCATCCCGTGGGATAGCTGATCACCAGCGCGGTGCCGGCGATCTGCCCGGTAAAGAGGTCGGCCGCGCGCAGAAACTGGATCGACAGCGCCACCAGAATGGCGCCGATCAGGATGCCATGCACGTCCTCGGCGAGGGTGTGGCGGTTGGCGGGGGGTGTCTCCAGAAGCAACATGGGTCAGGAATTATGACATATTCCGCGTCGGTCAAGCGCTCTGGCCACCAGCGGCCCGCATGGCCGGTATGCGCCAGCCGTTTTGCCCGGAAAAGCGTCACACTGCCGCCGATCAGCCCGCCAGCGCCTTGTTCAGGTTCTCGTCGATCTTCTCCAGAAAGCCCATCGTGGTCAGCCAGCCCTGGTTCGGGCCGACCAACAGGGCCAGATCCTTGGTCATGAACCCCGATTCGACCGTGTCGATGATGACCCGCTCGAGCGTCTTGGCGAAGGTCATCAGCGCCTGGTTGCCGTCGAGCTTGGCGCGGTGCTTCAGCCCGCCGGTCCAGGCATAGATCGAGGCGATGGAATTGGTCGAGGTGGCCTCGCCCGCCTGGTGCTGGCGGTAATGCCGGGTGACGGTGCCGTGGGCGGCCTCGGATTCGACGACCTTGCCGTCCGGCGTCATCAGGATCGAGGTCATCAGCCCCAGCGACCCAAAGCCCTGCGCCACGGTATCCGACTGCACGTCGCCGTCGTAATTCTTGCACGCCCAGACGAACCCGCCCGACCATTTCATCGCCGAGGCGACCATGTCGTCGATCAATCTGTGTTGATATTCAATGCCTTTCGCCTCGAACTTGTCGCGGAATTCTTCGTCGAAGATGCGCTGGAAGATCAGCATGAACTGGCCGTCATACTGCTTGAGAATGGTGTTCTTGGTCGACAGATACACCGGCCAGCCGAGGTCGAGCCCATAGTTGAACGATGCGCGCGCGAAATCGGCGATGCTGTCGTCGAGGTTGTACATCCCCATGTAGACGCCAGACGAGGGCGCGTCATAGACCTCTTTCTCGATCACCGTGCCGTCCTCGCCCACGAATTTCATGCTCAGCTTGCCCGGTCCGGGGAACTTCATGTCGGTGGCCTTGTACTGGTCGCCAAAGGCGTGGCGGCCGATCACGATGGGCTTGGTCCAGCCCGGCACCAGCCGCGGCACGTTGCGGCAGATGATCGGCGTGCGGAAGACCACGCCGCCAAGGATATTCCGGATCGTGCCGTTGGGGCTGCGCCACATCTCTTTCAGCCCGAATTCCTCGACCCTGCCTTCGTCGGGGGTGATGGTGGCGCATTTGACGGCGACGCCGACCTCTTTGGTCCTTTCGGCGGCGTCGATGGTGATCTGGTCGTTGGTGCGGTCGCGTTCCTCGATGCCCAGATCGTAATAAAGCAGGTCGATGTCGAGATAGGGCAGGATCAGCTTTTGCTTGATGAAATCCCACATGATGCGGGTCATTTCATCGCCGTCCATTTCGACGATGGGGTTTTCTACCTTGATCCTGGACATGGGCGGCCTTTCGCTGGCGTGATCGGTTTCGCCGCCGCCTTAGCGCATATCGGGGGCTGGGGAAAGCTTTGTATGCCATTGCATACCGAAAGTGACGGGGATGCTGGCAAGACAGGCAGGGCGGCGGCTCTCGCCCGGAAATCCGGCAGGTAGGAGAGCCGTCAGAGGCGTTGCTCGACCCGGCGCATGTACACCATCAGCATCACCGCGATGCAGGCCTCGACAAAGATGCCGGTGGCCAGTGGCAACGGCGTGCCGTCGAACATCAGCCCCACCGGTACGGCCAGCATCACCGCCACCACCGTGGCGAGCGCGCCGATCACCGATGCGGCCATGCCGGCGATATGGCCCATCGGCTCCATCGCGATGGCGTTGAGGTTGCCGATGGTCATCCCGGCCTGAAAGAACAACGACGCTTGCCAGACGATGAAACCGGCAAAGGCCCAGTCGGCGGGGCCGAACTGCCACAGCACGATCATCAGCCCCGACAGCGCGACCTGCGCCGTCAGCATCGCCGTGACCAGAACCCGCATCCCCAGCCGCATCACCAGCGTCGCGTTCACGAAACTGGCCGAGGATGCGGCGATCGCGATGCCGCCGAACCAGAGCGGAAAGCTCTCGCCGCGCCCAAAGGTAATGTCAAAGAGTTGCTGGGTCGAGGAGAGCGACGAGAACAGCATCCCAAAGCTCAGCGCCTGAACCGCGATCGAAATCCGCACGATTGGATGCGTCAGCATCTGCCGCACCGCATCGGCCAGAAGCGGCAGGCGGAAGGGGCGTCTCTGCGCGGGCGGCAGCGTCTCGGGCAGGCGCAGGGTCAGCCAGGCCGACGCGATCAGCGCGAAAATGACGAAGGCCCAGAAGATCGCCCGCCAATCAAAGAGCGCGATGATCCCCGCGCCAATCGTGGGCGCGATGGCCGGAACCAGCGAGAAGACGATCATCACAAAGGACATGATCCGCGCCATGCCGCGCCCGGCGTAAAGGTCGCGGATCACCGCCAGCGCCACGACCCGGGGGCCCGATGCGCCCAGCCCCTGCACGACCCGCGCGGCCAAAAGCACCTCGAGCGTTTGCGCCCGTGCGGCCACCAGCGCCGCAGCGATATAGATGACCGCGCCGCAGAGCATGACCGGCTTGCGCCCGAAAGCGTCCGACAAAGGCCCGGTAAAGAACGTGCCCACCCCCATGCCCAGCATGAAGCTGGTCACGACCAGCTGCGCGCGATTGACGTCCTAGGGGCTGAGCGCCGCGCTGATCTCGGGCAGCGCGGGCAGCATCGCGTCGATCGAAAACGCGATGATCGAGAACATCATCGCGATCAGGGCGATGAATTCGGAGCGGGCCATGGTTCGGGGCAAAACGGAATCCAGCTCGGTAAGGGCGGCTGGGCCGTTTTGCGGGGCGCGCGCCGAAAAGGCAACCGGCGGCGCGGTTATTCCGCGGGGTCAGCGCCCGCGCGCAGTTCTGCGATGACCTTGGACCACAGCTCGGGCGGCTGCGCGCCCGGCACGGCGTGCCGTCCGGCGACGATGAAGGTCGGCACAGATGTGATGCCCATCTCGCGCGCCGCCGCGTCCTGTTCGCGGATCTGGTCGGCATCCACATCCGACCCCAGCAGCCGCAGGATCACGCTGGCGTCGAGCCCCGCGCCATCGGCGATGTCGCTCAGCACCTCGGTGTCGCCGATATCGCGCCCGTCGACGAAATAGGCGCGAAAGAGCGCCGAGACGACCGCGGTCTGCCGCCCCTCGATCCCGGCCCAATGGATCAGCCGGTGGGCGTCAAGCGTGTTGGGCGTGCGGGCGATGGCGTCGAGGTTGATCTTGAGCCCGGCCTTTTCGGCGTGCTGGGTCACGGGCAGATAGGCCTGAACCGCGCCGTCCTTGCCGCCGAACTTGCCCTCTAGATAGGCGCGCCGGTCCATGCCGCCCGCGGGCATGTCGGGGTTCAGCTGGAACGGCAGCCAGCGGATCTGGAACGGGTGGTCGGGATTGGCCTCGAGCGCGCGGTCGAGATAGGATTTGCCGATATAGCACCAGGGGCAGATCGGATCGGAGAATATGTCGAGCGTGACCATGACGGTCCTTTCGGTGTCTGTTTGCGGTCGTTTAACAGGTTCGGGCGCGCTTGGCGAACGGATGGCGTTCACAGTGGGATCAGCGCGCGCAGGGCGCTGCGTGAAAGCTTGCCGTTGGGATTGCGCGGCAGCTGCGGCAGATGCACGAAACGGCGCGGGCATTTGTACCGGGCGAGGCGGGTTTGGGCGGCCTTGAGCAGCGCGTCTTCGTCGAGCGGCGCAGGCCCGGTATAGGCGGCGGCGATCAGGCGCACGTCCGGTTTCACCTCGATATCGGTGACGGCGATCTCGGTGATGCCGGGCAGATCGGCCAGCGCCGCCTCGACCTCGAGCGGGGAAACCCGGTAGCCGCCCGCGTTCATCATGTCGTCGGCGCGGCCGCGATAGGTGATCTGGCCGTCATCGTCCATGATCCCGCGATCCCCGGTCAGGAACCACTCGCCAATGTTGCGTGCCGCGGTGGCCTCGGGCGCGCCGACATAGCCCAGCATCAGGCCCGGATCGTCCCGGTGCACGGCGATCGTGCCCTCGGTGCCGCGCGGCACGGGCGTGCCGTCCTCGCCCAGAACGGCCACGCGCCGCCCGGTCTGGGCCATGCCGAGCGCCCCCGGCGCTGCGGGCCGGTGCGGCGCGGCGGAGATGAAGGTCGAACATTCGGACATGCCGAAGGCCTCAAAGACCTCGGTCCCGGTGGCGTCGCGCCAGGCCGCGCGCAGGGGCTCGGACAGCTTCTCGCCCGCCGAAAGCGCGTGGCGCAGGCGCGGCAGGTCGGGCAGCGACCCGCCCAGAAGCTTGCGAAAGACGCCGGGGGCAGCGGCAAAGAGCGTGGCGTCATTGCGCCGGATCAAGAGCGGCAGCTGCGCGATCTCGACCCCCTCGGCGGGGACGAGCGCCGTGGCGCCGACGCTCCAGGGATCGAGCAGACCGGTGCCCAGTGTGAATGTCCAGTTGAAGGCGCCCGCGTGCATCAGCCGGTCGTCGGGGCGCAGGCCGTACCAGTCGCGGTGCATCATCCGTCGCGCCCAGACGGCGCGGTGGGCATGGCCCACGGCGCGCGGCGTGCCCGAGGTGCCCGAGGTGTAGACGATATAGGCCAGCCGGTTCGAGTCGCCCATGTCGAACGCGGCCGGCGGCAGGGCGTGCCAGCCGTCCAGCGCCTCGGCCGAGAGCACGGGCAGATTTGTCGGGCCCAGCGCGATGCCCGGCTGATGCAGGACGGCGGCGGGTTTGAGGCTGGCAAGGATCGCCTGAACCTCGGGCTCGGTCAGCTGCGACGAGGTCGGCACCGGCACGATGCCCGCCGCGATGGCCCCCAGATAGGCGATGGGAAACTCGGGCGTATTGCCCAGCCGCATCAAGAGCTTGTCGCCAGGGTTGAGCCCAGAGTGCAGAAGCCCCGTCGCAGTGCCCAGCACCGCCGAGCGCAGGCTGGCGTGGCTGATCCGCTTGGCACCGGTGGGCCGCAGCACCGCCAGCGCGATCTTGTCGGGAACGTCAAGCCCGGCCTCGAGCACGTATTGCGCGAGGTTGAAGGGGGCGGGGCAGGGGGGCGGGGCCCCGGTATCGTGCAGAGAGAGCGCCATAAGACACCCGGGTAAGCCGCGCGCCCGGCGCTTGCAAGACCCCGCAGGCGCCCGTATAGCCCTGAGCCATGGCTGGCAAAGACCCCAAATCCCTGATCCGGATCGCCCGCGACAGCGGCGAGACCGCCGTGGCGGAACCGCTCGATCTGGGCGTGCGGGTGCGCGAGTTGCGCAAGGCGCGCGACTGGACGCTGGAGCAGGCCGCGAGGCAGGCCGGGCTGGCGCGCTCGACCTTGTCGAAGATCGAGAACGGGCAGATGTCGCCCACTTACGATGCGCTGAAAAAGCTGGCGGTGGGGCTGGAGATCTCGGTCCCGCAGCTTTTCACCGCGCCGCAGCGCGATCAGGTGAACGGGCGTCTGGCGGTGACGAAATCGGGCGAGGGCCAGAGCCACGCCACCGCGACCTATGAGCACGAGCTGCTGGCCGAGCATCTGACCAAGAAACAGATGCTGCCCTACCGCGCGCGGGTGCGGGCGCGGGACATGGATGAATTCGACGGCTGGGTGCGCCACGACGGCGAAGAGTTTCTGTACGTGCTGACGGGGGTCATCCGGCTTTACACAGAGTTCTATGAGCCGATCGAAATGCGCCGCGGCGACAGCGCCTATTACGACGCCACCATGGGCCATAACGTGGTGTCGGTCAGCCCCGAGGACGCGACGATCCTCTGGGTCACGTCGCTGGTCTGAACGCAGGTCTGATCCCAAGGAGCGCCTTCGGCGCGCTGGTTGTCTCGGCCCCCGCTTTGGCGGGGACCTCGGGCCGCAATGGGCCGGCGGTGCGCCTTGTCGTGAGCGGCCGGATCAGAACCAGCTGTCGACCGTGCGGGCCGCACCCGACACATCCTGGCCGATGCCGTCGACCGTGGCGCAGCCGCCGAGTGCGGCGAGCGTGATCAAAAGGGCGAGAATGCGCATGGGTCAGTCCTCTTCGTGCCACCAGACATCCGGCTGCCAGCCGATCCAGTCGCCATATATCGGCAGGGTTTCGGGGAATTTCAACTCTTTGGCGTGGGCGATGCGGCTGATGTTCCACTGGTAGATCGGGATCACGTAGCGCCCCGTCGTCAGCACCCGGTCGAGCGCGCGGGCGGCGGCGATGAAATCCTCGCGGCTTTCGGAGTTGAGCAGCCGGTCGATCATCGCCTCGGCGGCGGGTGAATTCATGCCCATCCAGTTGCGCGTGCCCGGTTCGGTCACGCCCTCGGCCCCCCAGTAGAGCCGCTGTTCGTTGCCGGGGCTCAGCGACAGACCGCGCCGGTAATAGGTCATGTCGAAATCGTAGAGGTTGGTGCGTTCCTTGTACTGGGCGGGGTCGATGGCGGTGATCGTCGGGGTGATGCCCATCCGCTCGAGCGCCTGGGCGTAGATGTCGATGATCGATTGTTCCTCGGTCGAGCCCTGGGGCAGGACGATCTCGAAGGTGAAGGGCTGGCCCTGGGCGTTCTTCATCACCCCGTCCTGCACGGTCCAGCCGGCCTCGGCCATGAGGTCGATGGCGCGGCGGATGTTGGCGCGGTTGCGGGCGCTGCCGTCACCCTGGGGCAGGGCGTAGCCGTCGAGCGCGCCGGGCAGCAGGCCGTCGGCGAAGGGTTCGAGGAAGTCGCGCACGCGGCCCGTCGCCGGGCCGTCCTGCATGCCCAGAACCGAGTTCGAGAAATACGACGTGATGCGCGGCTGTTTCGAGCCGGTCATCGTCTCGTTGATATATTCGAAGTTGAAGGCGTGCAGCATCGCGTCGCGCACCCGCCAGTCGGCAAAGACCTCGCGGCGGGTGTTCATCACGAAGCCGGTGATGCCCGAGGGGCGCTGGTGCGGGACGACGGATTTGACCACGTCACCGGACTGGATGGCGGGGAAATCGTACTGGCTGTCCCATTTCTCGACGTTGAATTCGCGGTTGGAATTCAGGATGCCGCCCTTGAAGGCCTCGAACATGGCTGTGCCGTCGCCGAAGAATTCCATGCGGATTTCATCAAGGTTGGCCTGGCCGCGCATGAAGGGCACGTCCTTGCCCCAGTAATCGGGGTTGCGTTTGAGGCTGACAAAGCGGCCAGCCTCGAATTCGTCGATCACATAGGGAGCGGTCGAGATGGGGATCGTGTCGAGGCCCGACTCTGCAAATTCCTTGCCTTCCCATTGCGCCTTTTTCAGGATCGGGCGCATCCCGACCAGGAGCGCGAGTTCGCGGTCCTCGGTGTTGAAGATAAAGCGGACCGACTGCGGGCCGGTCTGTTCGGCGCTTTCGATCTTTTCCCAGAGGCCCAGGTAGCGCGGGTGGCCTTCGGTTCCCAGCGTCTCGTAGGACCAGATCACGTCCTCGGGCGTGACCGGGCTGCCGTCGGAAAAGGCGGCCTCGGGGCGGAGGGTGAATTCGGCCCAGTCGCGGTCCGGCCCGACCTCGACCGATTCGGCCAGAAGGCCGTAGAGTGTGAAGGGTTCGTCCCAGCTGCGCCCCATGAGCGACTCGTAGGCCAGAAAGCGCAGCTGCCAGGGCACAGAGCCCTTGCGAATGTGCGGATTGAGGCTGTCGAAACTGCCGACCTCGCCGGTGACGATGCGCCCGCCCTTGGGCGCATCCGGGTTGGCATAGGGCAGGGACACAAAATCCGGTGGTAGCGCCGGATCGCCGTACATAGCTATGCCATGCTGGGGTTCGGCCCAGGCCACCGCGGCGCCGAGCAGAAGGCCCAAAGCGGCGCCGTGACGCGCCGCGGTTCGGAAAAAATCTAGGCGCATTTTAGAAACAATCCCCGTCTGCTCTTGTTTTCTTGGCGGCGACCCTAGCGAGGGATTCATTCCTTTTCAAACTTTTAGCTTGGCGTCGGGCGCATAAACGCTTATACAGAGATCACTGCTCGATAGGTTTCTTGCCTGTATGAAACCTGCCTCAATAACTTAACGCCGGCTTCGTGCCGGCGTTTTTTTTTGGCCCAAAGGCATGGCCGGGATTGCATCCGAAAAGCGCGATGGCCCTTTGTTTTGCTGGTGCGGCGTGTCATGCTGCGGTTGCGAAATAACTCAAAGGACCAGGTCATGTCGCTGAAAGACAAAACCGCGATCGTTACCGGATCGAACTCGGGAATCGGGTTGGGAATCGCGCGCGCGCTCGCACGCGAAGGGGCGGATGTCGTGCTCAATTCGTTTACGGACTCGGAGGACGATCATGCTCTGGCAAGCGAGATCGCCCAGGATCACGGGGTCGTCGCGCGCTACATCCAGGCGGATATGTCCAAGGCCGAGGAGTGCCGGGGGCTTATCGAAAAGGCCGGGGCCTGCGACATCCTGGTGAACAACGCAGGGATCCAGCACGTGGCGCCCATCGACAGCTTTCCGGCCGAGAAATGGGACGCGATCATCGCGATCAACATGAATTCGGTGTTTCACACCACCGCCGCGGCGCTGCCGATGATGCGCAAGGCCGGCTGGGGGCGGGTGATCAACGTCGCCTCGGGGCACGGGCTGCGCGCGAGCCCGTTCAAATCGGCCTATGTCACCGCCAAGCACGGCGTGGTGGGCATGACCAAGGTTGTGGGTCTGGAGACCGCGAAAGAGCCGATCACCTGCAACGCCATCTGCCCGGGTTATGTGCTGACACCGCTGGTCGAAGCGCAGATCCCGGACACTGCCAAGGAATACGGGATTTCGGAGGACGAGGCGGTGGAAAAGGTGATCCTGGCCAAGCAGCCGTCGAAGGAATTCGTCACGGTCGAGCAGTTGGCGGGCATCGCGGTGTTCCTGTGCTCGGACAGCGCGGCGCAGATCACCGGGACGTCGATTGCCGCGGACGGAGGATGGACCGCGCAGTGACCGATAGCGGAGTGGGGGCTGGTCCCCACACGCCGGGTCAAGTGAGGGCCAGCCCCCACACGCCGGGTTAAGTGGGGGCCAGCCCCAACACCCCCGGGATATTTAAGGATCAGTGAAAGGGCGGGCCCCGTGCCTGCGAAGTTTGAGGGGTGACGAGGATATGAAGCGGATCAATCTGGCCTTGCAGGGCGGCGGCGCGCATGGGGCATTCACCTGGGGGGTGCTCGACCGGCTGCTGGAGGAAGACGAGATCGAGATCGCCGGGATCTCGGGCGCCTCTGCGGGCGCGCTCAACGGGGCGGCGGTCAAGGCGGGGCTGCTCAAGGGCGGCAATGCCGGCGCGCGGGAAAACCTCGACTGGGTCTGGGCGCAGATCGGCGCCATCGACGACATGCGCCTGCCCGAGTGGCTGAACGCCTGGCTGCCGCGGCCCGAGCTGGTCAGCCGGGCGGTGGAATATTCCCTGCCCTATGCGGTGGGCGACAGCCTGGGGCGGGCGGTGTCGCCCTATTCCTGGGGCCCGTTCTACAGCAATCCGCTGGCGCGGATCGTGGCGCGGTTCGATTTCACCCGGGTCTGCGCGGCCGAGGGGCCTGCGTTCTTTGTGGGCGCCACAAATGTGCGCGACGGCAAGGTGCGGATTTTCCAGGGCGACCGGATCACGCCCGAGGCGATCATGGCCTCGGCCTGTCTGCCGACGCTCTTTCAGGCTGTTGAGCTGGAGGACCCCGAGACCGGCGTGACCGAGGCGTTCTGGGACGGCGGCTATACCGGCAACCCGGCGCTCTTTCCGCTTTTCGAGCCCGATCTGCCCGACGACATCGTGATCGTGAACATCAATCCGCTGAGGCGCGAGGCGCTGCCGGTGACGCCGCCCGAGATCCAGAACCGGATCAACGAGATCAGCTTCAACTCCTCGCTGCTGCGTGAACTCAGGGCCATCGACTTCGTTCAGCGGCTGCTGGAGGACGGATCGCTGCAGCCGGGCACGATGAGACATCTGCGCATTCACATGATCGCGGACGATGCGCTGATGAACGCGCTGTCGGTTGCGACCAAGCTTGTGCCCGTGCCGACGGTCATCGCGCAGCTCAAAGAGGCCGGACGGCGCGCGGCGGGGGCGTTCCTGGACCAGTCGCGCGACGATCTCTGCGTGCGCCAGACGGCGGATCTGCGCGCGATGTTCGGCTGAGGCGGGTCAGCCGGGCAATTGGTCGATAGAGAAGACAAAGTCTTCGATTCCGCCCCGGGTTTCCTCGATCGCCGCGGCGATCTGATCCAGCCGGTCGTCGATGGGGGCCGTGTTGTAATGCCGGGAAATTTCCTGGAATGTCAGGCTGATCTCTTCAGTCGCGTCTTGCGCGTCGCCGCTGTAACCGGCCAGGAAAGTGTCTGGATTGAAGATGAATGTATCGGCGGGCATGAAATTCTCCTTCTTTGAATGTCAGGAGAATACCACGGATCAGGCGGATTTGCGCGCCATAAGCTCGACCGCGGCCTTGGCCTTGTCGCCGTTGGGGTAGACCAGCCCGGCCGAGATCACCAGCTTGGCGGCGTCCTCGATGGTCATGTCGAGCTCGATCACGTCCTCCTTGGGGAAGAACAGAAGAAAGCCCGAGGTCGGGTTCGGTGTCGTGGGCACAAAGACCGACACCATGCCGCCCATGGTGGTCGCCTTGTCCGCCACCTCGCCCCGGGTGTCGGTCGAGATGAAGGCGATGGCCCAGATCCCCTTGCGCGGATATTCGATCAGGCAGGCCTTTTCGAAGCTGCGTTCGGATTGGGCAAAGACGGTCTCTGCGATCTGTTTGATGCCGGAATAGATCGAGCGGACGACCGGCGTGCGTTCGACCAGCCCTTCGCCGAAGCGAATGAGCGACCGGCCGATCAGACCTTTGGCGATCCAGCCCACGACGATCGTGAAAACCAGAAAAAAGATCACGCCCACGCCGCGCAGGTTTATGCCGATGTATTGCTCGGGGTTGAAGCGCGAGGGCACCAGCGGCAGCACAAATCCGTCGACCCAGCCGACCAGGGTCCAGATCAGCCAGATGGTCAGGCCCACGGGCGCGATGACGACGATCCCGGTCAGGAAACTCGCGCGCAATCCGGCGAGGATGCCGCGGCGGCGGGGCTCGGGGTCGAATGGGGTGGTCATGGCATGTCCGAAGATGGGCGTTGACGTGAACCTAGGGGCTCTGCGGCGTCACTACAATGGCCCTGGCGGTCAGCCCGGCGATTGCGCGCGCAAGGCGCACAATTCGCGGGCGATTTCGGCCCCCAGACGGGCATTGTTGAGAACCAGCGCGATATTGGCGTCGAGCGAGCGGCCGTTGGTCAGCTCGTAGATGCGTTGCAGCAGGTAGGGCGTCAGCGCCTTGCCGGTGATGCCGTGGGTGTCGGCGTCGCTTGTGGCCTGGGCGATGACCGGGGCGAGCGTGTCGCGCGGGATCTCGGCGGCCTCGGGGATCGGGTTGGCGATCAACTGCCCGCCGGGCAGATCCAGCGCGCCGCGCATCAGGTGCGCGCGAGCGATGGCGGCGGGGTCGTCCATCCGCAAGGGGCTGCGCAGCCCGCTCTGGCGCGACCAGAAGGCGGGCAGCATGTCCTGGCCATAGGTGATGACCGGCACGCCGAGGGTCTCGAGCACTTCGAGCGTCTTGGGCAGATCGAGGATGGCCTTGGCCCCCGCGGCCACCACGGTGACGGCGGTCTGGGCCATTTCCTGCAGATCGGCGGAAATGTCGAACGAGCTCTCCGCGCCCCGGTGCACGCCGCCGATGCCGCCGGTCGCAAAGACGCCGATCCCGGCACGTTGGGCGGCGATCATCGTGGCGGCGACGGTGGTCGCGCCAGTGCGCCCCTCGGCCATGCAGACGGCCATGTCGGCGCGGCTGAGCTTGGCCACACCCTTGGCCTGGGCCAGCGCGGTCAGCTGCGCATCGTCGAGCCCGACGCAGAGCGCGCCATCGAGCACCGCAATGGTGGCCGGTTCGGCGCCAGCCTCGCGCACGGTCGTCTCGACCTTGCGCGCCACCTCGAGGTTATGCGGCCAGGGCATCCCATGGGTGATGATCGTCGATTCGAGCGCCACGACGGGGCGGTTTTCGGCGATGGCGGTGGCGACGGGGGCGGACAGGTGAAGCTGGGTCAAAACGCGGTTTCTCCGGAGACATAGGCGGCGGCGGTGGAAATGGCGCGCATGAGCGCGGTCTGGCGGTCGGCCCCGGCCAGTTCGGACGCGATATGGGCCGCCATGAAGGTGTCGCCCGCGCCGGTCACGCGGGTGACCAGCACCTCGGGCGGGCGCTGCAGGACCAGCCCGGCGGGGGTGGCGTCGCAGCTTTCCTCGCCGCCGTTGGTCACGATGGCCCGCGCGGCACCTCGGGCGACCAGCCTTTGCGCGGCCTCGGCGGCACTGGCAAAGGTCGTCTGGCAGAGCAACCCGGCCTCTTCGAGGTTGACGTAAAGCACGCCGCGCCCGGCGCGGATGAAGGGCAGCAGGCGTTCGGCCTTGCCGGGGCTTGCGGGTGCGATGCGCAGATCGGCGGCGGTAAACGCCGGGTGATGCGCGATGTCCTCAAGCAGCGCCTCGGTCAGGTTGCCGTCCAGCGCCACGGGGCCGGGGTAGGGCGCGTCGGCACTGCCAAGCGCCCCGCCGGTTAGGGGGCCCAGGATCTTATCGCCCGCCGCCTCGAGCGAATGGGCATCGGCGATGGCCGCGATCAGCCCGTTCGCCCCTTCGACGGCCATGTAACGGTCGGTCGGCAGATCGTCCGAGAGGTAGACATGCTCGGTGATCAGCCCCAGCTTGCCGCAGGCGGCGATCAGCTCGGCCCCTTCGGCGTCGCGCCCCACGGCGCTGAGCAGCGCGGGGCGCAGGTCGAACCGTGCGAGCGTCATGGCGATATTGAGCGCAACGCCGCCGGGCAGGCGGGTGATGCGACCGGGCACATCGCTGCCCGCGCGCATGTGGCTCGCCGAGCGGCCGATCACATCCCAGAGGACCGATCCGATGCACAGAATGTCAGGTGTTGCGCTCATGCACGTCCTTTTGGCGCGACCGCCCGGGCGGCGCAAGTGCGCTTTGGCGGGCCGGAGCGCTTGAACTCTCTGTCGATTACGCCATTTTGCGCCCGGAATGTAGGTGAGGGCAAAGATGCGACGGTTTCTGACGATTTTGCTGGTGTGGCTATTCGGTGCGACGCTGGCCGCCGCACATGAGGTCCAGCCGGCGATTGCCGATCTGGAAACTGAAAACGGTCAACTGACCCTTTTCATCGCGCTGAATGCCGAGCCGATCGTCGCGGGCGTCGACCTTGAAGGCGTCGAGGACACCAACGACACCGACAGATCCGACGAGGTCGACCGCCTGCGCGCGCTGGAACCTGACGCGCTGGAGGCCGCGCTTCGCGATGCGCTGCCGCAGATCGCCGAGGCGCTGAATGTCCGCACACCGGATGCGCCCGTGACGCTCGAGGCGACAGAGATCACCGTCGCGCCCATCGGCAATGTCGATCTGCCGCGCGAGACCGGCATTCTTTGGCAAGGCGCGCTGCCTGCGGGCGCAGACCAGCTATTTGTCGACTGGCCGGCGGAATACGGCACGCTGATCCTGCGCCAGCAGGGGGTCGAGGAGCCCTACACCGGCTATTTGACCGGCGGCGAGGGATCGGGCCCGATCCAGATCGAAGGCGGCGACGCGCAGAGCGGCTGGCAGGCGTTCTTCGGCTATATCCCGGTGGGCTTCGATCACATCCTGCCGCTGGGGCTGGATCATATCCTGTTTGTGCTGGGGCTTTTCTTTCTGTCCACCCACCTGCGGCCGCTGCTCTGGCAGGTGTCGGCGTTTACACTGGCGCATACGGTGACGTTGGCGCTGGGGGCGCTGGGGATGGTCAACATCCCGGGCAGCATCGTCGAGCCGCTGATCGCGGCCTCGATCACCTTCGTGGCGGTCGAAAACATCCTGTCCCGGGGGCTGAGCCGCGCCCGCCCCGTGGTGGTCTTTGTCTTCGGCCTGCTGCACGGGCTGGGCTTTGCCAGCGTGCTGGGCGAGTTCGGCCTGCCGCAACAGGCCTTCGTGCCAGCCCTGATCGGCTTCAATGTCGGCGTCGAGCTGGGCCAGCTGACGGTGATCGCGCTGGCCGCGCTGCTGGTCTGGCTGGCGGTGGCGGTGGATCGGGGCGATGCGGACAGCGAAAAGGCCCGCGTCGTCTATGCCGTGCTGGCGGTGGTGTTCGTGGCGCTGGGGCTGGCGCTGAACGGCGACGGGTTCACGGCAGTCATGGGCTCTTCGGCGCCGGTCTTCCTGTGGCCGCTGGCGGCGCTGGCGGGGCTGTGTTTTCTGTCGGCCACCTTCGTCGACCGGCTGGACGCCTACCGCAATTTCGTCGCGATCCCGGCGTCGGCCGCGATCGGGCTCGTGGGGGCGTGGTGGTTCGTCGAACGGGTCTTCCTGTAACGCGCGCCTTGGCCCTTGCGCCCGTCGCCCCGGCGGTCTATACGCGCGCCACTTAATCCCACAGGCGGGGTCGGGCCTTTGGGGGAGACATCCCCGAATGTCCACCGGTTGTCCCGGACGTGATCCGGGACCTCACCCCCGCCGAGGCGTAAACCGGAAAGGAAACGACCATGGCTCTTCCCGAGTTCACCATGCGTCAGCTGCTGGAAGCTGGCGTTCACTTCGGCCACCAGACGCAGCGCTGGAACCCCCGTATGGGCGAGTTCATCTACGGCGCGCGCAACGGCATCCACATCATGGACCTCACGCAGACCGTCCCGATGCTGGACGCGGCGCTGAACGCGATCCGCGAAACCGTGGCCAAGGGCGGCCGTGTGCTGTTCGTCGGCACCAAGCGTCAGGCGCAGCAGCCGATCGCCGAAGCCGCCGAGAAATGCGCGCAGTACTACATGAACCACCGCTGGCTGGGCGGCACGCTGACCAACTGGCAGACCGTGTCGCAGTCGATCAACCGTCTCAAGCAGATCGACGAGCAGATGGAGCAGGGCGCCGAAGGCCTGACCAAGAAAGAGCGTCTGAACATGGAACGCGACCAGGGCAAGCTTCAGGCTTCGCTGGGCGGCATACGTGAAATGGGCGGCGTGCCGGACATGCTGTTCGTGATCGACGTCAAGAAAGAGGCGCTTGCCGTGGCCGAGGCCAACAAGCTGGGCATCCCGGTCGTCGGCATCGTCGACACCAACTGCTCGCCCGACGGCGTGGATTACATCATCCCTGGCAACGACGACGCCGCCCGCGCCATCTCGCTTTACTGCGATCTGGTCAGCCGCGCCGCTCTCGACGGCATGAGCGCGCAGATGGGCGCCGCCGGTGTCGATCTTGGCGCGCTGGAAGAGGCCCCGGTCGAAGAGGCCGTGACCGAAGCCGCCGCCACCGAAGAGACGGCCAGCCAGGCCTGAGCCGTCATCCAGATGTTGCGCAGGGCGGATCATGATCTGCCCTGCATCCGATTCGCAAATTGAGGAGAGCCAAGATGGCGATTACCGCATCTCAGGTGAAAGAACTGCGCGAAATGACCGGCGCAGGCATGATGGACGCAAAGAAGGCGCTGGTGGAAACCGACGGCGACATGGACGCCGCGGTCGACTGGCTGCGCACCAAGGGTCTGGCCAAGGCCGCCAAGAAATCCGGCCGCACCGCCGCAGAGGGCCTCGTGGCCGTCGCGGTCGAGGGTGGCACCGGCGTGGCGGTCGAGGTGAACTCGGAAACCGACTTTGTCGCCAAGAACGCCGAATTCCAGGACATGGTCGCCAAGATCGCCGCCGCCGCCGTCAACGCGGCTGACGTCGAGGAGCTGCTGTCCGCCGATCTGGGCGGCAAGTCCGTGGCCGACACGATCACCGACAAGATCGCCACCATCGGCGAGAACATGTCGCTTCGCCGCATGGCCAAGGTCGAAGGCGATGTCGTCGCCAGCTACATCCACAACGCAGCGGCCCCCGGCATGGGCCAGATCGGCGTTCTGGTCGCCATGACCGGCGGTGACGAGGCGTTTGGCAAGCAGGTGGCGATGCACATCGCGGCCGCAAACCCGCAGTCGCTGTCGTCGGACGACCTCGACCAGGCCGTGGTCGAAAAAGAGCGTCAGGTGCAGATCGACATCGCGCGCGAATCCGGCAAGCCCGAGCAGGTCATCGAAAAGATGATCGAAGGCCGCATGAAGAAATTCCTGGCCGAAGTGACGCTGCTGGGTCAGCAATTCGTGGTCAACCCCGACCTCACGGTCGAGAAGGCCGCCGAAGAAGCCGGCGCCAAGATCACCGGCTATGTCCGTCTGCAGGTCGGCGAAGGCATCGAGAAAGAGGCCGAGGATTTCGCCGCCGAGGTGGCGAAGGCCGCTCAGGGCTGACCGCCCGGTTTTCCGATGAAAAAAGACCTCTGAAAATGACGGAGCCGCCCACGAACTCGGGCGGCTCCGTTACCTTTATGCGACCCCCCAAAACGTTTGGGGATGAGGCGAGGGGCCGCATCAGGGTGCCGACCCGACGCCGCATGAATTGCGACGCCGGGCCAGCTCCGGCATTCACCGGTAAGACCACATTGCCCAACAATGACAGGGGTGTAGCCTTATTGTTCCTATGGCAAAACGCCACCACTCACGGAACGTCGATAACCTGCCAAGTAATATCGCCGTGAGGAAGTGGGGAATTCCTGACTTTACTTGGATATGACCGGTTCTATCGACGAATTCACGAAGAGTTTACGGTCTCAGCCCTCGACAATGAACATCTGATTCTGGAACGCCGCTTTCAGGACCGCTTGCGCGGTTGTGTCGACATTCAGAGCCTCGCGCGCAAGGCGAAGATGCTTTTCGACCGTGGCCGGAGTCAGCCCCATGATCTGGGCGATGTCCTGCGTCGTCTTGCCATCGCCGACCCATTGCAACGCCTCGCGCTGGCGTTTCGTCAGCGAGCGGTTGGCGGGCATGTAGGGCAGGGTGAGGATCTTGAGATGCACGAGATTGTTCATCAGAACGATGGCTTCGCCGTGCTCGGCCCAGACCGCATCCGCCTCGTCCTGGCTCATGCCCCGGCGCGCGGCCAGCGAGATCGCCCCCTTGGCGCGCGACGACACGGATTTGAAGCTGACAGTATATCCGGCCGTGACGCCATGCTGGATATTGAACTCCAGCACGCGCTGTTCGTCCGGGGTCAGCGTGCCCTCGGAGACCATTCGGGCCAGCACCGACCAGCTGCAAGAGCCTTCGTTGTTCAGCGCCCAATGCACCATGGGCCCGTGATGATAGAGACCCTCGTCCATGAAGCCGTACACATACGTCGGGTCGTGGTTGCTCAGCAGGATGAAATCGTTCGGATCGCCCAGCGAGGTCGACGTCCGGAACCGCGTGAACCCATAGAGCAGACGGTCGAACCCATAGTCCGCCATGCGGCGGCAATGGTTGCGCCACAGACACTCGATCGTGTCGGCATTCGTGAGCTTGATCAGATATGTCCGTTCGCCGGGGGTCATGCGCGCGCCTCGAGATGGCCAAGCATCGCGTCGATGGCCAGCGTGTAGCCGCGCGCGCCGAAACCGCAGATGATCCCGACGGCGGCCTTGGCGATATAGCTTTGGTGGCGGAAGGGCTCGCGGGCGTGCACGTTGGACAAGTGCAGCTCGATCGTCGGGATCTCGGCGGAAAAGATCGCATCCATCAGCGCGACAGACGTATGCGTATAGGCACCGGCATTCAGGATGATCCCGTCGAACGTGCCGCGCGCGGCATGGATCGCATCGATTAGCGCGCCTTCGTGATTGGATTGCGCAAAATCCAGCGTGATCCCGCGGCTCTGCGCATGATCGCGGCAGGCGCGTTCGATATCGGCCAATGTGGTCGTCCCGTATACTTCGGGCTGCCGGGTCCCAAGCAGATTGAGGTTGGGGCCGTTCAGAATAAGAAGCGCTGCCATGGCGGATAATCCTTTTGATCGGCACAGATAGCCAGCCGATCGGGGCAGTGTCCAGTAAGCGCGGGTCGAATGGCGACCAAAGTGGCAAGTCTGCCGTTCGTTTTAAATTACATAATACTGATTATGAGGATATTGCTGACGCCGAAACGTGGCGCTGGCCAGGTAATCCGCGCCTGACTTTTGTCTCCCCCATTTGATGATCCACGCGAGGAATGCGCGCCAAGCAATTGGGATTGCGGCGGAACCCCGCGCCGGGGCTCCGCCGATCAGGCTTAGAAAAACGCCTGCAGGCCGGTTTGTGCGCGGCCCAGGATCAGCGCGTGCACATCGTGCGTCCCCTCGTAGGTGTTGACCGTCTCAAGGTTCATCATATGACGGATCACCTGGAATTCGGCCGAAATGCCGTTGCCGCCGTGCATGTCGCGGGCCATGCGCGCGATGTCGAGCGCCTTGCCGCAATTGTTGCGCTTGACGATGCTGATCATCTCGGGCGCGCCGTTCGCCTCGTCCATCAGCCGGCCCACCCGCAAAGACGCCTGCAGGCCAAGCGCGATTTCGGTCTGCATGTCGGCCAGTTTCTTTTGAAAGAGCTGCGTTTGCGCCAGCGGACGGCCGAACTGCTTGCGGTCAAGTCCGTATTGCCGCGCGCCGTGCCAGCAGAATTCCGCTGCACCCAGCACACCCCAGCTGATGCCGTAGCGGGCGCGGTTCAAACATCCAAAAGGCCCTTTAAGTCCTTGAACATGCGGCAACAAAGCCTCTTCCCCGACCTCGACGCCATCAATGACGATCTCGCCCGTCACGCTGGCGCGCAGCGACAGTTTGTTGCCGACCTTGGGGGCGCTGAGGCCCTTCATGCCCTTTTCGAGCACAAAGCCGCGAATCTTGCCGCCGTGGGCCTCGGATTTGGCCCAGATCACGAAGACATCGGCGATGGGGCTGTTCGAGATCCACATCTTGGAGCCAGTCAGCCGATAGCCGCCCTCGGTCTTCTCGGCGCGGGTCTTCATCCCCGAGGGATCGCTGCCGGCGTCGGGTTCGGTCAGGCCAAAGCAGCCGATCCACTCGCCGCTCGCGAGTTTGGGAAGGTATTTCTGGCGCTGTTCTTCGCTGCCGTAGGCGTAGATCGGGTACATGACCAGCGAGGATTGCACCGACATCATGCTGCGATAGCCGGAATCGACGCGCTCGATCTCGCGCGCGACCAGGCCGTAGGACACATAGGACGACCCCAGCCCGCCGTATTCCTCGGGCACGGTCACGCCCAGCAGACCCATCTCGCCCATTTCTGCAAAGATTTCAGGCTCTACCGTCTCGTTGTTAAAGGCCTCGATGACCCGGGGCTGCAGCTTTTCCTGCCCATAGGCGCGGGCGCTGTCGGCGATCATGCGTTCGTCTTCGGCCAGCTGGTCGCTGAGGCGGAAGGGATCTTCCCAGTCGAACGTGCCCAGATCGGGCGCGTCTTTCGGTTTCAGGCTGGGCTGCGGCGGATTCATCTGGTTCATACCATGCTCCTTTTGCTTGGGCGTGGGTATAACTTGCGATACTAACATGCAAAAGCGACATATTGGCATGACTTCATGCGGAATGAGAATGAACTTGCGCGGCGCCTGCTGCCACCCCTGCCCGCGCTTCGCGCGCTCGAGGCGTTGGAGCGGCTCGGGTCAGCCACGGCGGTGGCGCGTGAGCTGGACCTGACGCAAAGCGCCGTGTCGCGTCAGCTGGTCACGCTCGAGGCGCAGCTGGGGGTCACACTGATCCACCGCGAGCGCAAGCGGCTGGTGCTGACCGACGAGGCGCGCGCCTATGCCGCCACGGTGCGCGAGGCGCTCAACCGGCTGTCCGAGGCGGCGCTGACGCTGCGCGGGGATCGTGGCGGCGGCGCGCTCAGCCTGGCGATCCTGCCCAGTTTCGGCATGCGCTGGCTGGTGCCGCGCCTGCCCGATTTCACCCGCCGTCATCCCGAGGTGACGGTAAACATGACCACCCGTCTGCGGCCGTTCCGATTTGCCGACGAAAGCTTTGATGCAGCCATTCACTTTGGCGCACCGGACTGGCCCGGAACGGATCATCTGCTGCTAAAGACCGAACGGGTGCTGCCGCTGGCGAGCCCGTCGCTTGTTCCCGCGCCCCTGCCGCCCGAAAAGCTGCGCGCGCAACCGCTCTTGCACATCCAGACCCGGCCCGAGGCCTGGCCGAACTGGTTTGCCGCGCAAGGGGTGGCCAGCGGCAGTCTGTCGGGCGCGCAGTTCGATCAGTTCACCACGATCCTGCAGGCCGCGCTGCATGGGCTGGGGGTGGCGCTGATGCCCGACTACCTGGCAGAGACCGAGCGCGCCGCGGGCCGGCTTGTCCCGGCCAGCACCGCGCCGCCGGTCACGCTGGGCGGCTATCATCTGGTCTGGCCGACGGGCCGACCGATGCCGTCGGCGCTGCGGCACTTCCGCGACTGGCTGGCGACCCAGGCCGAGGACGACGATCCCCTGCCCCGCTGAACGTCACCCCAGGGCGTAGCCCGCGCCGCGCACCGTGCGCACAGGGTCTTCGCCGCCGTGTTGCATGAGCGCCTTGCGCAGCCGCCCGATATGCACGTCCACCGTTCGCGTGTCGACATAGATGTCGCGGCCCCAGACCCGGTCGAGCAATTGCTCGCGCGACCAGACGCGCCCTGGCTTATCCATGAAGGTGCTGAGCAGCCGGAATTCCGTGGGCCCGAGCTTGAGTTCCTTGCCGCCGCGCGTCACGCGGTGGGTTTCGGCATCCAGCACGATATCGGCATATTCCAGACGCATACCCGCCGCCGCTGGACGGGTGCGGCGCAGCTGCGCGCGGACACGGGCCATCAGCTCGACCACGGAATAGGGTTTGACGACATAATCGTCGGCCCCGGTTTCCAGCCCGCGCACCCGGTCCACCTCTTCCGAGCGGGCCGACAGCATGATCACCGGCACGCCGCGCGTGGCGCTTCGGATCTTGAGCTGGCGGCAGACCTCGATGCCCGAGAGGTTGGGCAGCATCCAGTCGAGCACGATGATATCGGGCTGTTCCTCCTCGACCATCACCAGCGCCTCTTCGCCGTTCACGGCGCGCGCGACGCGAAAGCCCTCGGCCTCGAGATTGTAGCTTAGAACCTCGCGTTGCGACGGTTCGTCCTCGACCACCAGGACGGTCGGCTGATCGGCAGACACGCGATCACTCCTTGCCCTGGGCGGCGTCGGATTCGAGGCTCAGCTCGGGGTCCGTCGACGTCACATCGGCCTTGATGCGCGCCTCGTCGGGCTTGTGGCCCGTTGTCAGGAACACGACCTGTTCGGCGATCGAGGTCACGTGGTCGCCCATGCGTTCGATATTCTTGGCGATGAAATGCAGGTGCATGCAGGCGGTGATGTTGCGCGGATCCTCCAGCATGAAGGTCAGGAATTCGCGGAAGACGGTGTTGTACATCTGGTCGACGTCGCTGTCGCGGGCGATGACGTCGGCGGCCAGCGCCTCGTCGCGCTGGATGTAGCTGTCAAGCGCGTCCTTCAGCATCAGCTCGACCTCGCGCGCCATCCGGCGCAGCGCGGTCGACGTGCCGCCGATGGGCTGAAGATGCACCAGAACGCCGGTGCGCTTGGCCATGTTCTTGGCCAGATCGCCGATCCGTTCCAGATTGGCCGACATGCGCATCACCGACAGCACGACCCGCAGATCGCCCGCCGTGGGGGCGCGCAGCGCGATGACGCGCGCGGCCTCTTCGTTGAGCTGCTCTTCGAGCGCGTCGATCAGCTTGTCGTTGGCGCGCACCAGCTCGGCCAGTTGTTCATCCCGGGTTTCAAGCGACTTGGCGCTGTCGCGGATGGCGGTTTCCACCAGCCCGCCCATCTTCATGATCCGCGCCTGAATGCCCTCGAGATCGCGGTCGAAGGCGCTTGCGATATGCTGCTTCATCTCGTGCATGGGATTATCCGATCCGGCCGGTGATGTAGGATTCGGTGCGTGAATCCTCGGGGTTGGTGAAAATCTGCCCGGTCTCTCCGTATTCGACCAGATGGCCGAGATGGAAGAACGCGGTTTTCTGGCTGACGCGGGCGGCCTGCTGCATCGAGTGGGTGACGATCACCACCGAATAATCCTGCCGCAGCTCGTCGATCAGTTCCTCGACCTGCGCGGTGGCGATGGGGTCGAGCGCCGAGCACGGCTCGTCCATCAGAAGAACCTCGGGTTCGGTGGCAACGGCGCGCGCGATGCAAAGCCGCTGCTGCTGACCGCCCGAAAGCCCCGTGCCCGGCGCTTGCAGCCGGTCCTTGACCTCGTCCCAGATGGCGCCGCGGCGCAGGGCGCGCTCGACGATCTCGTCCAGCTCGGCGCGGTTCGCGGCCATGCCGTGGATGCGCGGCCCGTAAGCCACGTTGTCATAGATCGACTTGGGGAACGGGTTGGGCTTTTGAAAGACCATGCCCACCTTGGCGCGCAGCTGCACCGGATCGACGCGCTTGTCGTAGATATCCTCGTCATCGAGCCGGATGTCGCCCTCGACCCGGCAGATGTCGATGGTGTCGTTCATCCGGTTGAGGCAGCGCAGAAAGGTCGACTTGCCGCAGCCCGACGGGCCGATGAAGGCCGTCACGGTCTTGTCCTGGATATCGACGTTCACGTCCTTGATGGCGTGGGTGTCGCCGTACCAGACCTGGACGCCGCGCGCGGCAATTTTCACGTTCGTCACAATCTGGTCCTCTTTCGGTCTTTGCAGATCGTACATGGTTCTACCTCTCTCACCAGCGGCGTTCAAACCGGCGGCGCAGCAGGATGGCAATCAGGTTCATCGTCAGCAGGAACACCAGCAGGATGATGATCCCGCCCCAGGCGCGTTCGTAATAGGCAGGATCGGCCCGCTTGGCCCATTCGTAGATCTGCGCGGGCATGGCCGAATTGGGGTCGAGAAAGCCACTGGCGAGCCCTTCGGGATAGTTGGTGGCGATATAGCCGACCATGCCGATCAGCAGCAGCGGCGCGGTTTCGCCCAGGGCCTGCGCCAGGCCGATGATCGTGCCGGTCAGGATGCCGGGCATGGCCAGCGGCAGGACGTGGTGGAACACCGCCTGCATCTTCGACGCGCCCACGCCCAGAGCCGCATCGCGGATCGACGGCGGCACCGCCTTGAGCGACGCGCGGGTCGAGATGATGATCGTCGGCAGCGTCATCAGCGTCAGCACCAGCCCGCCCACCAGCGGGGCCGATTGCGGCAGATGCGCGAACTGGATGAAGACGGCAAGGCCAAGGATACCGAAGACGATCGACGGCACCGCAGCGAGGTTCGAGATATTCACCTCGATCAGGTCCGTCAGGCGGTTCTTGGGCGCGAATTCCTCGAGGTAGATCGAGGCCGCCACGCCGATGGGCAGCGACAGCACAAGCACCACCAGCATCATGAAGAACGAGCCCAGCATCGACACCCCCAGCCCGGCCTGTTCGGGCCGCGATTCCGAGGCGTCGGCGCCGAGGATGAAATCCACGTTGAAGCGCTTTTCGACCAAACCCGCGGCGCGCAATTCGTCCACCAGATCAAGGTGTTCGGCGTCGATGTTCTTGTCGCGGGCGACGTCCTCGCGCACCACGCGGCCTTTCAGATAGCCGTCGACGCGGCTGGAGGCGAGGATGCGGAAGGCGACCGTGTCGCCGATGCGGTCAGGATTGGCGATCACGAAATCCCGCACCTGCGCCGGGGCAGAGGCCGACACCAGCGCCTTCATGTCCTTGGCCCTGGTCAGCGGCGTCTCGATCCCCAGGCTTTCGACGGATCTGAAGACGGCATTCTCGACCAGCGGCGCATAGCCGAAGGTCGACACCTTCTTGATGTCCTCGATGTCGCGCTGGCCGTTCTTGTCGAGCTTGGCCGGGTCCAGATAGACATCCGCGGTGATGAAGGTCTGCTGGAACGCGCCCATGCCATTCGAGAGGATCGACCCGAGCAGGATCACCAGCGCCAGCAGGCCGACGCCGATGGCGGTCCTGCCGTACCATTGAAAGCGTCTCTCGGCGGCGTTGCGTTTCGCCGTGCGGGCATCGACGGCGGTCAGGGATTTGCCGCGCGGGGTGTCCGAAGGGATGCTTGCGTCGGTCATTCGTATTGCTCCCGGTAGCGGCGGACGATCCATAGGGCGAAGACATTGAGCCCCAGCGTGATGACAAAAAGGGTCATGCCAAGCGCGAAGGCCACCAGCGCCTCGGGCGAGGCGAAATCGGCGTCGCCGGTCAGCTGGCTGACGATCTTGGCGGTGACGGTGGTCATGGCGTCGAACGGGTTGAGCGACAGCCGTGCGGCGGCCCCTGCCCCCAGCACCACGATCATCGTCTCACCGATGGCGCGGCTGGCGGCAAGCAGGATCGCCCCGACAATGCCCGGCAGGGCGGCGGGCAGCACCACCTGGCGGATCGTCTCGGACTTCGTCGCGCCCAGCCCGTAGGAGCCATCGCGCATGGCCTGCGGCACCGCGTTGATGATGTCGTCCGAAAGCGAGCTGACGAAGGGGATCAGCATGACACCCATGACCAGCCCGGCGGTCATCACTGCCGTCCCCGCCTGCATCCAGCCCAGCCCGTCATCGCCGAAAACCCGCATCAGCAGCGGCCCCACCGTCAGCAGCGCGAAAAGGCCGTAGACGATGGTCGGGATGCCGGCCAGCACCTCGAGCAGCGGCTTGACGATCGCGCGGGTCCGGGCTCCGGCGTATTCCGACAGATACACCGCCGAGAAGAGCCCCACCGGGACCGCCACCAGAAGGGCGATCACCGAGATGTAAAGCGTGCCCCACAAGAGCGGCCAGATCCCAAGCTCGGACCCGCCGCCGAAGGATGGCGACCAGGTGAGTGAACCGAAGAAGTCCGAGGCCGGGTAGATGCGGAAGAACTCGATCGTGTTGAAGATAAGCGACAGCACGATGCCCAGCGTCGTGGCGATGGCCAGCATCGCCGCGGCGATCAGCAGCGCGCGGATGCCCTCCTCGACGACGTTGCGGGCGCGGTACTCGGGCGTGGAATTCGACAGGCCCAGGGCCAGACCGCCCAAGGCGGCCAGCAGTACCACCGCCGTCATCGCGAAACCGCCGATGCGGTTCAGGCTGCGGTACTCCTGCGCGGCGCGCAAGATTTGGGCCGTCACATCGCTGCCGAGAGCGACCCCGGCCTCTGCCAGGCGGGCGCGCACATCGGTGAATTCCACACGCAGGGTCGCGGCCTCTTCGGACGTCATGATGCCCTGCGCCACGACCGCATCCAGCCCGTCGGCCACCCGGCGCACGTCGGACATCACCAGCCCGATGGTGGTGTCCTCGGACACCGCCGTGGCGGGCAGATCGGCGGTCACCAGCTGGTTCACCGCCAGCGGCTGCACCAGCAGCCAGCCCGCCAGCACGCCGAACGCCGGCACCAGCACCTTCAGCGCCACGTTCCAGCCGTAGTAGGCGGGCAGCGAATGCAGGCGGCGGCGATTGCCGCCCGCCTTGCCAAGCGCACGCCCCCGTCCGAAAACGAAGCCCGCCGCGGCGACCGCAAGCACGATCAGGATCAGCCAGAACACCGGCATCGAAGCCCCCAAGCTTGTCTAAATGACCTAAAAGGAAACGGGGCGGCGCAATATGCCGCCCCGGTACCGACGGTGATCCGTCTTACATGTTCGAGCCCATCACCTGCTCGTCCGCGACCATGGCCTGCGTGTCGCCCAGTTCGGGATCGGACACAAGGCCGTATTCCGCCAGCGGGCCGTCGGGGCCGGCGATCTCGTCGGCGACGAAGAACTCGGCAAATTCCTTGAGGCCGGGGATCACGCCGATATGCGCCTTCTTGATGTAGAAGAACAGCGGACGCGACACCGGGTATTCACCGGTCGAGATGGTCTCGGTCGAGGGCGCGATGCCGCTCATGGTGGCGACCTTCAGCTTGTCGGTGTTGTTCTCGTAGAACGCCAGGCCAAAGACGCCGACACCGTTCTGGTTGCTGTCGATGCGCGCCAGGGTTTCGGTGTAGTCGCCGTCGATGTCGACCGACTTGCCGTCGGTGCGGACCGCGATGCAGGCGTCCTCGGCGTCGTCCTCGGACATGCCAGCGGTGATCATGGCGTCATGCGCGCCGGTGACTTCACAGCCCGTGGCCAGGACCTTTTCCTCGAACACTTCGCGGGTGCCGTGCTTGGTGCCCGGGATGAAGGCGGCGATTTCGACGTCCGGCAGATCGGCGTTGAATTCGGCCCAGGTGTTGTAGGGGTTGTCGACCAGCGCGCCGTCGACGACGACCTTGGGCGCCAGGGCGTTGTACCAGTCGGCAGGCTCGAACGCGGTGAAGGCCGGGCCGTCGATCTGGCTGGCGAAGACGATGCCGTCATAGCCGATGCGAACCTCGATGATGTCGGTCACGCCGTTGTCGGCGCAGGCCTTGACCTCTTTCTCGCGGATGGCGCGCGAGGCGTTGGCGATGTCGATGGTGTTCTCGCCCACGCCTTCGCAGAACCGCTTGAGCCCGGCTGAGGAGCCGCCCGATTCAACGACCGGCGTCGGGAAGTCGAAGTTTTCGCCAAAGGCTTCGGCGACGATCGAGGCATAGGGCAGCACGGTCGACGAACCGGCGACCTGAACGTTGTCACGGGCGGCGGCGGCGGTTGCGGAAACGGCAGCGATCGCCAGAGCGGAAGTGGCGAGTTTTACAGAGGTCATGGAATGCTCCTGATAGGTCTGTTCCTGATCATCCCCACGATGATCTCGACGCCGTGCTAAGGGCTGTCGGCTATGGTTTTGTGACACTTGTGTAACGGTTTCATGACAGCGCCCGTGGCCCTGCGAGGACTTGCTTTGATGTCGGTTAAGTCACCGAAATTATGAGGGAAAATCTCTGTGCCATTCAGGCGGATTTTTTCCCGCGTCCGCCGCGCGGCATACCGAGAGCGCTGGAAATGACGCCGAATCCCGGGAACCACTCGGACCGAGTCGCGATTCCCCCGCCGCGTCAGGCGATCTCGGCGGGCAGCAGGACAGTGAAGGTGGTGCCCCGGCCCGGCGCGCTCTCGATCCGCAGCCGCCCGCGGTGGCGGTTGACGATATGCTTGACGATGGCCAGCCCCAGCCCCGTGCCCCCCATCTCGCGCGAGCGGTGGGAATCGACGCGGTAGAACCGTTCGGTCAGGCGCGGGATGTGGTGCTGCGCGATCCCCGGACCGGTGTCGCGCACCGACAGCGACACGCCGTTCTGGCGCAGCCGGGGCCGGTACTCGGGGCCCCCGAGCGTGACGGTCACCCGCGCCCCCTGCCCCGAATACTTGATCGCGTTTTCGAGAAGGTTGGTGATCACCTGCCGCAGTTGGTCGCTGTCGCCGGGGATCGCCGGGAAACCCTCCGTCGCGCCCTCGATCAGCAATGTCACCCCGGCGTCCTGCGCCAGCGGCGTCAGGCGGCCGATCTCTTCGGCCGCCAGCGCGGGCAGGTCCACGCGACCGGTCGGGCGCAACCGCTCGTCGGCCTCGACACGGCTGAGCGACAACAGATCGCCCACAAGCCGGTTCATCCGCCCCGCCTCGTTCTGCATGATCCCCAGAAACCGGTCGCGGGCCGCCGCGTCGTCGCGGGCCGGGCCGCGCAGGGTTTCGATGAAACCCATGAGCGCGGTCAATGGCGTCCGCAGCTCGTGGCTCACGTTGGCCACGAAGTCGCGCCGCATCTGCCCGGCCTGTTCCAGGTGGGTGATGTCCTCGAAGGTGACCAGAACGCCCGGCCCGCTGTCCAGTTCGACCCTGCGGCAGGAGACGCGAAAGGTGGTGTCCTGACGGCCGTCGTTGGTCAGAAAGCTGGTCAGGCGCGGTTTCCCGTCGCGGAGCGTGGCCTCGATACTGTCCAGAAGCGTGGGCTGGCGCAGGGCGGTAATGAAATGCCGCTGCACGATGCCACGCCCCAAGAGGCGTTCGGCATCGGTATTGGCGGCGGCGATCCGTTCATCCGCCCGGATCAGCACCGCCGGCATGGGGATGGCGGCGACGAAACTGTCGATCAGGCTCATCCGCCGGGCACGGCATTGGCCGCGTTCAGCCCGTCGCGGAAGGTGGCCTGCAACGCCTCGGGCGGCTCCAGCCCGACCGAGACGCGGAAGAACCCCTCGGACACGCCGATGGCCGCGCGCCCCTCGGGCGTCAATGCGCGGTGCGAGGAACTGGCGGGATGCGACAGGGTCGTGCCCACGTCGCCCAGCGTCGGCGCAAAAGCCACGCCCGTCGCCGCCCCGGCAAAGGCATTGGCGGCAGCGCGCCCGCCTTTCAGCTCGAAGCTGACCATGTTGCAGCCATGCCCGCGCAGCACCGATTGCGCCCGCGCCGCATCGGGATGGTCGGGCCGCGTGGGATAGAGCACACGGGCCACGCCGGGCTGATCCGCCAGCCAGCTGGCCAGCGCCTTGGCGTTGGTCTCGGCCTTTTCGAAGCGCAGATCGAAGGTCATCATCCCACGCTCGCCCAACCAGCAATCGAAGGGGCTGGGGGTGAGGCCCGTGGTCACCGCAAAGACCCGCATCTGCTGGGCGATCTGCGCATCGCTTGCAGCGACCCAGCCCAGCGTCACGTCGGAATGCCCGGCCATAAGCTTGGTCACCGAATGGATGACGATATCCGCCCCCCGCTCGAACGGCTTGATCGCGGCGGGGGTGGTAAAGGTGTTGTCCACCGCCAGCAGAACGCCGCGCGCCTTGCAGAGCGCCGCGATCCCGTCCAGATCGGCGATCCGCAGCGTCGGGTTCGAAACGACCTCGATCAGCACCATCCGCGTCTCGGGCCGCAGGGCCGCGGCAAAGGCCTCGGCGTCGGTCGGATCGGCGAGGCTGGTGGCGATCCCCAGGCGCGGCAGATCCTCGGTCATCATGCGCAGCGACCGGCCATAAAGCTGGTTGCCGCCCAGCACATGATCGCCCGCCTTGCACACACCCAGCAGCGCCGCCGTGACCGCCGCCATGCCCGAGGCGGTGACGATCCCGCCCTCGCAGCCTTCCAGCGCGTCGATCCTTTGGGCCAGCACGTCGGCATTGGGGTGACCCTCGCGAGCATAGGTGTAGCCCTGCGCGCGGCCCTCGTATTGCGCATCCAGCGCATCCGGCGTGTCGGAGGCATAGACCACCGAGGGCATCAGCGGTGTCACCACCGGGGTCGAGGCGCTGGGCGGCAGGCCGCCGGGGCGCTGGATGGTTTTCTTCATCATGTCCTTGTTCCCTGCTCTCGCGTGCTATAGCGCCCGCAGACCCTTGGCGAAGCGCGCGGCGTTTTCCTGGTAATGCAGCGCCGACAGCTCCAGCCCCCGGATCGCCTTGGCGTCGAGCATGCGGACAACCTTGCCCGGTACCCCCATCACCAGAGCGCCGTCGGGGATCTCTTTCCCTTCGGTGATCAGCGCGCCTGCGCCGATCAGGCAGTTGTTCCCGATCCTGGCGCCGTTCAGCACCGTCGCGCCCATGCCGATCAGTGAATTGTCGCCGATGGTGCAGCCGTGCAGCATGACCTTATGGCCAATGGTGCAGCCCCGCCCGATCACCAGCGGAAAGCCCGCGTCGGTGTGGCAGACCACGTTTTCCTGCACATTGCTGCCCGCGCCCACGCGGATCTCTTCGTTATCGCCCCGCAGGGTGCAGCCGAACCAGACCGAGCCTTTGGCCTCGACCACCACATTGCCGATCATGTTCGCGTCGGGCGCGATCCAGGCGTCCTCGGCGATCTTGGGGGCCACGTCGTCCAGGGCATAAAGCGTCATGTCAGATCCTCGAATTCGTTCTGCAGTTTGCGCACATGGTCGACCAGCGCGGGCTGCTGCGATCTGCGCAGGCGCGTGGCGGTGACGATGGTGCGCAGATCGTCGAAGGTGCGTTCCAGATCGTCATTGACCAGCACGTAATCGTAGCTGCCCCAGTGGCTGATCTCGTCCCAGCTTTTCTGCATCCGCTTGGCGATCACCTCGGGCGCGTCCTGGCCCCGGCTGACGAGCCGGCGGCGCAGCTCGATGATCGAGGGCGGCAGGATGAAGACCGACAGCGTGTGCGGCCCCAGCGCCGAGTTGACGATCTGCTGCGCGCCCTGCCAGTCGATGTCGAAGACCACGTCGCAGCCCGCGCCGATGGCCTCTTCGACCGGGCCGCGGGGCGAGCCGTAGAAATGGCCGAAGACATGGGCGTGTTCCAGCATCCCGTCCCTGGCCACCTCCTGTTTGAAGCGGTCCTCGGGCATGAAATGATAATCCTGCCCGTCCACCTCGCCGGGGCGCGGCGCGCGGGTGGTGGCCGAGACCGAAAATTTCAGCGTAGGGTCCCACTCCAGCAGCCGCTTCGACAGGGTCGATTTGCCCGCGCCCGAGGGCGAGGACAGGATGATCAGAAGGCCGCGCCGGGCTGTCATCGTTCACTCCACATTCTGGACCTGCTCGCGCATCTGGTCGATCACGGTCTTGAGCGTCAGCCCGATCTGCGTCAGCACCGCCGATCCCGCCTTGGAACAGAGCGTGTTGGCCTCGCGGTTGAATTCCTGCATCAGGAAATCGAGCTTGCGGCCCACCGGGCCTTTCTGATCCAGCAGATCGCGGGCGGCGGCAATATGGGCGCGCAGGCGGTCCAGCTCTTCGGTGACGTCGGCCTTGACCGCGATCAGCGCCAGTTCCTGCGCGATGCGCTGGGGGTCGGCATCGGCGGCGTTGTCCATTACGCGGGCCATGGCGGCGGCCAGCTTTTCGGCCTGTTCGTCGCGCCGCTGCTCGACGGCCTCCGCCGCCTCGGCGACCAGCTGTTCGATTTGGTCGACCTGTCCGGTCAGAAGCGCCTGCAGCGCAGCACCTTCGCTTTTGCGCATGGCCACGAAGGCCGTCAGCAGGGTCTGAAAGTCGGCCAGCAGCGCCTCCGTAAGCGCCTCGGTGTCGGTTTCGGCCGCGCCCGCATCCATCACCCCGCGCAGCCCCGCGATCTGCGCCGCCGTCGACGGTGCAAGCGACAGGCCCGCGTTCATCGCGTCGGTCTCGATCCGCGCCATGGCGCTGAGCACCTGCGCCAGCTGCGCCTCGTTGAGCGATAGCGCGCCCTCTTCGTCATTGCCCTGCACCCGCAGCGTCAGTTGCACGTTGCCGCGCGCCAGCGCCTTTTGCGCCACGGACTTCAGCCGGGGCTCCAGCCCGCCGATCCAGTCGGGTACGCGAAAGCGCAGCTCTAGCCCCTTGCCGTTGACGCCGCGCATGTCCCAGCTCCACCGGTGCAGGCCAAATTCGCCCTGCCCCGAAGCATAGCCGGTCATAGACTGCCGCATGCGCTGTCCTTTCGATTTGCCGATTGGGGTCCCTGTCGCATCGGGGGGTACAAAATGAATGACCCGGTGGCAAGCGCGCCGCGGATTTTAGGATGATTAACGAATCCGGCAGTTATTAACCATTTAGTTACAATTGAGGCGAAAATGGGACCGAGTTGCGGTAGGTTAACGAGTGTGGGGCAAGTGATAATGGGGATCGCAGTTAACAGAAGCGATCTGCAGGGTTTGGGAGTGAAGACATGTTCCGAAGAGGTGAACATGGAGTGGTGTCCATGAACGCGCGCGGGCTGGACCGCGCGATGGCGCCGTTGCGCCTGGTGGAAAGTTACTGGCTGGGTCTGCGCGAGGGATCCGACGTGCCTCTGCGCAGCGTCATCGACCCGCGCGGCATGGAAGATGCGCTGGAGAACGCCTTTCTGGCCGAACGGCTGGGGCCGTCGCTGGCCAAGATCCGCGTGGCCGGCAGTCATCTGAACGATCTGATGGGGATGGAGGTCGGGGGCATGCCGCTCAGCGCGCTTTTCACCCCCGCCGCCCGCAACCGGCTGTCCGAGGCGATCCCGCGTCTCTTCGGTGATCCCGCGATCTTGCGGATCACTTTGCGCGGCGAAGCCGGTTTCGGCAGGCCCGCGCTCGACGGCGCGCTGCTGCTGCTTCCTCTGAGATCCGACATGAACGATGTCACGCGCGCTTTGGGCTGTCTGGCGACGCATGGCGACATCGGCCGCACGCCCCGCCGGTTCGACATCACCGGTGTCGAGATCACACATGCTTTGGGTGATCTGGTGCCTGATGAGGCAGCGGAAGCTTTCCAAGACAGATCGAATGCGTCCCCCGGCCTTGCCGAGGACGCGGCCCCGTTCGCCCATGCTCCGGCAGAACCCGGAAAGCCGCATCTGCGGATCGTCGTGTCGAACGACGATTGACGCAGCACCGCGCGACGAAAAAACCGCCGGGGCCTGGGGGGGCTCCGGCGGTTTCGTGTTCACAGGTTGTTCGGCCGTTACTCGGCTGCCAGCAGCGTCGGTTGGAACGCGTTCAGCACATCGCGGTATTCTTCTTGCCCCGCTGCATAGGCGAGCGTCGCCTGCAGCATTCCCGGCTTCGACCCGCAATCATACCGCTGACCTGAAAAGCGGAAGCCGCCCAGCGTCACCCGCTCGAGCCCCTTGGCGATAGCGTCGGTCAGCTGAATCTCGCCGCCCGCGCCGGGCGGCAGCCCGCGCAGATCGTCGAAGATCGACGCGTCCAGCACGTAACGCCCCACGACCGCCTGACGCGACGGCGCATCCTCTGGCGCGGGTTTTTCGACCATGCCGTCAGCCATCAGAACCGGCCCGTTGCGCCCGGTGACAGAGAGGATGCCGTATTTCGACACGTCCTCATCGGCAACTTCCATGGTCGCCACGAGGTGCGCGCGGTTCATAAAACTGTACGCCTCGATCATCTCGGCCAGCGCGCCGCGCCCGCCCAGGATCAGATCGTCTGGCAGTATGACGGCCACCGGCCCCGGCAGCGCGTCTTCGGCGGCGCAGAGCACCGCGTGGCCCAACCCCAGTGGTTCGGGCTGCATCACAAAGCGCACGTCTTCCTGCGACGGGTCGATGGCGTGATCGTCCAACTCGGCGGCGAGCTTGTGTTTGCCGCGCTCACGAAGCGTGGCGCAGAGGTCTTCGTCGGCGCGGACATAGCGCTCGATCGCCCCTTTGTCGGGATGGCTGACGAAGATCATGCGCTCGACCCCCGCCGCGCGCGCCTCGTCGATGGCGAACTGGATCAGCGGGCGATCCAGGACCGGCAGCAGCTCTTTCGGAGTGGCCTTGGTGGCGGGCAGAAAGCGGGTGCCCATTCCTGCCACCGGGAAGATGGCGGTACGGACTTGGGCGAAACCGGTATTGTCCGGATCGGGCATGGAAAACTCCTTCGCTATGCAAACCAATCGCCGCGCTGCGGCGTCAGTATAAAAGGTACGACGCTTGTCTTGCGAGTCAAACGACGCAACTCGCGCTTTGGTTCCACAGCGGATTTTTGGTATATTTTGTGCCGTATATCCGCGTTTCGGTGATTAGGGCACATGATCTGGAACGACCTTGGCGTATCCCGGACGGGAAATTCCACATAGTTTGGTTGCAAAAAATACTTAGCGTGCCTAATTTTTGTGCGGTCGCGGCAAGAAAGAGCGTGAAAATGCGTCTTTTCGTGAACCAGTGTGGAAAACACGGAAAAGCCAGGGCGATTCCCTGGAACCCAATGCCGCCCTGCATAGTTTGAGATCGGACGGAACAGACATGAGGTCTTGGAACGGGGCGTTCCCTCTCGCCCCCGAGGATGATGGACGGAACACATATGAACATGCCGATCGCGCCGGACGTGCCTGAAGCGCCGGATACAAAGCAATCCCGACCCTATCGCACGATTGCGGTTCTGGGCATGGGCAGCTGGGGCACGGCGCTGGCCTGCGTCGCCGCGCGCGCTGGAGGTCAGGTGCGGCTCTGGGGCCGGCGAGAGGCGCTGGTTCAGACCATGCGCGCCACCGGAAGGAACGCCGATTACCTGCCGGATGTCGAGTTGCCCGAACGCATCGCGCCGACCTCGGACATCGCCGAGGCCCTGAGCGGCGCCGATGTCATCCTGATGGTCACCCCGTCGCATTCCCTGCGCCAGATGTGCGACGACATGCGCCCGCACATCGCGCCGGGCACGCCGATTGCGCTTTGCTGCAAGGGGATCGAGCGCGGCACGGGCTATCTGCTGACAAAGGTGATCGAAGAAGAATTGCCGGGCCATCCGGTCGGCGCGCTGTCGGGCCCGACCTTCGCGCGCGAGACCGCGCTGGGGCACCCGACCGCCGCCACAGTCGCCTTCCCGTTTTCCTACGCAGACCGGCTGGCCCCGCAGGACAGCCCCGCAGCACGGCTGGCCGTCAGCATGAGCGACGCCAATTTCCGCCCCTATATGTCGGACGACATCGTAGGGGTCGAGATCGGCGGCGCGGTCAAGAACGTGATCGCCATCGCCTGCGGCATGATGACCGGGGCGGGATTTGCCGAGAACACCCGCGCCGCGCTGATCACCCGCGGCATGGACGAGATGAAGGCGCTGGCCGAGGCGCTGGGCGGCCGCCGCGAGACGGTCACCGGCCTGTCGGGCGCTGGCGATCTGACGCTGACCTGCTCGTCCACCACCTCGCGCAACATGTCGCTTGGCGTGCAGCTGGGCCAGGGCACACCGCGCGACGCCTGCTTCGAAGGCCGCGCCGTCGTGGTCGAGGGCGAGGTCAACGCGGTGTCCGTCGTCGATCTGGCGCGCCGCGTCGGCGTGCCGATGCCCATCTGCGAAGCGGTCCACGCCATCCTGCACGAAGGCGCGGACCTGACCCGAACGTTTTCGGACCTCTGGGCGCGGCCCATCGAATCCGAACCGAGGGCGCTCGACATCGCCCTGGCACACCCGATCTCCGCAAGGATATGACGTTATGAAAGACCTAAGCATCCGACCCCCGATCAACGATCGGCAATTCGTACTGGCCACCGATCTCGATGGCACCTTCCTGGGCGGCTCTGACGAAGACCGCCGCCGGCTTTACGACTGGATCGAAGAGAACCGCGACACCATCGGGCTGATCTTCGTGACCGGCCGCGACCCCGAATTCATCGCCGAGCTTTGCGACGGCGGGGTGCCCTGGCCGGAATTCGTGATCGGCGACGTCGGCACCACCATCGCGCGGGTCGACAATGGCGAGATCCTGCCCATCGAAACGCTCGAACACGAGATCGCCCAGGCCTGGGGCGATGCCGGTGACAAGGTGCGGCGCGCGCTGGCCGACGTGCCGGGGCTGACGCCACAGAACACCGAATTCCGCTACCGCGTCAGCTTTGACGTCGACATGTCGCTCTACGACGGGCACGCAGAACACCTCGTGCGGGGCATGGGGCTCGACCCGCTGCTGTCGGACAACCGCTTTTTCGATGTGCTGCCGCGCGGGGTCAGCAAGGGCCCGTCGCTGCGCCGGCTGGTGCGGCACCTGCGCATCGCCGAGGAAAAGGTGCTGGCCGCGGGCGACACGCTGAACGATCTGTCGATGCTGGAATGCGGCCTGCCCGCCGTCGCCGTGGGCGGCGCGGAACCTGCGCTTTTGTCGCGCGTTGAACCCTTGAGCCACGTTCACAAGGCGGGCGGTGTCGGCGCGGCCGGCATTCTCGAGGCCGTCGAGGTGAACGAAATGCATTCTGTTGCGAAAGGATCCTGACCCATGTCCAGCGATCTCGTGATCGTCTACCACCGCCAGCCTTATGAAGAGGTCGAGGAAAACGGCCAGATCGTGCTGCGCGAAAACAAGAGCCCGAACGGCATCGTTCCCACGCTCAAAAGCTTTTTCGGCCGCGTCGACAATGCCGCCTGGGTGGCGTGGAAACAGGCCGAAGACCCGTCAAACCCCGGGTTCGAGCGCGTGGTCGAGATCGAGGACAGTTTCGGCAAGTACACCGTGTCGCGGCTGCCGCTGACCGCCGAACAGGTCAGCAGCTTCTATCACGTCACCTCGAAAGAGGCGTTCTGGCCGATCCTGCACGGGTTCAAGGAAAAGTATAACTACGATCCCGTCGACTGGCCCACCTTCCGCGAGGTGAACTGGGCCTTCGCCGAGGCCGCCGCCGCTGAGGCGGCGCAGGGCGCGTCGGTCTGGATCCACGACTACAACCTGTGGCTGGTGCCGGGTTATCTGCGCAAGATGCGCCCTGACCTGCGCATCTCGTTCTTCCACCACACCCCCTTCCCCGCCGCCGACATGTTCAACGTGCTGCCCTGGCGCGGCGAGATCATCGACAGCCTGCTGGCCTGCGACGTGGTGGGCTTTCACATTCCGCGCTATGCCGCCAATTTCGTGTCCTGCGTCCGGTCGCTGCGCGACGTGCAGAGTGTGCCGCGAACCTCGGTCGACGAGGAATTCGTGTCCGAAGGATCGGCCCTGTCGGACCGCACCGTGCCCACGGCCATCCACACAGAGGACCGCGTGGTGCAGCTGGGCGTTACGCCGGTCGGCGTGGACACAAGCTATATCAACCAGATCGCCACCAGCGACGCCACCGCCGCGCAGGCCGGGGAAATCCGCGAAGAGCTGGGCGGCGCACAGCTGGTTCTGTCGGTGGGCCGGACCGATTACACCAAGGGCGGCGCCGATCAGCTGCTGGCCTTCGAACGGCTTCTGGACCGGCGTCCGGAACTGGCAGGCAAGCTTCGACTGCTGCATGTGTCGGTCAGCGCAAACCGCAACATGACCGTCTACGAGCCGATCCAGAAAGAGCTCGAGGAAATCGCGGGCCGGATCAACGGACGGCACGGCACGTTCAGCTCGCACCCCGTGTCGCTTATTTCCCGCGCGATCCCGTTCGAACGCCTGGTTTCCTATTACCAGGTTGCCGACGTGGCCTGGATCACGCCGCTGGCCGATGGCATGAACCTTGTGTGCAAGGAATTCGTGGCCTCGCGCAGCGACGACGACGGCGTGCTGGTGCTGTCGGAATTCGCCGGCGCGGCCATTCAGCTCAGCTCGGCGGTGCTGACCAACCCGTTCTCGAACCGCTCTATGGATATGGCGATCGAACAGGCGCTGGACATGCCTGCCGAAGAGCGGCGCGCCCGCATGCAGGCGCTGCGTGCCGCGGTCGAGAAATACGATACGCACAAATGGGCCGAAGAGCAGCTGGCGCTGCTGTCGCCCAAGACGTTTTCCGACGCGGCCTGACCCCCGCCGCAAAACGACAAAGGCCGGAGCGATGCTCCGGCCTTTGTTGCGTTCTGAGGCTGCGCATCAGCCGTGGGCGACGCTGCCCGCCTTCTCGCGCCGCGCGGTCAGTTCCTCGGCGACGAGGAACGCCAGCTCGAGCGATTGCGAGGCGTTGAGACGCGGGTCGCAGGCGGTGTGGTAGCGGTCGCTCAGATCCTCGTCGGTCACCGCGCGCACGCCGCCGGTGCATTCGGTCACGTCCTGACCGGTCATCTCGAAATGCACGCCGCCGGGGATCGTGCCCTCGGCATTGTGCACTGCAAAGAATTCCATGACCTCGCGCAGCACCGCGTCGAAGGGCCGGGTCTTGTAGCCCGACGAGCTCTTGATCGTGTTGCCGTGCATCGGGTCGCAGACCCAGGTGACGTTCGCGCCTTCCTCGGCCACGGCCTTGATCAGGCGCGGCAGATGTTCGCCCACCTTGCCCGCGCCGAAGCGCGCGATCAGCGACAGCTTGCCCGGTTCGTTTTCCGGGTTCAGCTTGGCCATCAGCACCTTGAGGTCCTCGGCCGTCGTGGTCGGCCCGCATTTCAGCCCCACCGGGTTCAGCACGCCGCGCGCGAATTCCACATGCGCACCGTCGGGCTGGCGCGTGCGGTCGCCGATCCAGATCATGTGGCCAGAACCCGCCAGCCACTTGCCCGAGGTCGAATCCAGACGGCAGAGCGCCTCTTCGTATTCCAGCAGCAGGCTTTCGTGGCTGGTGTAGAAATCCACCGTCTGCAGTGCGGCGTTGCCGTCGCTGTCGATCCCGGCGGCTTTCATGAAATCAAGCGTGTCGCTGATGCGGTTGGCCATGTCGCGGTATTTCTCGGCCTCGTCGCGGTCGGTGAAGCCCAGCGTCCAGGCGTGCACTTGGTGCACGTCGGCATAACCGCCCGTCGAAAAGGCGCGCAGCAGGTTCAGCGTCGCCGCCGCCTGGGTGTAGGCCTGCAGCATCTTGCGCGGATCGGGGATGCGCGCCTCAGGCGTGAAGTCGAGCTCGTTGACGATGTCGCCGCGGTAGCTGGGCAGTTCGACGCCGTCCTTTACCTCGGTCGGGGCCGAGCGCGGCTTGGCGAATTGCCCGGCCATGCGGCCCACCTTGACCACCGGCACCTTGGCGCCAAAGGTCAGCACCATGGCCATCTGCAGCATCACCTTGAAGGTGTCGCGGATCCCGTTGGCCGAGAACTGGTCGAAGCTTTCGGCGCAATCCCCGCCTTGCAGCAGGAACGCCTCGCCACGCGACGCGGCCCCCAGCGCGGTCTTGAGCTTGCGCGCCTCACCGGCAAAGACCAGCGGCGGATATTTGGCAAGCTGCGCCTCGACGGCGTGCAGCGCGTCCTCATCCGTATAGTCGGGCATCTGAACCCGCGGCTTGGCGCGCCAGTTCGATTTCTGCCACTCGGTCATTGGTCTGGTCTCCGGTCAGGTCTGTTAGCGTTCGCAGCCTTCCTTCTACAAAAGCCGCGCCGCGCTGACCATATACGAAATGCGCGACATTGCTTGACGCTTTGGGCACATTCTGCCCATGTGATCGGCAAACGACCGCCCAAGGGCGGAATTCGGTGAGGAAAGGCAAGGGATGCAAAGCCGCCAACAGCGTATCGAGGTCGAAACCTCCGACAAAAAACCGCGGCGGTTCGTATTCGTGCTGCTGCCGGAATTCACCATGCTGTGCTTTGCCGCGGCGGTCGAATCGCTTCGCATCGCCAACCGCATGGCCGACAAGACGCTCTATTCCTGGCTGATCACCGGCGAGGGCGGCGATGGCGTCACCTGTTCGGCGGGGGTCAATTTCCGGCTGGAATGCGATCTGCCCGAGCTGGGCCGCGACGACACGGTCATGGTCTGCGGCGGCATCGACGTGCAGCAGGCCACCACCAAGCGCATGCTCAACTGGCTGCGCCGCGAGGCGCGGCGCGGGATCAAGGTGGGCGGGCTCTGCACCGCCGGCTACACCCTGGCGCGGGCCGGGCTGCTGGACGGCAAGAAGGCGACGATCCACTGGGAAAACCAGGACAGCTTTGCCGAGGAATTCGACGAGGTCGATCTGACCAAATCGGTGTTCGTCATCGACGGCAACCGCATGACCACCGCCGGGGGCACCTCGTCGATCGACCTGATGCTCAAGGTGATCGCCGACGATCACGGCGAGGAACTGGCCAATGCGGTGGCCGATCAGCTGATCTATTCCTCGATCCGCACCGATCAGGACACCCAGCGCCTGTCGGTGCCCACTCGCATCGGCGTGCGCCACCCCAAGCTGAGCCAGGTCATCCAGATGATGGAGGCCAATATCGAAGAACCGATTTCGCCCGCGATCCTGGCCCAGAGGGTCGGCATGTCGACCCGCCAGCTGGAACGGCTCTTCCGCCGTTACCTCAACCGCAGCCCCAAGCGTTACTACATGGAGCTGCGGCTGCAGAAGGCGCGCAATCTGCTGATGCAGACCGACATGAGCGTGATCAACGTCGCCCTGGCCTGCGGCTTCGCCTCGCCTTCGCATTTCTCAAAATGCTACCGCGCGCATTACGACACCACGCCCTACCGCGAACGCGGCACGCACGGGATGCGGCTGTCGGTCTGACGACTGCCGCGCCGGGCGGGCTTAGCTCCCCTCGGCTGGGGCCAGCCGGTAGAGCGCACCGTTGACCACGCTGAGGAACCACAGCGCCCCGTCGGGGCCGGTGCGCACGTCGCGGACGCGTGCTGTCGCGTCGCTTGCGATCTGTTCCACCTCGCGCAAAGGGTCGCCCGAAAGCCGCGCGATGTAGTCGAACTTCAGCGATCCGACAAAGGCGTCGCCCTGCCACTCGGGGATCAGATCGCCGTTGTAGAAGGCCATTCCAGACGGCGCGATGGACGGGTCCCAGTAATGCACCGGCTGGGCCATGCCCTCTTTGGCCTGCCCCTCGCCGATGGGCGTGCCGTTGTAATTCACCCCGTAGGAAATCACCGGCCAGCCAAAGTTGACGCCCTTCTCGACCCGGTTCACCTCGTCGCCGCCGCGCGCGCCGTGTTCGGCCACCCACAGCTGCCCGTCCGCATCCATCGCCGCCCCTTGGGGGTTGCGATGGCCATAGGACCAGATCTCGGCCTGCGCGCCGCGATCTTCGGCAAAGGGGTTGTCACCGGGGGCGTCGCCGTTCCGGTCGATGCGCAGGACAGAGCCGTTGTGCATCGCCAGATCCTGCGCCTCGTCGGGGTTGCCCCGGTCGCCGACGGTCACGAAAAGCGTGCCCTCTGGCCCCTCGACCAGCCGCGAGCCGAAATGAAAGCCGCCGCCGGTGCCGCGCGCGATCTCGAATATGGTGCGGCCGTTTTCCAGCCGCGTGCCGTCGGCGGAAAGCTCGGCGCGGTAGACCGCCGTGCCGGACCCGCGAAAGCCCTGCCGCTTGGAATAGGTCAGGAATATCTGCCTTGTTTCGGCGAAATCGGAAGGCACCAGAATGTCGAGCAGCCCGCCCTGCCCTTCGGCCCGGATCCGGGGCAGACCCGAAACTTCGCGCCGCGCGCCGTCGCGCACCGACAAAAGCCGCCCCTCGCGCTCGGTGATCAGCAGCGTGCCGTCGGGCAGAAAGCCGACCGCCCAGGGCTCTTCGAGGTCCTGCACCACCGGTTCGGCCTGCATCGGCCCGGCCGAAGTGGGAATCGGTTCGGCCAGTGCGGCCATTGGAATGAGGGCCAGTGCGGCCGAGCAAAGTATTTGTCGCATTATCGTCCTCCTGAGGTCGATATGGGGGCGTCTTTTGTTACGGCAAGCGGTGTTTCCGACGCTTTGTTTCGGCTTTTCTTTTTCACGGGCGTTGCTTAGGCTCCGCGCCAGAAGAAAAGCTCCAACAAGGGAATTGACATATGAAACATCTGCTGATGGCCACCGCGGCCACCGCACTTGCCACCTCCGCCGCCTTCGCCGCGGGCCACGCGTCCGAGGCCAAGGTGGGCGTGATCCTGGGCTTCACCGGCCCGATTGAATCGCTGACCCCGATGATGGGCGCCAGCGCCGAGCTGGCGCTGTCCGAGATCAACGACAGCGGCATGTTCCTCGACGGTGTGACGCTGGTGCCGGTGCGCGCGGATTCGACCTGCGTGGACGCCGCCGCCGCCACCGCCGCCGCCGAACGTCTGGTCACCACCGATGGTGTCGTGGCGATCATGGGCGCGGATTGCTCGGGCGTGACCGGCGCGGTCCTGTCCAACGTGGCGGTGCCCAACGGCATCCCGATGGTGTCGCCCTCGGCGACCTCGCCGGCGCTGTCGACCGCCGAGGACAATGGCCTCTTCTTCCGCACCGCGCCGTCGGATGCGCGCCAGGGCGAAGTGCTGGCCGGCATCCTGGCCGACCGTGGCATCACCGAAGTGGCGGTGACCTACACCAACAACGACTATGGCAAAGGCCTGTCGGACAGCTTCATCGCCAATTTCGAAGCGGGTGGCGGCACCGTGACGCTGAACGCCCCGCATGAGGACGGCAAGGCCGATTATTCGGCGGAAATCGGCGCGCTGGCCTCGGCTGGCGGTGAGCTGCTGGTGGTGCTGGGCTATTCGGACCAGGGCGGCAAGGGCATGATCCAGGCCGCGCTCGACACCGGCGCCTTCGACACGTTCATGATGGGCGACGGCATGTATGGCGACGCACTGCTTGCGGATCTGGGCGCGGACATGGAAGGCTCGTTCGGCGCGGTGCCGTGGAGCCAGGGCGCAGGCGCGGACGCGTTCGCGGCGATCACCGAAGCCGCGGGCGTGAACGGCGAGTCGTCCTTCACCCGCGAAAGCTATGACGCGGCGGCGCTGATCGCCATGGCGATGATGGCGGGCGGCGAGGCGACGTCGGAAGCGGTTGCCGCCAACCTGCTGGCCGTGGCCAACGCGCCGGGTGAGAAGATCCTGCCGGGCGAGCTTGGCAAGGCGATGGAGATCCTCGCAGGCGGCGGCGACGTGGATTATGTCGGCGCAACCAACGTCGAGCTGATCGGCCCCGGCGAGGCGGCGGGCACCTACCGCTACTACACCGTGACCGGCGGCGCCTACGAAACCGTAGATTTCAAGTAAGCCATTTGGCTTTGCGAAAGAACAGCCCGGGGGAAACCCTCGGGCTGTTTCAATAAGATAAGGGGCGCAGTTCAAGTGTCGGGGGAGATGCGTTGATCAAGGTTCAGGACCTGCACCGCCATTTCGGCGGCTTTCGCGCGGTGGACGGCGCCAGCCTCGAGATCGCCACCGGGTCGATCACAGGGCTGGTGGGGCCGAACGGGGCCGGAAAGACCACGCTTTTCAACGTGATCGCGGGCGCGCTGCCGCCGACCTCAGGGCAGGTGTTCATGGATGGCGAGGACATCACCGGCCTGCCGCCGCATGAATTGTTTCACAAGGGGCTCTTGCGCACCTTCCAGATCGCGCATGAATTCGGGTCGATGACCTGCCGCGAGAACCTGATGATGGTGCCGGGCGGGCAAACCGGCGAGTCGATCTGGTCGTCCTGGGTGCACCGCCGCCGCATCGGCGAGGAAGAGGCGGAGTTGTTGAAGAAAGCCGATGAAGTGCTTGATTTCCTGACGATTTCACATCTCAAGGACGAGAAGGCGGGCAATCTTTCGGGCGGTCAGAAAAAGCTGCTGGAGCTGGGGCGGACGATGATGGTGGACGCCAAGATCGTCTTTCTCGACGAGGTCGGCGCGGGCGTGAACCGCACGCTGTTGAACACCATCGGCGACGCCATTCAGCGGCTGAACACCGAGCGCGGCTATACCTTCTGCATGATCGAGCACGACATGGATTTCATCGGACGTCTCTGCGACCCGGTGATCGTCATGGCCGAGGGCAAGGTGCTGGCCGAGGGCACCATCGACGAGATCAAGGCCGACGAGCAGGTGATCGAGGCTTATCTCGGCACCGGGCTGAAGAACAAGGAGCCGGCGTGATGGCGGTTTCGAACCGGCCTGCGGCCGGTCCGACCGGTGGGGGGCCAGCCCCCGTCGCCATTGTCTCTCGGACCAATGGCGCGACAATGACGACCGACTGGGAAATTGAACGTGGGGGGCCAGCCCCCCACACCCCCCGGGATATTTATGACCAGATGAAAAGGGGGGCGGCATGAGCGGCAATCCCTATCAGGACGACCGCGGCAACAAGGATCGGTCGATCGCCAATCCCGATGGCGTCGGGACGCTGACGCCTGCGAAGAACGCGCCGCGGCCCGATGCGAGCGCGCCCGAGCCGTATCTGATCGGCGACGCCATGACCGGCGGCTACGGGCGCGGGGCGGATATCCTGCATGGCTGCACCATTGCGGTGGAAAAGGGCGAGATCGCGGTGATCGTGGGGCCCAACGGCGCGGGCAAGTCCACCGCGATGAAGGCGGTCTTCGGCATGCTGAACCTGCGCGAGGGCGCGGTGCGGCTGGGCGGGCGCGACATCACTGCGCTGAGCCCGCAGGCGCGGGTGGCCAAGGGCATGGGCTTTGTGCCGCAGACCTCGAACATCTTCACCTCGATGACGGTGGAGGAGAACTTGGAGATGGGGGCCTTTATCCGCGACGACGATTTCAGCGGGACCATGGCGCAGGTCTATGATCTGTTTCCGATCCTCAAGGAAAAGCGGCGCCAGGCGGCGGGGGAATTGTCGGGCGGGCAGCGCCAGCAGGTGGCGGTGGGCCGCGCGCTGATGACCAGGCCGCAGGTGCTGATGCTGGACGAGCCGACCGCCGGGGTCAGCCCCATCGTCATGGACGAGCTTTTCGACCGGATCATCGAGGTGGCGCGGACGGGCATCTCGATCCTGATGGTCGAGCAGAACGCCCGCCAGGCGCTGGAGATCGCCGACAAGGGCTATGTGCTGGTGCAGGGGCGCAACGCCTTTACCGGCACCGGGAAAGAGCTGTTGGCCGATGACGACGTGCGCCGCAGCTTTCTGGGGGGATGAGGGCGTTGGTTCTGGCCTTGTCGCTTGCCCCTGCCCCGGCGATGGCCGAGCGGATCGTCTGTCAGCTGGGCGAGGTGACGCTCGGCTTCGAGATCGACCGCGCGCAATTCGCCCCGGCGGTCGATGGCGGAGAGCCGCCGCGGCGGGCCGAGACGCTGGTGGAGATGGGCGGCGACAGGTTCCTGGCCGAGCCGATCCTGATGGCGACCGGGCATCGCGGCTTTTGGGCAGAGAGCCACGAGGGGCGTGAATTGCTGCTGCTGATCGCGCCCGACGGCAGCGCCCGGCTGAGCGACAGCGGGCGCGATGCGGATTTGGAGGGAACATGTTCCGAACGGGAATGATCCTGTCGCTGGTGCTGGCGGCAGGCGCGGCCATGGGGGCCGAACGCAGCTGCACCCAGACCAACGATTGCGGCGCCGAGGCGGGCTGCCCGCCGCGCCAATTCACCATGGAAGACGGGCGGTTCCAGACCCCCGGCGGTGACGAAACAGTCTGGCGGGCCGTCGACCTCGACCCCTACGTCGGGCCGGAATATGCGCGCGTGCAGCCGGAGGGGATCGAAGTGGTGATCTTTCACGAGGATCTCTATTTCTGGCGGCGCGCCGATCCGTCCTGCAAGGCGAGCCTGAGAACCCTGTCGGTCAAATGCAGCCTCAGCCGGACCCTGGCGACCGGCACCTGCGAATTGGGGGAATGATGGACTTTCTGAACGCCATCGTGGCGCTGACCAACTTCGTTCTCATCCCGGCCATGGCTTATGGCAGCCAGTTGGCGCTGGGGGCCCTGGGCGTCACGCTGATCTACGGAATCCTGCGGTTTTCCAACTTTGCCCATGGCGACAGCATGGCCTTCGGCACCATGGTTGCGATCCTATTCACCTGGGCGTTCCAGTCCTGGGGGATCAGCCTGGGCCCGTTGCCGACGGCGCTGCTGGCCATACCCTTCGGCATCGCGGGGGCGGCGGCGCTGCTGCTGGTGACCGACCGGGTGGTGTACCGGTTCTACCGGGCGCAAAAGGCCAAGCCGGTGATCCTGGTGATCGTGTCGATGGGGGTGATGTTCATCTACAACGGGCTGACACGGTTCATCATCGGGCCGGACGACCAGCGCTTTGCCGATGGCGCGCGGTTCATCATCTCGGCGCGCGATTTCCGAGACATGACGGGGCTGCGGGAAGGGCTGGCGCTGAAGACCAGCCAGGGGATCACCATCGTGACGGCGGTGATCGTGGTGGCGGTGCTCTTTTGGTTCCTGAACAAGACCCGCACCGGCAAGAGCATGCGCGCCTATTCCGACAACGAGGATCTGGCGCTTTTGTCCGGCATCAACCCCGAACGGGTGGTCATGGTGACATGGCTGATCGTGGCGGCGCTGGCGACGGTGGCGGGGGTGCTTTACGGGCTCGACAAGACGTTCAAGCCCTTCACCTATTTCCAGCTGCTGCTGCCCATCTTCGCCGCGGCAATCGTCGGCGGGCTGGGCAGCCCGCTGGGGGCCATCGCGGGCGGCTTCGTGATCGCCTTTTCCGAGGTCGGGATCACCTATGCCTGGAAAAAGGTGCTGGGCTATCTGATGCCAGAGGCGCTGGAGCCTGACGGGCTCGTGCAGCTTCTGAGCACGGATTACAAATTCGCGGTCAGCTTCGTCATTCTGGTGATCGTGTTGCTGTTCCGCCCGACGGGCCTCTTCAAGGGGAAAGCGGTATGAGCCATTCTGTGCGAACCTGGGTGCTTTTCGCGGTGATCGCGGTGCTGATCCTCGGCACCGGCGTGGTGCAGAGCTGGAACTCGGCGCTGCTGATCCTGAACATGGGGCTGGTCAGCGCGGTGATGGCGCTGGGGGTGAACCTGCAATGGGGCCTTGCGGGGCTGTTCAACGTGGGCGTCATGGGCTTTGTCGCACTGGGTGGTCTGGCGGTTGTGCTGATCTCGATGCCGCCCGTGGGCGAGGCGTGGCGTGCGGGCGGCGTGGGGCTGCTGGCGGCGCTGGCGTTCGGGGCGGCGACCATTGCGGCGGCGATTCTGGCCTGGCGACGCGTGCGCCGGGGGCTGCGCGGCTGGGTTGTGGCGGCCATCGTGCTGGTGGGCTTCTTCGTCTATCGCGCCGTGCTCGACCCGTCGGTCGAGGCGATTGAGGCGGTTGATCCGGCCGCAACCGGCTATCTGGGCGGGCTGGGCCTGCCGGTGCTGATCGCCTGGCCCGTGGGTGGGCTTCTGGCGGCGGGGGCTGCGTGGGTGATCGGCAAGACCGCGCTGGGGCTCAGGTCGGATTATCTGGCCATCGCGACGCTGGGCATCGCCGAGATCGTGATCGCCATCCTCAAGAACGAGGACTGGCTGGCGCGCGGCGTGAAGAACGTGATCGGCCTGCCCCGCCCCGTGCCCTATGAGATCGACCTGCAGAACGACCCGGCCTTTGTCGAGCGCGCGCAGGGTTTCGGGCTCGATGCCACCACGGCCTCGACGCTCTACGTGAAGCTGGAATACGCGCTGCTTTTCGCGGCTGTGCTGATCGTGCTGCTGGTGCTGGCGCAGCTGGCGCTGAAATCGCCCTGGGGCCGGATGATGCGCGCCATTCGCGACAACGAGGTCTCGGCCCGCGCCATGGGCAAGGACGTGACCGCGCGACATTTGCAGGTGTTCATCCTGGGCTCGGCCATCTGCGGGATGGCGGGCGCGATGATGACCACCCTGGACGGGCAGCTGACACCGGGCACCTACCAGCCTTTGCGCTATACTTTCCTCATCTGGGTGATGGTGATCGTGGGCGGATCGGGCAACAATCTGGGCGCGGTGCTGGGCGGGTTCCTGATCTGGTTCCTCTGGGTGCAGGTCGAACCCATCGGCCAGGCGGTCATGGCGCTGATCACCGTGGGCATGGCGGATGGTTCGGCGCTCAAGGCGCATCTGCTGGACAGCGTGCAGCACATGCGGCTTCTGAGCATGGGGGTCATCCTGCTGCTGGTGCTGCGGTTCAGCCCGCGCGGGTTGCTGCCCGAGCGCTGAGGCGCGGGGGCCACCGCCCTATTCGACCTTTCGGCAGGTGACCGGCGCCGCCGAGGCCTGTATCGTGGGCGAGATAGCGAGAAAGGCCAGCCGTATGTATTCCACCCGGGCCGAAAACCAGCAGGACGTTTCTGCGCGAAGAGGGCCGGATCGGGCGCTCGTGGTCGACGATCATCCGCTCTTTTGCGATGCGCTGACCCTGACCCTGCAATCCATCGCCGATTTCGAGAACATCCGCACCGCCGGGACGCTGGAACAGGCTTTGGAGGTGGTGGCGCAGGACCCTGGCCTGACGCTGATCATCCTCGATCTGAACCTGCCGGATGTGAACGGGCTCGACGGGCTGGTGCGGTTGCGCACCGCCGCGCCGCGCGTGTCGATCATCATCGCCAGTTCCATGGCAGACAACCGCATGATCAGCCACGCGCTCAAGGCCGGGGCCAACGGCTTTGTGCCCAAACACTCGCAGCGTTCGGTCTTTCGCCGTGCCTATGAGGCGGTCAGCCAGGGCGCGCCCTTCGTGCCCGACGGCTATATCGACCCGCAGGGCGGCGCGTCCGAGGCCGCGCCCGAGGATGCGCTGGCGCGGCTGGCGTCACTGACCAACCAGCAGGCGCGGATCCTCTCGCTGATCTGCGAGGGCAAGCTGAACAAGCAGATCGCCTATGACCTGTCGATCGCCGAGACCACGGTTAAGGCCCATGTCACCGCGATCATGCGCAAGCTTGGCGTCCACAGCCGGACCCAGGCCGTGCTGATCGCGCAAGAGGCGCGGTTTTCGCGGGTCTTGCCAACCGAAGGATGATCGCCCTATCGTGACCCTGTAGCCACTGATGGGAACCAGTGCAGTTGGACGGAGCGCAAACAAGCTCTGCCCGGGAGGAGATGAAAGGCGCGCTGTGCATCGCACAGATCGCCGCGACGGACCCGACACCCGTGGATGCGATCCTGTCGCAGCTCGGGCCCGGGCCGTTCGAACTTGTGTGCTTGTTTGTCTCGCCGGATGCGGATTTCACCACCCTGACGCAGGCCGCGTCCGGGCGGTTCGGCGATGCCGACGTGATGGCCTGCACCACCGCGGGGGAACTGGGCCGCGATGGCTATGAGGACGGGCAGATCATCGCGGTCGCCTTTCCGTCCAGCCTCTTTGCGGTGCGCTCTTACGTGGTCGACGGGCTTGACAGTTTCGACGAACAGCAGCTTATCGACCGGCTGATCCAGAGCAGGCTAGAGCTTTCCCGGCGCGCGCCCGACATGCCGGCGGAATTCGCCTTTCTGATGGTCGACGGGCTGAGCCTGCGCGAAGAGCACCTGACCACCGTTCTGGCCTCGGGGCTGGGGCCGATGCCGCTTTTTGGCGGATCGTCCGGCGACGGCACCGATTTTCACGCCACCTATCTTTCGCACAACGGCCGCGTGCGCCAGAACGCGGCGCTGATCGCGATGGTGCGCAGCCGCTGCCCGGTGCGGGTCTTCAGCCTCGATCATCTGGTGCCGACCGAGACGCGCATGGTCGTCACCTCGGCCGATCCGGACGCGCGCATCGTGCACGAGATCAACGCCGAACCGGCGGCGGCGGAATATGCCCGGCTGCTGGGCAAGGATCCAAACCAGCTCGACCCGTTCACCTTCGCCGCCCATCCGGTCGTCGTGCGGCTGGGCGACACCCACCACGTCCGCGCCATCCAGCGCGTCAACGAAGACGGGCATCTGGTGTTCTTTTCGGCGATCAACGAGGGCATGGTGCTGACTCTGGCCAAACATAACGACATCGCCGAACATCTGCGCGAGGGGCTGGCCGGGCTGGCGCAATCGGGCCGGCCGCGGCAGATCCTCGGCTGCGATTGCATCCTGCGCCGCATCGAGGCCGGGCAGAGCCAGAAGACGCGCGAGATCTCGGCGATTCTGCGCGACAACAACCTCGTCGGCTTTTCGACCTACGGCGAACAGATCGGCGCGCTGCATGTGAACCAGACGCTGACGGGCGTCGCGATCTACCCGCCCGAGGACGAGGCTCTCTGATGTCCCTGATCAATCCGAGCGACAGTCTCGAGCGGCAGAACGAAAAGCTGATCAAGATCACCGAGGCGCTGATGCGGCGGGTGGAATACGGCACCGCGCAATCGGGCGCGGCCTATGCCCAGTTCGAACGCGCCGCCCTGCTGGAGCGCCGGGTGCGCGAACGCACGCTGGAACTGGAGCGCACGCTCGACCTGCTGCACGAGTCCAACGCCCAGCTCGCGCTGGCCAACCAGGAAACCGAGGCCGCGCGGCGCAACCTTGCGGACGCCATCGAAACCGTGTCCGAGGGTTTCGCGCTGTTTGACGGCGACGACGATCTGGTGATGTGCAACTCGCGCTTCTGCCGCGATTTCCGCGACACCACCCGCGATCTGCGCCCCGGCCTGGCGTTTGAGGGCTATGTCGAGCGCATCAGCCGGTCGCGCTACCTCGCCCTGCCCGAGGGTGTGACACCCGAGGCCTGGGCCGAACAGCGCATTCGCCGGCACAAGGACCGGCGGGTCATGTTCAACGTCCAGCTGGCCCATGACCGCTGGCTTCAGGTCAGCGAACACCGCACCGCCAACGGCGGCACCGTGGTCTTGCAGACCGACGTGACCGACATCATCCGGCTGGAACGCCAGGAACGCACGCGGCTCAAGGACAAGCAGGCGCGCATGATCCGCGCCACGCTGGATCATCTCAACCAGGGCGTCGCGATCTTTGACGAGAACGCGCGGCTGGTGGGCTGGAACGCTAAGATCGGCACGCTTCTGTCGATCCCCGCGCGGCGTCTGCATATCGGCGCCTCGTTCCAGAGCCTGCTGGATCAGCTGGGCGACGATTTCGACTTCACCCGCGGGATCGACCGGGCCGGCTTCGGTCACTGGGCCCGGTCCGAGGGCCCCCGCGACCCCATCAGTTTCGAGGTCCGCCACGGCGGCATCCAGACCCTGCAGATCTTCGGCCGCGGCATGCCGGACCGGGGGTTCGTGATTTCCTGCACCGATGTCACGGCGGAACGTGAGGCCGCCGCCAAGCTTTACGAGATGAACGAGATCCTGGAACAGCGGGTGATGGAACGCACGCTAGAGCTTGAGGATGCGCTGAGCGCGGCGGAGCGGGCCAACGCCTCGAAGTCGCGCTTTGTCGCGGCGGCCAGTCACGATCTGCTGCAGCCTCTGTCCGCGGCCAAGCTTTTCATCTCGTCGCTGTCCGACCGGCTGGTCGACGACAGCGATGCGGCGGTGCTGGCCAAGGCGGAATCGGCGCTGACCAGCGCCGAACAGCTGATCGACGCGCTGCTGGACATCTCGAAACTGGAATCAGACGCTCTGCGGTTCGACGTGCGCCCGGTGGCGCTGGCCGAGATCCTTGGCCCGCTGCGCGACGAGATGGGCATGCTGGCGGCGGCCAAGGGGCTGAGCCTGCGGATCGTCGAAAGCACGCTGACGGTCGAGACCGACCCGGCCTATCTGCGCCGCATCGTGCAGAACCTGATGGCCAACGCGATCCGCTACACCACGCGCGGGCGGGTCGTGGTCGGCGTGCGCCGCAACGGCGGATCGGCCCGGATCGAGGTCTGGGATACCGGGCCGGGCATCGCCGAGGCCGACCAGGGCACCATCTTCGAAGAGTTCAAACGGCTCGACACCCGCGCCAGCAGCAACGACGGGCTTGGGCTGGGGCTGGCCATCGTCGAGAGGGCCTGCGCGCGGCTGGGGCATCCGCTGGGGCTTTGGTCGGAACCGGGGCGCGGCAGCTGTTTCATGGTGAACGTGCCCGTCGCCCATGCCGAAACGCCCGCCACCCCGCCCCGCGCGCGCTCTGCCCGGCCCAAAGGGCTGGCGCAGGCGGGGATGATCGTGCTGCTGGTGGAGAACGACGCGCAATTGCGCCGCGCCATTTCGATCCTGGTGGAAAGCTGGGGCGTCAATGTGATCGAGGCCGAGGATGCGGAAACCGCGCTGCAACTGCTCGCCGATCTCGAGATCGCGCCGGATGCGATGCTTTTGGACCATCAGCTTGGCCGCGGGATGACCGGGGTCGAGCTTTATGAGGTGATCACGGGGATGCTGGGGCCGCTGCCCTGCGCGGTCATCTCGGCGGACCGGTCGCCGCATCTGCGCCAGCTCTGCAAGGGGGTGGGTCTGGATCTGCTGCAAAAGCCGCTCGACCGCCACAAGCTGATCCAGTTTCTCGACATGGTCGCCGCCGCCGACCCGGGCTGACCCGGGCCCGGAGCGTCACGTCAGGCCACCTTGGCGACCAGATAATCCGTGGCGCGCGCGCGGGTGTCGTCGGGCCATTGCCGCGCGCGGATGACGCCCAGATCGGCCAGCACGGCGGTCGAGGTCATCTCGACCCGCATGTCGCCGCCGCAACTGGCCGCCAGCCGCAGGTCCATGCTGGAGCGGCCGATGCGCAGCACCTCCAGCCGCCAGACCAGCTGATCGCCAAGGCGGCTGGCGGATGGGAAGCTGGCCTGACATTGCGCGATGGGCAGGCCCAGACCGTCGCCGCCATGCATGCGCGCGAACGACCAGTCGAGCGCGTCATCGAACCATCGTTCGACCAGCGCATTGGCCATTTCGAAATATCTCGGGAGCGGAACGATTCCGGTGGAATCAACGTGTTGGCTCAGCACTTGCTGGCGCATCGTATAGGCGGGCATGGTCGTCTGGGGTCTCAAATCCTGTCTTCTTGGGACCAATGAGCTACCACAGAACATGCATTTGTCGAACACCATTCGCGCGCGTGCATACGATAGCACACAGAAAAGGGGCAGAGCGGCCTCAGCCCCTGCCCCTTCCGTTGCGTCAAAGCATCCCCTTGCAGCTGGTCGGCGAATTCGGGCGTCCGATATGGTGAGGGTTCAGCACGAGGATCCACATTTCGGGATAGCCGAGCGCCTTGGTGCGCCGGTATGTGCAGTTCTGCGGCGTGGTGTAATAGTCGCGCTCCAGCGCCGATGGCGCCGTGCCCTGGCTGCTGACCATGCCAGGGGCTGGCGGACGGGCCTGCGCCTGCCAGAGCGATCCCGTCTGGGCCGGTGTCTGCGGGGAAAGCGATATCGACAAAGCGGTGAGGATTGCGGCGATGCTCATGTGTCCGTCCTTTCAAAAACCTCTGCCCGACCACGGCCGGGACATGCATGGATGAGGTCAGTCTTTGTAAGGAGCGGCGCTAAAGCGCGGCGCAATTCGGGCGAAAGTGCGAAGTCGTTATTGTTGGTTAACAATGGGTTATAAGGTCGATCCCCGGGTTCTGCCCCCCTACCGCCCGATCACGATATCGGCCCGCAGCCCGCCCAGACGCGGGCTCTCGCCCAGCCGCAGCACGCCGCCGTGGATGCGCGCGATGTCGGCGGTGATCGCCAGGCCCAGCCCCACGCCCGAGCCCTTGTCCTGGTTGCGCGCGGGATCCAGCCGCACGAAAGGCCGCAGCGCGTCATCCCGTGCGTCGGCGGCGATGCCGGGCCCGTCATCCTCGACCCGGATGCGCAGGAACTTGTCGGTCAGGGCGACCGACACCTCGGCGCGGCTGCCATAGCGCACAGCGTTGCCGATCAGGTTCTCCACCGCGCGGCGCATTGCCGTGGGGCGCAGGGCCACCTGCCCCGCGCCCTCGGCGGAAACCAGGGTGACATCGGCCCCGCCGCGGCGCGCGTCCTCGACCACCTCGCTGACGAAGGCCACCGGGTCGACCGGTTCCGCCGCGCCCGACTGCGCGTCGCCGCGCGCGAATTCCAGGAAGGCATCGAGCAGCTTTTGCATGTCGTCGACGTCGCGTTCCATCGGGATGCGGTCCTCGTCGTCGAGCATCGACAGCCCCAGCCGCAGCCGCGTCAGCGGCGTGCGCAGATCGTGGCTGACCCCCGACAGCATCAGCGTGCGCTGTTCGATCTGCCGTTCGATCCGCGCCCGCATATCCAGAAATGCGTTCCCCGCCGACCGCACCTCGACCGCGCCCGAGGGCGAATAGGGCACGTGCCGCCCGCGCCCGAAGGCCTCGGCGGCATTGGCCAGCCGGGTGATGGGACGCAGCTGGTTGCGTAGGTAGACAAAGGCGATGACCGTCATCAGCACGCCGAAGAAGCCCATATTGACCAGCAATTGGTGCGGGTTGGCCGCCGAGGCGCGCCGCCGGTCCAGATCGAGCCGATAGAGACTGTCCGGCCCCTGAACATAGAGGATCAGATCGCGGTCCGTCGGCAGCGCGATCTGGCGCAGCTCGGGCAGGAACCGTTCCAGCGTTCGGGTCACGACGATGCCCGAGAAATCGTACCAGCGCCGGGAGGATTCCGCCGGCACGTCCTCTGGCGCAACCGCAGCGGTGTCGATGGCCAGCGCCTCGGCAGTGGCCCTGTCCGGAAGGTCGGCCAGCACCAGCGTCACCTGGCGCGCGACTTCGCGGCTCATCTGCTCGCTGACGCCCTCGAAATGCCGCTGGATAAAGACGATAGACACCACCAGCTGCAGCGTCACCACCGGCAGCACCAGAATCAGCGCGGCCCGGCCGTAAAGACCGCGCGGCATATAGCGTTTGAGCCATTCGAACGACATGCGCGCAGGCTACTGCGGGTTCCGCCGGGGGGAAACCGCAATTCGATGGCTTGCACCCAGGCCCGATCCGCGCCCCTATGCACGTGACGCGCCCCGGACACAGGACAGCCCATGCAGGACCCCCAGCCAGACTTTCGCCCCGTCCCCGAGGTGGCCGAAGAGGTCGCGCCGGGGGTGCGCCGGATCCTCTGCGACAACCCCTCGCCGATGACCTTCCGTGGCACCAACACCTATCTGGTGGGCACGCGCGACATCGCCGTGATCGACCCCGGGCCGGACGATGCCCGCCATCTCGAGGCGATCCTCACGGCGCTGAGCCCCGGACAGCACATCGCCCATATCGTCGTGACCCATGCCCATCTCGATCACTCGCCGCTGGCCGCGCCGCTGCGCGCCCGGACCGGCGCCCCGGTCCATGCCTTCGGCGATGCCCGCGCCGGACGCTCGCCCGAGATGGAGACGCTGGCCGCAAGCGGACTGGCTGGCGGGGGCGAAGGGGTCGATGCCGCGTTTGCACCGACGGAGATGCTCGCCGATGGCGCGGAACTGACGGGCGACGGCTGGCGCCTGCGGGCCTGGCACACGCCTGGCCATTTCGGCAACCACATCGCGCTAGAGCTGGGCGATCTGCTGTTCTCCGGCGATCTGGTGATGGGCTGGGCAAGCTCGCTGGTGTCGCCGCCCGATGGCGACCTGACCGCCTTCATGCAGAGCTGCGAGCGGCTGCTCACCCGCGACTGGCGCCGCCTGCTGCCGGGCCATGGCGCGCCCGTCGAGGCTCCGGCGGCGCGGATATCCGAACTCCTGACCCACCGCCGCGCCCGCGAAGCCGCCATCCTGCAGGTCCTGCACGCCGGCCCCGCCGACGCCGCCGGCCTCGCCCGCGCGATCTACACCGACACCCCGCCGGCCCTGTTGGGCGCCGCCGCGCGCAACGTCCTGGCCCATCTCATTGATCTGACCCGCAAATCCCGCGTGATCCACGAAGGCCCCCTGGCCGAAACCACGACCTTTTCCCTCGCCCCGCCAGGCTGAAAAAATGCGCCGCCAATGGGCGAAACCCTCTGGACGACCGGAATCTCTGTTGCTATACGCCACCCCGTGTTCCGGCGTAGCTCAGCGGTAGAGCAGTTGACTGTTAATCAATTGGTCGTAGGTTCGATCCCTACCGCCGGAGCCAAAAAATCTCAATGAGATCAAAATGATAAAGGCCGCCTCGATGGGCGGCTTTTGTCGTTTTCCGGGGCCTCTACAACAACTCTACAACATTCGGGCTTCTGCCACGAAAAGGCCCGAGAGTGACAAACCCCCGGGCAAGTGGCCTCGCAACGGAGAACGAGGTTTTTGAAGTTGGCTATAGATCAGGTGCCGTCCACCAGCGCCCTTCCATGAAGATGTAGGTCCGCCCCATATACTTCAGCCGCACATAGCAGTAGCGATCGAGGCCCCGGCTGATGATGCGCAGCCGCTCGCGAACGCGCGGACTCACGAGGCGGCCTCTATAGTGCAATGGCCACGCATCTTATCGGCCATGTGTTTGGCAGTTGCAGCGACCTCATCAAGCATGTCCGCGAGGCTGCACTTGCAGAGGCGTCCAACGACATCTTCGGGCAGGTAGCTCCCACAGAGGTAGATGTCGCCTTTCGCACCGACAGCGAAACGGTCAGGCCGGTCCCAGAGACCAATATCGAGTGCCAAAGTCAGAAGATTATCTTCGTGTTTGCAGGTCATAGTTTTAACTCCTTTCGGGTATTTGTTCCGCCTTATTGACGTGCCACCGTTATTCCCCAGAGTGATCACTATGAAAAAACAGCCAGTTCCGACTGCGTGTTTCGAAGACGCGTTCCTCGACTACCTGCGCCTACGTTTCGAGTTCGAACCGCTCATGCATTACGTCATGGCCGCGACGAACATCTGCGACGAAACGGGCCGGGACTACCCGCAATTTGTCCGTGCCTTCTTCACTTGGTTCGCAGAGGCGTTCTTGTTCGACCGCAAAGGCAACATGCCGGTCGAAACCCACAACGCTGATCCCGCAGACAATCGCTGGCGGCGATACGAGGACTGCCATGCTCTGCTCGAAGGCTGGCACAATGACGACCTAAGGGCCGCACTTGAGGCGCACGAGGAACGCTGGGAACTCGTTGAGCGTGTCATGCAATTGCGATCTGAGCCGCGCGAGGACCCGGTTGGCAAGGCCGGACGCAAGCGCAAGAAAACGACGAAGACGGACGCCGAAGTCTTTGCCGAATTGGAGGAATGGTTCGCCGTTCGCGACTACACGTTGAAGCGGCAACACAGGAAGCTTACCGTTCACCACCTGTACATGTCGGGCATCTTTCCCGTTGCCCTTGTCCGTTCAGGCGAAGGGTATCAGGTCAAGTGCATCCAGATTGATCACCCGGACGCGATCCGACTGCCTAAGGGCAAACGAGAGCGCTGATCTTTCGAACAGAACGGAATGCTCCATGCGGTTGTTGAGAGCCTAATAGGCGGCGGGTCATCCGGCACAGTTTCCCCCAATCTTAACCGCCAGCCACTCTCGTTTGAGGTTGCAAAACATTGATAGTCAATGTCTTTTGGGCGGCATGAATACGGATGTGTCAGATATGAAATCGAAGCTATGGGAAGCTGCGAACACACTTAGAGGATCGGCGGTGGACCGGACAGATTGGAAGGGCTACATCCTTCCAATTCTATTTTTCAAACGCATTTCAGACGTTTGGGATGAGGAGACAGCCGATGCGCAGGAAATCTACGGTGAAGCTGACCCGTCGCTGTTCCCCGAAATCCACCGGTTCATCGTTCCTGAAGGTTGCCACTGGGATGATATTCGCGAGACAGCGACGAATATCGGCACCGCACTGCAGCGCGCGATGCAGGAGATCGAGCGGGCCAACCCAGACACGCTCTTTCGCGTTTTCGGCACCGCCGACTGGGGCAACAAGGAGAAGTTCTCGGACGAGCTGCTAAAAGACCTGATTGAGGGCTTTTCCGACATAGGGCTCGGCAACAAGGCGGTGAGTACGGATGTCCTCGGCGACGCCTACGAATACCTGATCGGCAAGTTCGCCGACGTGACCCGTCGCAACAAGGCAGGCGAATTCTATACTCCGCGCAGCGTCGTGCGGATGATGGTCGAGATACTGGACCCTCAGGAAGGTGAGAGCATCTACGACCCCGCCTGCGGAACAGGCGGCATGTTGCTGGGCGCGATCGAGCATGTCGTGCGCAAGGGCGGCGACCCGCGGACCTTCTATGGCAAGATCTACGGCCAGGAGAAAAACCTCACGACCTCGGCCATCGCACGGATGAACTTGGTCCTGCACGGGATTGAGGATTTCCAGATTGCACGCGAGGACACGCTTCGCAGCCCCGCCTTCACCGACTCGAGCACTTGCGGCATCGCGACCTTCGACTGCGTCATCGCGAACCCGCCATTCTCGCTGAAGGAATGGGGGCGCGAGCTCTGGGAGGCCGACCCGTGGGGACGCGCTCAATATGGCATCCCGCCCGAGAGCTACGGCGACTACGCTTTCGTCCAGCACATGATCTCGTCGATGGCGCCGACCGGCAACAGCCGCATGGCCGTCGTTCTGCCGCAGGGGGCCCTGTTCCGGAAGTCGGCCGAGGGGACGATCCGTCAGTCGCTCCTGGAGAACGACATGATCGAGGCCGTCATCGGCTTGGCCCCAAACCTGTTCTATGGCACACAGCTTGCCGGTTGCGTGGTCGTGCTTCGGCGCAAGAAGCCGGCCGTGCGCAAGGACAAGGTCCTGATCATCGATGCGTCGAGCCTGTTCCGTAAAGGCCGCGCTCAAAACTTCCTCGATCAGGAGCACAGCGACCAAATCGTCGCTTGGTATCGCGCCTTCGAGGATGTCGAGGATCGCGCCAAGGTCGCCACCATCGACGAGATCAAGAAGGAAGGCTGGACGCTCAACATCTCCCGCTACGTGCTGCCGCCCATCGGCGAGGACATCCCACCGCTCCCCGAGGCCGTGGATGGGCGTTGTTGCAGAACTAGGGCTTGAGGCGTGATTGCCCCTTTCCCCGCTGAGATCATGCCACGCGGATGATCT
>NZ_JAWHTD010000017.1:0-76417 GCF_032586235.1 Aestuariicoccus sp. MJ-SS9
CTGCGCTCAGGCTGCGCGGTCCAGCCCTTTTGTGCCGTCCCCTTTGTCCCGGTCGGGACACTCTTCCCAACAATGAATGGAGACGCCTCATGGCACTCATGCTTCATGCCGGAGCGGAGCCGGTCGACTATACTGCTCTGCACCAGATGCCGACACCTTCGGCGACCGAGACCCATGTCCCGATCGCGCATAGCGCCGTTGTCGACATGGTCCGGTACGCCCTTGGCTATTACGGCCACGATATCGTCGAGGAGGACTTCGGCGTCACGCCGGACGGGATGCGCTTCTTCGGGGTCCTGTCGCTGCAAAGCCCCTATGGCGGCTACACTGACACGGTGGGCTTGCGGAACAGCCACGACAAGACGTTCCCGATCGGGATCAGTTTTGGCAGCCGGGTTTTCGTCTGCGACAACCTCGCCTTCTCTGGCGACACGGTGATCCGCCGCAAGCACACGGTCCATGCCAAGCGGGATCTTCCGGGCATTGTGGCCGGCGTGGTCGAGCCTCTGCAGGCGCAACGGGCATCGCAGCACGCGCAATTCTGCCGCTACCAGGCGACAGAACTCAGCCCCCAAGCGGCCGATCACCTGATCCTGGAGCTCTATCGGAAGCGGATTTTCACGGTCACGAAGATCCCCGAGATTCTCGGTCATTTCGAGAACCCGCCTTTCGATTGGGGTGGCCGGTCCGCATGGCGGCTCTTCAACGCCGTGACCTACGTGCTTGAGGGCCGCGTGGTCGAAAACCCGAAGGCGACGACGGAACTGCACAAGGCAATCGACGCCGTGGCGGCGTGATCGCCGTTAATCCCGAAGAGACCTCCGGGCGCGGAGACCGGACTTCAGTTCTTTCTTGAAACACTGGCTCGCCCGTTTCGGGCGGGCCATTTTCGTCGGGGTGAGCGCGATGTGCCGCGAAGGGCCGGGTCTGGCATGATGGCGCGAAATTCGCGAAAATACCCCCACCAGGATTTGAAAACGGGTTTTGCCGGTCACGGGGCGTGGGGCCGCGAGAGAGGCGAAACGGGCTTTGCCCTTTCGCCCCCCGCCTCTCTCACGGACGCGGGTCCTGGCACCACGGCAAAACCCGTTTTCAGGAAATGCGATTGACGGGCGGTACGCGGAAACGGCCGCGTAAGGTATCCTGGGACCATTAGTCGATTAAGCCAAACCACCATGTTTGAAGAGTTCATTTGCGACCTGAAGGTCGCTCGAAAACGCGCCGGCCTGACCCAGCACGATTGCGGCCACCTCGTCGGCGTCAGCCACCACGCGATCAGCCAGATCGAAAGGGGTCAACGGATGCCCACCATCCGCGAGCTCTGCGCCCTGTCGTTGATCTACGGACGCAGCTTCGAAACCCTCTATGCCGAGATCCTGAAAGAGGTCCGCAAAGACCTCCAGGAAAACCTGGCGACCATGCCGGCGGAGCCGAAAGAATGGCCGGCCATCGAACGGCGCCGGAAATCCCTCGACCGCCTCGCCCGACGATTACTCGAAGAAGATGACCATTATCATGTCAGTTAGAAACCAGCGGGCGCTGGCCGTCGCCGCCCGGACCGGACGGCTCGGTTGCGTGGTGGTCGATGACGGCGACCTGGTGATCTGGGATACATCGGAGAAAGGGGCCAGCTCGTCTGCCAAGGCCGCGGCCAAACTGCGCGATTGGATCAGGGAGTATCACCCCGACGTGCTTGTCACCGAAAATCCCGATGCGGCGGGGCGCAAGCACGGGCAACAGATCAAGATCCTGAAAACCTTTGCCGCGATCGGGCAAGACCTGCCCCTAGTCAACCTCGTCGTGCGGAGGCGCCGCACGTTCCGGAATGCCTACGAAGAAGCCGAAAACCTCGCCAAGCAATTTCCCGACCTCGCGCTGATGGTTCCGAAAAAGCCGCCGATCTGGGGAACTGAACCCTATAATCTCGTCCTTTTTGAAGCGCTCGTGCTGATGCGGGAAGCAGGGCTCCTCAAATCTTTCGTGGCGACGGCCAGTGGCTCGGAATAACGGGACTTGCGTGCCTGAGCGGATCCAACGCTGCGGCAAACCAGGCCGTACCAAACGATCAATTTCCATGCTCCGGTACGCGCTCGGGGTGCCAATCTACCGCAAGACAAATCTCACCTACGTGAATTAGTTGCGCGCCAATTACACTTTCAATTGACAGGCTGTGATCTCGGGTTGCAGCTTGTTTCTATTGTGTTTAGTCCCGGCATCTGGTGGATCGGATCGAGGATGAATCGATCTGGCTCAGAGTCGAAGATCGAGGCGCGAGCATTCAATGGCGCCGGCTATCGCCAGGAACCGCCGGTCTCGAAAAAGACGCCCCAGCTCGAACACGTCGTCGGTTCCACGGTCGAGTACAAAGGCAAGACCATCCGGGTTGTCGAGGCTGGCTACGTTTTTGGAGGAACGGTCTATCCAACATTCGACGAAGCGAAAGCAAGGATCGACAAGTCAGTCGAATACATCTCTCCCACGAAGTCCAAGCCACCCTATGCCGAACAACTCGGGGTCAATCCGAACGCCGCCGCCGATTCATTGAAGCGTAGCTAACCTCCATAGCGACCCCCAACCTCTATGGGGGTCCAGTATGGGGAACCATCGCGGAACATATCGGCACATGCCGCAACAAAAATGACCCGATCACCACCATGACTTTATCTGCTTTCGCATCTAAACCCACCGCGCCCACCCTCTGTCTTTTCGGCGGCTGAAGCGGTGTGGGTGTCGATCAGTCATGACACGGTGCGGCGGGGCCTCCTATTCAAGACCATGTACTACGAGGTGACCCTCTCGGTAGCCCTGACCCATGAGGAAAACAGCCTCCACCATCTGCCGCTTGCGCCATTTGGCGACGGTTTTGACGTTGATGCCAAGCTCCCGGCTCAGTTCCGCGTTCGAAGCTTGCGATCGCTGTATTGCTGCTCGGATGGCGTGCGCAGCCGTGGCGTATCTGTCCCATAAGGCGTCCTTCCATTCCAACGAATGGATCGCACCATCAAACCCTGGGATCAAACACCTAGGGAATCCATGTAAAAGCATGGGGATACACCTTGGGGCCGTCAACGCGTTGCGGAACAATTCTGCCCATCTTTCCCGGGGCGTATAACCGACGCGACGGCTCGGCATGCATGGATTGGGCACATGTGAACGGCCGCTACGAGATCAAGACATCCGCAAGGCCCGGAAAGCAGCGTGAGAAAAGGTGTTACCTCGGGCACGTGTTCGAGCACTCGAAGACAAATCGCCGCTCGCCGCATTCAATCCCATGACCATCTCCCTTCACCCATCGCCGTGGCGCACGGGCCTGCGAGGGGGCGAACGTGGTGCGCCGCGGCCAGGGCCGGGAGGGCGGCCTAAGCCATCGGGACCTAGCCGGCCGGCATCTCGACAAACTGCCGGAACTCGACGGATCACTGCTGGAAATGTCGGTGATCGAGACCACCCTTGCGCGCCACGACATCGCTCGAAAGCTGTTCAACGCCTCCGCCATCGGGGCCGGGCCGCTTTTCGCCGAAAGGCCGGGCCGCCGGGTCGACGCCCGATCCGGCAATCTGTGCCGAGGCGCAGGCGCGGCTGGCGGAGATCTTGGCGATCCGCGTCCCGATCGCCGAACCGACGCACCTGTGCGCTGACCGGATAGGCTTGCATTTAGACCGCGATCTTTCAATAAGCGCCAGAACTCTACCTAACCGCGGAAAAGGAGATCCCGATGCAAATGGACAGGATCACCGATTTCTACGAAAAGACCGGACGCCTCTTTCAGGGCGGGTTCCTGATCCTGCGCAAGGACGAGGTGACGGGCAGTGGCGGACGGTTTCTGTCGCTGATTCACCAGCGGTTCGAAAAGGTTCATGTGGGTGATTTCGTAGCTCTTATCGCCCCCGGGACCACGTGGTTCACCCTGCAAAGCGATGATGTCACCTTTCTGGTCATCGGCGATGTCTTCGACAACGACGGGGACGCGGTCGAGGACCGGCTGCGCGCGCTGACCAAGGGCGACCTGATCGCCAACCTCGGCAATACCGACCTGGGCGGACGTCATGCCATCGTGGCCATCACCGAGGGCGATCTTCTGGTCGCCAACGATCCCTTCGGATCGCGCTCGGTGCATTACTGCACCGGCACGCGCGTGGCCGTTGCCTCGCACGCGGCGCTGCTGGCGCATCAGTTCGGCATGCCGCGCGACAAGGCCACCACCGCCTTTGTGAACGCGCCGCAATATCTGGACCGGATCGTGTGCTATCTGCCGGGCCATCGTACCGTCTATCGCAACATTCGGCGGCTGCCTCCCAACCATGTCTACAGCGCGCGCTTCGGCGGTATTGCGCGGTTCTGGCCGCACAAACCCTGCGAGGAAACGACCCGCGAACAGCTGTTCGATCGGTTTGACGCTGCGCTGAACGCGCTGCGCACCTTCGTTGTCGCACGCTACACGCCGGTGATCTCGATCACCGGCGGCGTCGACACCCGGTCGGTCCTGACCGCGTTCCACAACACCGGCACCCCCTTCACCGGCGTGACATGGCGCGATCTAAACTACACCCGCCAGGAGGCGGAGGTCGTCAGCACCATCGCCGAAAAGACCGGCTGCGCGCATCTCTACATCAGCCAGACCCGCACCGACGGCGACCTTCTGGACATCTGCGCCGCCTACAATGCGGGCGATATCTTCCGCGCGGCCCCGCGGGGGGTTCTGATGGACAAGGTGCGCGCCGAGATCGCCAACCGGCCCGACGCGAAAGAGGTGCTGCCGCCGGCCTTCCTGATTGGCTATGGCGGCGAAATCGTGCGCGGCTTCTACCGCAAGGGCAAACGCGGCCCCGAACACGGCTTCAACGTGCAAACGATGATCGATCTTTACGGCGTGGCCTCGCGCAAACACGGCACCGACAAAGCCTATTCCGCCTATGCAGCCGCGGCCTTCCGTGAGTTCTACCAGGCCGCACGGTTCGATCCGCGTTCTCTGAAGGGGTTCGATCCGAACGATGTGTTCTACTGGGAACACCGCATGGCCATGTGGGCGACCCCCACCATGGAGACGATCGACCTCGCCATGCCTTGCCTGGTGGGGCTGAACAGCCGGAAACTCTATGAAACCGCGATCGGCCTGCCGGTGGAGCAACGGATGTCGAAAGAGATCATCCTGTCGTATATTCGCTCGCGCAGCCCCGAGCTCGGAGCCATCCAGGTCATCTGACCGGCCGTTTCAGCCGCGATGGGACACGCCCGGCCGTTCCGGGGTCTACCCCCCATATCCGGGCCATCCTCTCATCACTCAGGGTCCGGACCCCGGAACATGTCGAGCCCGGCCGCCTGCAGCCGGGCGCAATAGCCGTAATGGCCGAAATCGCTGGCCACGAAAGCCCGCGCCCGGGTAATCAGCGCATTGCGCGCCGCCGCGTCTTGCGCCAGCAAGGCCATCCGTCCGGACACTTCTTCGGGCGCGGCGACATAAAGCGCGGCATCGCCGAACAACGGGCGGTAGGCCTCGGGCAGGATCACCGGCACCCCGGCGGCCATCGCCTCCAGCACCGGACGGCGGACGGGATCGGGGCGATCGTCGGCATCGATGTGCACGAAAGCGTCGAGCCGCGCCAGAAATGCCGCCGCGCTCATCGCGCCCTCGCCATGCACCGTCCAGCTTGCGGGCAGCGCGCCCAGCATCTCGGCCGGGGTTTCGGCCGCGCCCAGCACCTCGATACGCAGCGATCTGTCCGCGGGATAGGCAGCCAGCAGCGCCCGGGCCCCGGCGGGCCAGCGGCCCGGCCCGTCCGGCGTATGCCGCCCGATGACCAGAGGCGCGCGCCCCGGCGCGCCAAAGGGCGGGGCCGGGCGGTCCTGGGCCGCAACAGGGTCGATTTTCATGGGCCAGTCCGCGCCAGAAAGGCGCGCGGGCTCCAGCGGCCAGCCCGCCGCCAGCGCCCCGCGCGCCAGAGCGTGAGCGGGATACCAGGTGGCGGGCCGGCCGAATTGGCGCTGCAGATGATCGTCCACCCGGCGAATGTCGTCTGGCGCGCGGTCGGCGATGACCGCCAACCGGTCGGGCGCGATGGAGGGCAAGTAGCGCTGCGGCTCTTCGGCCACGCGTGCGTCGCGCAGCACAAGCAGATCGCAGGCCGCCTCTTCGCCGAAGCCCAGGATCTGCACGCCCGGGTCGGTCAGCGCCTGGCGCATCGCGCCGGTCATCGCCAGCCGGTCGCGCCCGGGATGGCCCAGATCGTAGCGCCGCATCTCGATCAGCCCCACCCGCAGCCCCGCCGCGCGCAGCGCCGCGATATCCGCCAGGCACGAGTCCAGCGCCTCGTCCCGCAGCCGGAAATCGCCGGCGAAGATCACCGGGGAATGGCCGAAGTCGCGCGCCAGCTTCTTGCGCTCGGGGCGCATGATCACGGGCACCGGAAAGGGTCTGTGGGCCGGATCAGAGCCGTATTTCAGCGTCCCGCCCTCCGCGCGGTGATGGCGCTGCGCCTCGAGATATTCCTTGCGCACGCCGAACATGAAGCCGCTGATCCCCAGCGCCTTGTTGGCGATGATCGAACTGGCAGAATCGCGCTGGAACGACAGCGGGCCGGTCTGCATCTCGGTCACCGCCGGCTGGCCGTGCTTGCGGCGGATGCGGCGGATCAGCTCGTTGTCGGCGGAAAAGCGCACCGTGTCCCAATAGCCGAAATCGCGCCGCACCGCGTCGCGGCGGAACATGAACGACGAGGTGTTGCCAATGAGGAACTGCCCGCGCGCGGTCCAGCGGGTGAAGTCCAGATCCGAGCTCGCCCGCGCCTGGTCCGAGGTGCAGCCGATCACATCCGGGTTGTCCTCCAGATGCCGCACCTGGGTCTCGATCTTGACCGGATGCGACCAGTCGTCGGCGTCGTGCAGGGTGACATAGACGCCCTGCGCCTCGTCCAGCCCGCGGTTGCGCGCCACATAGGCGCCGCCGTTCCGCTCCATCCGGATCAGCCGGATGCGGGGATCGCGCGCGGCGTGGTCCTCGGTGACGCGGGCGGTGGCGCCGCCGTCGGGGCTGCAATCGTCCAGCACCAGGATTTCCAGGTTGCGCCAGCTCTGCTCGCTGAGCGAGCGCAGCGCGGTGGGCAGGGTGTCGGCGGCGTCATAGGCCGCCACCAGAACGCTGACCAGCGGGCCCTCGGCGACCGGCGCGGGCGCGGTTTCGGCCGCCAGCCGGTCGTAGGGCGCGCGCCCGTCCCCGCCGGGCAGGAGCGTCACCGGCGGAATGCCGAACCGCCCCAGCACCCGGTTGATCAGCGCCACCCGCGCCCCCGGCGCGGTTTCGAAATTGACCCGCGCCAGCAGCACGTCGGCATCCGCCTCGCCCGCCGCGGCGGCGCGGTCCCAGGCGGCAAGACCCGCCTCGCGCTGGCCCAGGAAGTGATGGCAGAGCAGCTCGAGCGTCGCCAGCCGGCAGCGGAACTCGACGTCGTGGGCATGGGGGCGCGCGGTCCCGAGCCAGCCGAGCGCGCGGCGATAGCCCTCCTCGGTGCCCTCGCGCATGTGCCACATCGCCAGCTCGCGCGCGGCCTGGGCGCGCACCTGCGGCGCCGCGTCGCCCTGCACCACCTCGGCCAGTTCGGCCAGCGGGCGCTCGGTAAAGCCCAGGCTGAGCAGCTTGTAGCGCAGCAGGTCGACTGCCTGCCGCCCCGCGCCGGCCTCGGACGGGCCCTGGCAGGGGTAGCCCTTGAAGCGCCCGTGCAGCGCGTAATGCAGCAGCGGGTTGACGCCATGCGCGGCCAGCAGCGGATGCTGCGCAAGATAGAAGGCGGTGTCGAAATCCTTGCCCGGGTCGCGGCCCAGGGCGGCGCCGTATTTCAGGTAATGCTCGGCCGGATCCATGCCCAGCCGGTCCACATCCGCATAGCGCGCGCGGTACCAGGCGCCGTGGACATGCCCGGTCTTGCGGATCAGCCGCGCCTGTTCGGAGAGCGATCGGGGCAGGACGGGGGACATCGGGGCGGGCAACTCCGGTTCTGGCTCAGTTGCCGCAGGCGGCAACGGCCCTGTCTATCGGAAGGCGGCGGCGCATTGTCAACCGCCGCCCGGGGCGTCCTTGCGGGCGGCCAGCGCGGCGCGGATGCGCGCGGCATTGGCCTCGGCGTCGCGGGTGGCGGTGATATTGCCCAGAAGCGGCGCCGAGATCACGTGATGCGCGCCGATCACCGGCACCGCCCGCGGCGGCGCGGGCTCGGTCAGGCGCAGCACCAGATCCCAGTCCACCAGCCGGTCGAGCGTCTCGTCGAAACCGCCCAGCCGGTCGCTCAGCGCGCGGCGGTGGGCAAAGCCGTTGAGGTCGATGTAATTCTCGCGCTCCAGCGCGGCGCGGTCGAAGGGGCGGAAGAGCACGTCGCTCCAGCCATCATCGAGATTGTGGCGCAGCACCGCCGTATAGGCGCAATCCGCCGCGGGGTCGGTGGCGAAGACCGCGCCGAGATAGAGCAGGTGATCGGCCTCCCAGAGGTTGTCGCTGTCCAGATAGGCGACGATCTCGCCCGTGGCCGCCGCCAGGCCCGCGTTGCGCGCTGCCGAGACGCCGGCGTGATCGCGCCGGATCAGGCGCAGCTGGCCGGTCTCCAGCGGCCCGGCAAAGCGCGCCGCCAGGAGATCGGCGCTGCCGTCGGTGCTGCCGTCGTCGATCGCGATCACCTCGTGGGCGGCATAGGATTGGGTCAGCGCCGCATGCACCGCGCCCGCGACCACATGGGCGCGGTTCCAGCAGGGGACGATCACGCTGATCCGGGGCCGCGCGGCCCGCACCGCCGCCAGCGCCTCTTCGCGCAGGACCGGGCGCAGCTCGTGAGGGTAAAGCGGCTCTGTTCCGGCAAGAAACGCGTCGATGCTGCCGGGACCGAAGAGCTGCCAGGGGGTGTAGAGATCGGGATCGACCGCGGTCAGCCCGCCCGGCAGGCGGCCCTCCGCGGCGCCGCTGGCGATGTAGTGCTTCAGCGCCCTGGCACCGGCGGCGGCGACATCGGGGTTGGCCTCCAGATAGGCCGCCTCGTCAAAGACCCCCCGTGCGCGCCAGCCCGGCATCCGGTCCAGCGCGCGGGCCAGCATCCGGCCCACCGCGCGCGGCTCGCCGGTCAGCCGCGCACCCGGTTCGGGCGGCGGCGCCTCGAGCCGGGCCAGCCGGTGCTGGGCGCGCGCCAGCGCCACCCGGGCGGCCAGCGCCTCGGCGGCCTGGGCCTGCGCGAAAGCGTCGATCAGATCGCCCAGCGGCCCCGGCCCGGCGGCCTCGCGCAGCTCGGCCAGCCGCGCCTCGAGCGGGCGCGTGCCCCCGGCGTCGTGCAAGAGCGCCCGAAGACGGGCCATGAGCGCGGGATCGGCGGGGTCTTGGGGCATGATGGGCGGGGTCCTCGGGTCCGTCCCCCTGTCTTGGCACAGCCCGCGCCCGCGCGCGAGCCTTATCGAGAGATGAACGCCCCGCCCGCCGCCTTCACGCCCTGGCAAAGGATGTCACCGAAGAGTTGGACCACCGTCCAGTCATTCCCCTTCCGGAGACCGCCATGCCCGATACATCCACCCGCCTCGGCCTGCCCTATCTCGCCCCCACACAGGCGCAGAAACATGTCACCGTGAACGAGGGGCTGACGCGGCTCACACGCTGGTGCAGCTGCACCTGAGCGGCGTCGATGCGCTGGGGTTCGGCGCGCAAGGGGCCTGGGCCGGCCAGGACGGCCGGCTGGCGCGCTGGGACGGCACCGCCTGGGTGTTCGTGCCGGCGGCGGCGGGCCGGATGGCCAGCACGCCCTCGGGCCGGGTGCGCATCTTCGATGGCGCGCTCTGGCGCCTGGCCGACACCGATCTGCAGAACCTCGACGGGGTGCGGATCGGCGCCGCGTTGGACGCGGTGAACCGGCTGGCGGTGGCCGCCGAGGCCACGCTGCTGAGCCATGCGGAGGCCGGGCATCAGCTCAAGATCAACAAGGCCGCCGCGACTGACACCGCCAGCCTGCTTTTTCAGAGCGGCTGGTCGGGCCGGGCCGAGATAGGGCTGGCGGGGGGCGACGACTGGTCGATCAAGGTCTCGCCCGATGGTGCGGCCTGGACCGAGGCGCTGCGGGTGGACGCGGCCACCGCCAAGGTCACGCTCGGCACCGCGCTGCACCTGACCCCCGGCAGCGCCCCTGCCTCCGCCGCTGCGGGCGATCTCTATTTCGATGCGGCCACGTCGAAACTGCGCTGCCACGACGGCACTGTCTGGCACGATCTTTTCTGATCTGATGTCGCCGCGCCTGTGGCGCGCCGACCGGAAGGGGGGCCAGCCCCCCGTCGCCCGTTGGGTGACTCCCCCCGGGATATTTAGAGATCAGTGAAACAGGAAAGAGGGACTCTTTGATCTTCTTCTTGGCAGAAATACTCCGGGGAGCGCGAGGGGCGTCGTCCATTGTGCTTGAACCAATGGCGCACAATGGACGACCCTCGCATAGAACCGAAGGCTCACCCACGCGGCACGCTCAGCGCTTTTGCGCCTTGACCCAGCCCAGGAACGCCGCATCCGCGTTCGACAGCCGCGCGCGGCCGGTCTCGGCCCACCAGTCGCGCCACTGCGCCTCGAGCCCGTGCACATCCGCGCCGGGAGCCAGCGCGCGGGCGGCCTCGAGCGCCGCCTCGGAGACGCGCGGCGCCTCGGGGCCCGGGTCGACCACCCGGCCCTGGCGCTCGAAGGCGATGCGGTCGCCGTCTTCCTCGCGCATGTGGTAATCGGGCAGGTGGCCGTCGGCGATCATCCGGCGCAGGGCCGCGCGGAACACCCGCACCGGCGCGGTGGATCCGGCCTTCTTATGCAGCACGCCCACGCTGACCATCCAGCCCGCCTGCCGCCCGCAATGCTTGCGCGCCAGCTCGTAGATCCGCCGCTCGAGCGGTTTGCGCAGCCGGAAGTAATCGCGGCTCAGCGTCAGCACCGATTTCGACAGCACCGCCCGGAAGAGCCAGTCCGACAGCGTCACGGTCACGCTGATCATCCGCCCGCCGCGCGACCGGCGCACAATCTCCCAGCTTTCGATCAGACCGAAGCCGCGCGTGGTCTCGATCCCGCCGGTCTCGAGATTGGTGGTGATGCGGGTGCCCGCCAGCCGCTCGAAGGCCTCCTTGAGGCGCGCATAGGCATCGCCCGAAGTGTCGCGGTTGGTGGCCACCAAGAGATCATGCGCGCGCAGATGCAGGGTGCGCGAGATCGCCCGGCCCGCGTTCAGCGCCGCCATCAGCTGGCTGATGCAATAGATCAGCACGTCCTTGTCGTGGATCGTCGCGCGGCCCTTGACGCTTGGCGTCACCTCGATGCGGGCACCGTTGTGTTCATAGGACAGAACCCGCCGGTCGGGTCGGGTCGAGAGCGAAAAGATCGGATGCTCCATACTGCCCAGGTCGTCCTTGGGCGATACGCCGAAGATGTCGCAGATGAAGAAATCCGCTGTCGGATGGCGGTCGGGCAAGAGCCCGCCGGTCGCTCGTGTGGTCATGTCCTGCCTCGTGCCTCATGCGGCGCGCCCTTATGCTGGGTCGTCACCACGCTGCCCCCGGTTCTTTTTTCGCGAATCCGCTTTCGGGGTTTCAGTGACACCCACCCTAAAGTTATCCACAGCCTGCGTCTACAGCGCAGCGGGGGATCGGAGTCGGGCCGGCGTGGGTTCGGAGTCGCCCAATCGTGGGATCAGAGTCGCCTATGCCCCGCACCGTGGAAATTCCACGCTTGATTTCAGAGGTTTACGGAAAAGGCTCGACATCCATAACATAACAAATAACGATAAATAACAGGATCCTTTCGGGAACCCGGTCAGGATTTCCATCCGGATACCTGAAAACAACCCACTGAACTTGCTGAGAAAAGAAAGAAAAGCCTCGGGTGTGTGTGGCTTTTGCTTTGATGTGTGCGCTTTTGTGGTATCCTTTGCGAAACCGCACACATTCCAAGCAAAAGCGGACCGAGCAGGACATGAAAACCGACCCGAAGGCGCTCCCGCCTTATTTCAACATCGACCCCGATTCCGCGCTGGTGCAGCTGGGCGACCCGGCCACGACCGAGGGCTTCGGCGCCATCGCGCGGGCCTGCGCGGCCGGGCGTCAGGATCTGGAAAGCCGCGGGCTCGAGGAGGGCGAGGCGCGGCACCTGCGGATGTTCTCCACCTGGGAGATCACGCGCTATCTCATCCCCGTCGCCGTGGGCCATTTCCGCCGGGTGCTGAAACAGAACCCCGATCTGCCGCAGGGCCGGTCCGAGACCGAGGGCGGGGCCAAGTGGTTCACCCTCGACGAGGTGCTGCGGCTGCGCGCGCATTTCTCCGAGGCCGGGTCCAAGGCCAAGAACTATCGCCCGTACCGCCCCGCGGGCCAGCCCGCCAAGATGGTGGCGGTGGCCAATTTCAAGGGCGGCGTGGGCAAGACCTCGACGGCGGCGCATCTGGCGATGTCGGCCGCGCTCGACGGTTACCGCGTGCTGGTGATCGACCTGGATTCCCAGGGGTCCATGACTTCGATCTTCGGCGGCAAGGTGGCGGATGAATGGCAGACGGTGTTCCCGCTGATGGCGCGGCATTACGCGCGCTACCTGCAGGGCGAGAACCAGCGCCGGCTCGACCGGGGCGAGGCGCCGCAACCGCTGGACGACACGCTGTCGGACGCGCTCGAGGTGCGCAGCGAACAGCTGATCCAGAAAACCCACTGGCCCAATATCGACCTCATCGGCGCGCAGCTGAACCTCTACTGGGCCGAGTTCCAGATCCCCGTCTGGCGGATGCAGGGGCGGGGGTGGAAGCTCTGGGATGCGCTGACCGACACGCTGGAGGCCGATGGCGTGCTGGATCAATACGACGTGATCTTCCTCGATACGCCGCCTGCGCTGGGGTATCTGACGATCAACGGTCTGGCCGCCGCCGATATCCTGCTGGTGCCTCTGGGGGCGTCGTTTCTGGAATTCGACAGCACGGGGCGGTTCTTCGACATGCTGCATTCCACCTTCGGCTCGATCGAGGAGGCCGAGAACATGGCCGCGCGGGCGCTGGGGCGCGAGGGGCTGGCCTTCCAGTGGGACGCGGTGCGCGCGGTCGTCACCCGCTATGACGGCGCGCAGCAGGCCGAGCTGGCCGCGCTGATGCAGGCCTATCTCGGCCCCACCCTCAGCCCGCACCGGCAGGATTTCACCGCGCTCATCGGGCAGGCGGGCGAACAGGTGCAGGGCATCTACGAGGCCGATTACCGCGATTTCAACCGCGAGACCTATGTGCGCGGGCGCGAAACTTTTGACGCCACCTATGCCGCCTTCAAGCAGCTTCTGGTCGGGGCCTGGCGGCGCGACGAGCTGGCCCGGCAGGAGGCGGCGGAATGAACGGGTGCTTGGGTATTGCCGTTCCGCCCGGGCCCGCCCCGGGCCGCGCCCGACCCTCCCCGCGGGAGGGGGCATTGGCGATGTTTCGCAGCGAACGGGCGGAGGGCAGCGCGCGGCGGCCGTTCGGTCCGGTGACGGCGGCGCGCGCCCCCTTCACCGCATCTTCACCCCTGCGCACAAGCCTTGCCGCCAAGGAGGCCCGCCATGGCCAAGCGTAAACGTCTGACCCCCGCCAACCCGCTCTACCTGGGCGATGCGCCCGCGCCCGAGACGAAGTCGCTCTTGCGCGCGGCCCCCATCGCCGATGTGGCGCGCGACGCCGCCACCTCTCATGCCGCCGCCGAGATGGCCGAGACCCTGCAAAAGGCCCGCGCCGAGGGGCGCATGATCGTGCCGCTGGCGCTGGCCGAGATCCAGTTCGATCACCTGGTGCGCGACCGCATCATCGTCGAGGACGACGAGATGGAGGCGCTGGTCAATTCGCTGCGCGACCGCGGCCAGCAGACCCCGATCGAGGTGGTGGAACTGCCGCGGGGGGGCTATGGGCTGATCTCCGGCTGGCGGCGCTGCCAGGCGCTGATCCAGCTCGGGCGCGACGAGGTGCTGGCGCTGATCCGCCGGCCCGAAACCGCCGCCGAGGCCTATCAGGCCATGGTCGAGGAAAACGAGATCCGGGTGGGGCTGAGCTATTTTGAGCGCGCCCGCATCGTCGCCAAGGCCGCCGAGGAAGGGGTCTATCGCAGCGAAAAAGAGGCGCTGCTGGATTTGTTCCGCGCTGCCTCGCGGCCCAAGCGGTCAAAGATCGGGGGGTTCCTGCCGATCGTGCATCACCTGTCGTCGGTGCTGCAATTCCCCCAGGCGCTCAGCGAACGCGGTGGGCTGGCCCTGGGCCGCGCGCTGGAGGAGGACGCGGGCCTGGGCGCGCGGCTGCAGGCGGCGCTACGCGCGGCCCGCGCCGACACGCCCGAGGCCGAGGCCGAGGTGATCGCCGCCGCAATGGAGCCTCCGCAACCCGCCCCGCGCAACACCGTGCCGGACCCGGCGCCTCCCGCCCCGGCGCCCGGGGCGGCAGAGGACCGCCGCGGGCGCGAAGTGGCGCCGGGCATCTGGCTGCGCACCGCAGCGAACGGCGACATCACCCTCAGCGGCCCAGGCCTGACGCCGGAAAAGCGCGCGGCGCTGAAACGCTGGCTGGCGGAAAAATAGGTCCGATCCGGACCAAATGTTTCGCGCGCGAAACATTTGGTCCGGATCGGACCTATACCGCGCCGCTCGTCAAGCCCTTGCGGCCTTTCCTCGCGAAGACGCCCGCCAGGGCGGATGAGCACCGCCGGAAAATCTTGCCATTCCGTCCACGCGCATCCTCTGCTATCCCGGCCCCAAGCTTCCGGATGACACGATGCCCGACACCGCCCCCCTGCCCTCTTCGCACCAGACCGCCGCGCGCGATGTGCTGACGCTCGAAGCCCAGGCGCTGACCGCGCTGGCGGACCGTCTGCCGCCCGATTTCGCAGCGAGCGTCGATCTGATCCTGTCCTGCCGCGGCCGGGTCATCGTGTCGGGCATCGGCAAGTCCGGCCATGTCGCCCGCAAGGTCAGCGCCACCCTCGCCAGCACCGGCACCCCCAGCTATTTCGTCCACGCCGCCGAGGCCAGCCACGGCGATCTGGGCATGATCGCCGAGGGCGACGTGGTGCTCTTGCTCTCCAATTCCGGCGAGACCCCCGAACTGGCCGACGAGATCGCCTATTGCACCCGCTTCGGCATCCCGATGATCGGCATGTCCTCGCGGCCCGACAGCACCCTGATGCGCGCCGTCCAACAGCGCTTGACCCTGCCCGCCATGCCCGAGGCCTGCCCCAACGGCATGGCCCCCACCACCTCGACCACGATGATGCTGGCGCTTGGCGATGCGCTGGCGGTGGCGCTGATGAAGGCGCGGGGTTTCGATGCGAACCATTTCCGCGACTTCCACCCCGGCGGCAAGCTCGGCGCGCAGATGACCCATGTGGCCGAGCTGATGCACGGGCCCCCCGCCCTGCCGCTGGTCGATCCCGAAAGCCCGATGTCCGACACGCTGCTCGTGATGTCTTCCAAAGGCTTCGGCATCGCCGCCGTGGTGGCCGAGGACGGTGCGCTCTTGGGCATCGTCACCGATGGCGATCTGCGCCGCAACATGGACGATCTGATGCGCCGCAGCGCCGGGCAGATCGCCACCCGCCATCCGGTCACCGTCACCCCCGACACGCTCGCCGCCCGGGCGCTGGCGCTGATGAACGACCGCAAGATCAGCGTGCTCTTGGTGATCGACGACGCGGGCCGCCCGGTGGGCGTGCTGCACATCCACGATTGCCTGCGCGCAGGTGTGGCATGAAACCGGTCATCGTCATTCCCGCCCGCTATGCCTCGACCCGCTATCCCGGAAAGCCGCTGGCCGAACTGACCCTGCCCTCGGGCGAGCGAAAGAGCCTGATCCGCCTCAGCTGGGAGGCCGCGACCCAGGTGCGCGGCGTCTCGGGCGTCTATGTCGCCACCGACGACGACCGCATCGCCGCGCACGCACGCAGCTTCGGCGCCTCGGTCATCATGACCTCGAACGCCGCGCGCAACGGCACCGAACGCTGCGCCGAGGCGCTGGAAAACGCCGGGCTCGACACCGATCTGGTGGTCAACCTGCAAGGCGACGCGCCGCTGACCCCGCCCTGGTTCATCGAGGATCTGATCGCCGCCATGCAGGCCGATCCCTCCGCCCAGGTCGCGACCCCGGTGCTGCGCTGCGACGCGCAGACCTACGGCCATTTCACCGAAGACCGCAAGACCGGCCGGGTCGGCGGCACCACGGCGGTGTTCGCAGCGAACGGCCATGCGCTCTACTTCTCCAAGGAAGTGATCCCCTATATCGACCCGGGCAAGCTGCCCGACCCGATCCCGGTCTTCCACCACGTCGGCGTCTATGCCTACCGCCCCGCGGCCCTGATGGCCTATGGCCAATGGCCCGAAGGCACGCTCGAGCGGCTCGAGGGGCTCGAACAGCTGCGCTTTCTCGAACACGGGGTGCCGGTGGCCTGCGTGACGGTCGAAGGCCGTGGCCGGGTCTTCTGGGAACTCAACAACCCGCACGACATTCCCCGCATCGAATCCGCGCTGAGAGGTCTCTAATGGATGGATTTGGCTCTGAAATCGTCCGCCTGGGCGACATCGCCATCGGCGGCGCCAACCCTTTCGCGCTGATCGCCGGGCCCTGCCAGCTCGAAAGCCTGGAGCACGCAAGGATGATGGCCGACCGCATCGCCGAGGCCTGCGCCCCCACCGGCACGCGTTTTATATTCAAAGCCAGCTACGACAAGGCCAACCGCTCGTCCATCGGCACCGAACGCGGGCTCGGGATGGAGAGGGGGCTCGAGATCCTGGGCCGCATCAGGGACGAATTCGGCTGCCCCGTGCTGACCGATGTGCACCTGCCTGACCAATGCGCCCCCGCCGCAGAGGTCTGCGACGTGCTGCAAATCCCCGCCTTCCTCTGCCGCCAGACCGACCTCCTGCTGGCCGCCGGCGAAACCGGCGCGGCGATCAACGTCAAGAAAGGCCAGTTCCTGGCCCCCTGGGACATGGGCAACGTCGCCGCCAAGATCGCCAGCACCGGCAACCGGCGGATCCTGCTCTGCGACCGGGGGACCTCGTTCGGCTACAACACCCTGGTCAGCGACTTCCGCGGCCTGCCCACGATGGCGGCGACGGGCTATCCGGTGGTCTTCGACGCGACCCATTCGGTGCAGCAGCCGGGCGGGCAGGGCGCGACATCGGGCGGGCAGCGGGAATTCGCGCCGGTGCTGGCGCGCGCGGCCTGCGCGGTGGGGGTGAGCGCGCTTTTCATCGAGACGCACCAGGATCCCGACAACGCCCCCAGCGACGGGCCCAACATGATCCCCGTGGAGCGCATGGGCGCGCTGGTGGCCGAACTGCGCGGCTTTGACGACCTGCGCAAGGGCCGGGCGTGAACCGGCGCGCCGCGCTGGCCTTGGCGCTGGCGATGACGACAGGAGGCATGGGCATGAGCCAGACACCCCTGACCGTGGCCTGCGTGGCCCAAAGCGCCAAGACCGCACTGCCAAACGGCCTTTGCGACCGCTTCGCCGAGGCCGTCCGTTTCGCCGCGAAACGGCCCGTTCGGGCCATCACAGAGCCTGAAAACGCCGACCTGACGCTGGTGGTGCTGCAGGCCGGCCCACAGGCCTTCAGCGCGCGCATCGACACCGCACAGGGGCCGGGCGCCCCGCGCGCCATGTCGCGCCGCGACGCACCGCTCGACGACGCGGCCCATGACGCGCTTTTGGCCGGGCTCGTGGCGAAGGCGCCGCTGCCGTAGGGTGTGCGCTTTGCGCGCACCGCGCCGGACGGCATGCGCGCGGCTTTGAATTGAACTCTACCGGAACGTCGTATTTCCGCCAAAATTCGTTAAAAGCCCCTGAAGCCGGGGCCGCCATTCTGAACTCGAAGCGCGGGGACGCGTTGGGGGATAAGCGGGATGGCGTTGCGGCTGGAACCGGCGGGCACCTATGTGCCGGCCGGATTTGAAGACCCTTTGATATATGGCTTGATCACGCCGGTTGCGGTGGATCAGAGCCATTTTCTGGCAGTGACCGACCATGCCGCCGGGGTCACGCGGATGGCCGACCTGAGCGATGGCCTCGACATGGGCGGCGCCGACTGGCACCTGCCGGGCGCGCGCGTGGCGCTGAGCGTGAACGGCACGGGTGGCAGCGTCGCGCCGCAGATGTTCGAGGTGGCGCAGGGGGCCTCCACCGCCACCCAGGCGATGCTGGGGCAGGGGGCGCAGCAGTGCCGATCTGATCACGCTCGTCTGCGCCAGCGCGGGCGGGCAGGCGTTCTACATCGCCGCCCGGGCCGACGGCGCGGGGATCACCGCGATCGCTGCGAACGGGGCGAGGATGCCAGGTGCTACGCTCACGCGCGGCGACAGCGCCAATGCCTACCTCGACCACGTGTCGGATCTGGCGGTCCTCGGCACGGCGCAGGGGGTCTTCGTCGCCGCCGCCTCGGCCAGCGAACACGGCGTCAGCGTGGTGCGGCTGGACAGCGGCGGCGGCCTGACGCCGGTGGCGCATCTGGGCCAGCCCAACAGTGTGCCGGTGCAGGGCCTGACCGCGCTCGAGGCGGGGGAGGTGGACGGGCGCGAATACCTGATCGCCGCGGCCAGGGGATCCTCCAGCCTAACGGTTTTTGCGGTCTCCGACACGGGCGGGCTGAGCGTGACCGATCATGTGGGCGACGCCCTGCCGACCCGCTTCGCCGGGGCGGCGCATCTGCCAGTGTCGAAAGCGGCGGTCAGGTATTTGTGATCACAAATGGGCAGGGCGACGGCCTCAGCCTCTTCCGGCTGACCGCAAAGGGCCGCCTGGTGCACGATCACAGCCTCGAGGACAGGACCGATCTGGCGCTCGACAATGTCTCGGCGCTGGGGGCAGTTGCAGTCGAGGAGGGCATCGCGGTGCTGACGACCTCGGCCACCGAGGCGGGATTGTGCTTTTACAGGATCGATTTCAGTCCTGGCGCGGTGGTCGCCCAGGGTGCGGGCGAGGTCACGGGCACCGGCGGCGACGATCTTTTATCGTTCACGTCCGGCGCGTGCCGCGACCTGATCAGCGACGGGCCGGGACAGGACACGCTCTCGGGCGGGGCGGGGGCGGATATCTTCCTGCTTCGCGCCGATGGCCGTTGCGATGTGATCACGGATATCCGACCGGGGCAGGATCTGCTCGACCTGTCGCTCTGGCCGTTCCTCTAAAGCGCCGATCAGATTGAGGTGGAGAGCACCTTTTGGGGCGCTGTGATCACATTCGGCGGCGAAGAGCTGGAGTTGCGCAGCTGGAACGGCGCGAGCCTGAGTGCCGGGCATGTCGCGCAGCTTCTGGCCGCGGGCACTGCCCGCATCGCGGTCGAGACCGGGCCGCTGCAGGTGGCCGATCCGCCGCCCGATCCCGACCCGTTCCCGGGCAGTGTGCCAGGCCCCGATCCGCTGCCCTCGGCGCCGGACCCCGATCCGGCGCCTTCCCCCCAACCCCAGCCGGAACCAGCGCCGCCGCCCCAGCCGGGCCCCGCGTCGCCGCCTGCGGTCAACGTGCTCGAGGGCGGCGTGAGGGCAGATGTGCTCGAGGGTGGGGAGGGGGCCGACATGATCGGCGAGCGCGGCGGCGACGACACCCTGCGCGGGCATGGCGGCGACGACACCGTGGCGGGGGCCGAGGGCGACGACCGTGTGCTGGGGGGCGAGGGGGCCGATTTCCTGGCGGGCGGTGGGCGCGACGATGTGCTGCGCGGCGAGGCGGGGGCGACCGGCTCAACGGCGGCGCGGATGTCTTCGTCTTCAACGCGCTGGTCAGCGGCGAAACCGACGTGATCAAGGATTTCCAGGACGGGATCGACACGCTGCGCCTGGCCAGTCTGCCGGGGCAGGGCCAGGCGGCGAAATTCGCGCAATTGCAGATCTCCGACGGGGCCGCGGGGGCCGAGATCGCCTGGGGTGGCCATGTCATCGTGCTGGAGGGCGTCAATGCCGCGGCGATCGGTCCCGACGACATGGTCCTGACCTGAGCCGAGGGCGCAAATCGGCCCGAATTTGACCCGACTTGGTCACATATCCGCAAGATTTCGCGGATATCCGGGCCCGGCCCGCGGTTAAGATGGACAAGCGCCCGCCGGGCTGACACCACTTTGACCAGCGATAAAAACAGACCAGCAGAACAGGCGATCCTCTCATGTGCACCATTTGCTCCTCCTACGAACGGGTTCTGGTGGATGCGGCGGCGGGCGTGCCGCTGACCGACCCCACCGGGCTGGCCGGCTATGCCGCGGTCCGCGAGGCGGTCAGCACCGCCAACCTGAGCGAAGGGTCGGATGCGACGGCGGGCACGGGCACCGCCTATACGATGTCGGTGGGCGATGTCTTTTCCGGCACGATCTCGTCGGGCAGCGACAGCGACTGGATCGCGGTCAGCCTGTCGGGCGGGGAGAACTACGTCTTCTCGGCCTGGGGCACGGGCGGCTGGACGGACGGGTTGAACGATACCGTGCTGACGGTGCATGGCACCGGCGGCGGGGTGCTGGCGAGTGTGGACGATATTGTTCCTGCGGATCCCCCGTTCCCGGGCAATCAATTCTCGGTGGTGCAGTTCACCGCCCCCTCCAGCGGCACCTATTACCTGGAGGTGGAAAGCTTCGACTCCGAGACCGGTGATTACCAGCTGATGGCGGCGACCGAGTTCTACACCGTCCAGCAGGCCGCCACCTATATCGCCGAGATCGACTGGGGCACGCCCTCGCCGATCTATTTCGACACCACGACGATCACGGTGAACCTGGATGCGCTGACCGCCGCGGGCAAGCAGCTGGCCCGCTGGGCGCTCGAGGCCTGGGAGGACGCCATCGGCGTGACCTTCCAGGAGACCAGCGACGCGACACCGGGTATCCTTTTCAGCGACGACCAATCCGGGGCTTTCGCGGGGCCGGCCTACTACAACCCCGAGACCGGTGTGACAGCCCCGAACCCGAGTGCGGGGATACCTGGCGCGACCGTCAACATCAGCACCCAGTGGCTGACCGACAACGGCACCACGATCGACAGCTATTCCTACCAGACCTACCTGCACGAGATCGGCCATGCGCTGGGTCTGGGCCATCCCGGTCCCTATGACGGCGTCGCGACCTACGGCGACGACAACATCCATTCCAACGACAGCACGCTCTATTCGGTGATGAGCTATTTCAACCCCGACGACAATCCCAATGTCGCGGGCGACGATCCAACGATCCTGACGCCGATGCTGGCCGACCTGGTGGCGGTGCACGGGATCTACGGCCGGCCCGCCGCCAATACCGGGGACACGGTCTGGGGGTCGGAATCCAACGTTGACGGCTGGCTGGGCACGCTCTTCGGCATCATCTTCGACGGCGGCACCCAGGACAGCAGCTTCTACACCGGCGGGCCGGTGTCCTTCACCATCTTCGACACCGGCGGCATCGACACGGTGAACCTCGCCCCGGTGGCCAGCGACCAGAAGATCGACCTGCGCCCCGGCGCGGTGTCGGACATCCGCGGCACCGTGGGTGGCATAGTGATCGACGTCGACACCACGATCGAGAACGCCATCGGCGGGTCGGGCGACGACAGCATCGTCGGCAATGCCGCCGACAACCGCCTGATCGGGCGCGGCGGCAACGACACGATCGACGGGCTGGGGGGCGAGGACACCGTGGTGCTCAACGTCACGCGCAATTCGGTCACCGTCAGCCAGGAGGGCGCGACGCTGGTGATCGCCTCGACCCTGGGCACCGATTACTACCGCAACATCGAGCTCTTCCAGTTCTCCAACGGCACCTTCACCGCGGCGCAGCTGCTGGGCGACGACACGGTCGAGCCCGCCGCCCCGACCGAGGGCGACGACATCCTGACCGGCACCGGCGGCGACGATAGCATCGACTCGCTCGGCGGCAATGACCACGTCAGCGCCGGGGCGGGCGACGACACCGTTGTGGGCGCTGACGGCAACGACGACCTGCAGGGCGGCACCGGCAACGACAGCCTGAGCGGCGGGCTGGGCGCCGACACGCTGGAGGGCGGCGCGGGCGACGACACGCTGGCGGGCGGCGGTGGCAGCGCCGACAATGCGGTTTTCGCCATCGCCCGCGGCAGCGCCACGGTCACCGATCTGGGCAATGGATCGGTGCGCATCGTGTCGGACACGCTGGGCACCGACGTGGTGTCGGGGGTCGAGTTCTTCACCTTCAGCGACGGCACGGTCGATCTGGACACGCTGCTGGGCACCGGCGGCGCGACCGGCGAGGGCGGCCTGCAGGTGGGCACCGAGGGGGGCGACACGCTGACCGGCGACGCGGGCGAGGATTCGCTCTTCGGGCAGGGCGGCAACGACAGCCTCAATGGCGGCTCGGGCGACGACCTGCTGGCCGGATCGGCCGGCAACGACACCATCCTCGGCGGGCTGGGCAACGACGAGATCGGCGGCGGGCTCGGCAATGACAGCATCTCGGGCGGGGCCGACAACGACACCATCGGCGCGGGCCAGGGCGACGACACCGCCGACGGCGGTGCGGGCAACGACATCGTCAACGGCGGCGCCGGCGACGACGTGCTGACCGGCGGGACCGGCAACGACACCATGGGTGCGGGTTTCAACAACGACGACGTGCAGGGCGGCGACGGCGGCGACAGCCTGGGCGGCGGCACCGGCCGCGACACGCTCGACGGCGGCGACGGCGACGACAGCATCGGCGGCGGTGAGGGCGACGACCTGGTGCTCGGCGGCACCGGGGCCGACTTCCTGGCGGGCGGCGGGCGCAACGACACGATCGACGGCGGCGCCGGCGGCGACCGCATCAACGGCGGGCTGGGGGACGACGACCTGATCGGCGGCGCGGGCGCGGATATCTTCATCTTCAACGACCTGGTGGGCGGCGAATGGGACATCATCCTCGACTTCCAGGACGGGCTCGACCTGATCCGCCTGAGCGGGGTCGAGGGCCAGGGGCTGGCCGGCAAGTTCGCCGCCCTGTCGATCACCGACGGCAGCTTCGGCGCGGTGGTGCAGTACGGCGGCCACCGGATCGACGTCGACGGGGTCGATGCCGCCGATCTCGATGCGGGCGACTTCCTCTTCGTCTGAGCGGGGCGGGGGCGCGATCCGACCGGTTGGCATAAAATCGCCATAAACCTGCGGTCTATTCCGGCCCGCAGGGGCGGTTTTAAACCCCCGGGTCATGGCGCCGGGGCCGCTTTGGCGGCACCAAGGGGCCCATATCCAAGGCGCGACACGAGAGGGACCAGATGGAAAACGCATATTCCTTTTCATTCGATGCGGCGGGCATCGTCACCGGCATTTTCGAGGTCGAGGAGGACGGCACGCTCGACCCCAAGACCCCCGATGCGGACGAAAGCTATGAGCTGATCGACGGCTTCGTCGTCGAGATCGACAGCGGCCCCTTCCCCGAATGGGAGGTCTATGCCGAGGATCCCGAGACCGGCTACTGGTTCGAGGTGGCCGATGGCGACGGCGTCTTCGACCCGGCGGTGCTCGGCGGGCTGACAGATGTCACGGTGCCGCCCGTCGAGGACGACGAGGAAGAGGAGGGCGAGGATATCGACGCCTATGTCTTCGAGTTTGCCGATGACGGCACGGTCACGGCGGTCTTCGAGGTGGGCCCGGGCGGCGCGCTGGAGCCCGAGGAGATCGACCCCGATGAAAGCTATGCGCTGATCGACGGTTTCGTAGTCGAGACCGAGACCGGCCTGACTCCCGAATGGGAGGTCTACGCCAAGGATCCCGAGACCGGCTATTGGTACGAGGTGGCCGATGGCGACGGCGTCTTCGACCCGGCGGTGCTGGACGGGCTGGCCGGTGTCACGGTGCCGCCCGTCTGGGACGACGAGGAAGAGGACGACTCCGGCGACGACGAAGAGGATGACGGCGACGACTCCGAGGACGATGAAGAGGACGATGGTGAGGAAGACGACGGCGGCGATCCCGACGCCTATCACTTCGAATTCGACGACACCGCCGCGGTGATCGCGGTTTCCGAGGTCGAGGACGACGGCACGCTGGACCCCGAGGAGATCGAGGACGACGAAAGCTATACCCTGATCGAAGGCTTCGTGTTGAAGACCGAACACGGCCACGGCGCGCCGGAATGGTCGGTCTATGCCAAGGACCCCGACACCGACCATTGGTACGAGGTGGCCGAGGGCTACGGCACCTTCGTGCCCGCGCTGCTGCAGGAACTGCCCGCCCAGGTGTCGGCCGAGGTCATGGCCCATTACGTCGCCGCGCATGACATCTCGTACCATTGGGGCGAGGAGGGCGACGACAGCCTGGAAGGCGACGCGGGCGACGACCACATGGGCGCCGGCGCGGGCAACGACCATGCCCATGGCGGCGGCGGCAACGACGTGATGGGCGGAGGCCTGGGCAACGACACCATGTCGGGCGACGCGGGTGACGACGTGATCGGCTGCGGCCTGGGCGATGATAGCGCCGACGGCGGCGATGGCGAGGACGTGGTCAACGGTGGCGCGGGCGACGACACCATGTCGGGCGGCACCGGCGACGACACCATGGGCGCCTCCTTCGGCAGCGACAGCGTCGACGGCGGCGACGGTCACGACAACATGGGCGGCGGCGCGGGCACCGACGACATCGCCTGCGGCGAAGGCGACGATCATGCCGGCGGCGGCGAGGGCGACGACACGATCAATGGCGATGCGGGCGACGACTTCCTCGCCGGCGGCGGGCGTGACGACCTGATCGACGGCGGCACCGGCAACGACACGATCAACGGCGGCAAGGGCAACGACACCATGACCGGCGGCGAAGGGGCGGATGTCTTCGTCTTCCGCCATTTCAACGACGGCGAGGTCGACCTGATCACCGATTTCGAGGACGGCATCGACCTGTTGCGGCTCAAGGACGTGGAGACCGAGGACGGCCAGAGCGATTTCGAGGCGCTCACCATCACCGACACCGCCGCGGGCGCGCAGATCGTCAATGACGGCCACACCATCGTGCTCGAAGGCGTCGCGGAGGCCGATCTGGGGGCCGAGGATTTCCTCTTCGTCTGAGCCTGAAACAGGCTCTCATCCGGCCCGAAACGGGTCTTGCGGCGCCCCGTCCCGGGGCGCCGTTCGCATGACCGGGGCGCGAAGGGACAGGCCGGATGGCCGCGTCCCGGCCCCACCCTGTGGCGAAAACAAAGCGCCCGGGCCGCCAATCGGCGCGCGGTGGCCTTTCGCGTTTGACAGCGCAGCGGCACAGTTTCTAGGATTCCGGCCATAATAAAAACATCCCCGAGTGGCAGGCCTCGGGCCTGCGCCCCGGGATGAACGAGGAAAGAGAGCAGAATGTCCAAGGACACGACAGACGGCCCGCTGGCCCTGACCCGCCATGCGGTGATCGACGGCACCGACGCCCCCGAGACGCTGACCGGCACCGGCGACGCCGACACGATCAACGGCCTGGACGGGGTCGACGTGATCGAGGCGGGCGCGGGCGACGACGTGGTGCTGGCCGGCGACGGCGACGATCTGGTCTACGGCGACGCGGGGAACGACACGCTCGACGGCGAGGATGGCAACGACACGCTGGTGGGCGGCGCGGGCGACGACATCTTCGTGCTGTCGGCAGGCAACGACGCCTATTTCGGCGAACAGGTGGTGTCGACCGTGCCGGGCGGGCGCGACGTGCTCGACATGGGCGCCACGATCTCGGGGATCGAGGTGATCTTTGCGGATGCCGGAGAGGGCACCGCCACCGGCACCTTTTACGACGCACGGTTCTTCGGCATCGAGGTCGTGATCGGCTCGGGCTTGGGCGACGTGATCGCGGGCGCGGGTGGCGACGACACCTTCGAGGGCGGCGACGGCGCGGACCTGCTGTCGGGCGGCGCGGGCAACGACGACCTGACAGGCGGCGCGGGCAACGACATTCTGATGATCGGCACCGGCGACGACACGGTGACGGGCGGCACGGGCGGCGACCTGCTGTCGGGCGAGGACCTGAACCAGGCGATGGTTCTGACCATGACCGGCGCGGGCAGCGGCGCGCTGGTGCTCGACAACGGCGACGTGACCGGCTTTGCCGAGGTCGAGTCGATCCGCGGGTCGGAGTTCGGCGACGTCATGACCGGCGCCGGGGGCGCGGATGTCTTCGACGGCGAGGGTGGCGACGACACGCTGGTGGGCGGCGCGGGCGACGATGTGCTGACCGGCGGCGAGGGATCGGACGTGATCGACGGCGGCGCGGGCTTTGACACGGCGGTGCTGCCGGAGACCCCGTCGCAGGCGGTGATCTTTTTGCGCGAGGACGGGTCGCTGCGCGTGCTCTCGGCGGATGGCGACGACATCTACCGCAATGTCGAGCTTTTCAGCTTTGCCGGCGGCGTCGACGTGCCGCTGGCCACCATGCAGGCCATTGCGGTGCCCGAACCCGCGCCCGAGCTGGGCACCGAGGGCGACGACACGATCTTCGGGCGCGAAGAGATCGACGTGATCGAGGCGGGCGCGGGCGACGACCTGGTGCTGGCCCGGGACGGCGCGGATCTGGTCAACGGCGGCGACGGCAACGATACGCTCGACGGCGAGGGTGGCGACGACACGCTGGTGGGCGGCGCGGGCGACGACACGCTGGTTCTGTCGACGGGCAGCGACGCCTATTTCGGTGATCAGGCAGGCACCGAGCCGCAGGCCCCGGCCGACCGCGACATCCTCGACATGAGCGCCCTGACCACGACGACCACCGATGCGGAGGGCACCTACATCGTCACCGGCACCAACGTGGTCCTGACCGATGCCGGCATCGGCACGGTCGCGCTGATCGACGCCGCGACCGGCGCGGCGCGCATTGACGAAGAGAACCGCTTTTTCGGCATCGAAGAGATCGTCGGCTCGGATCTGAACGACACCTTCGCGGGGGCGGGCGGCGACGATGTCTTTGCGGGCGGCGCGGGCGACGATGTCGTGCTGGCCAGCACCGGCGACGATGTCCTGGCGGGCGGCGCGGGCGGCGACCAGCTGAGCGGCGAGACGCTGGATCAGGCCATGACGGTGACCACCTCGGCCAGCGGCACGGGGGCCTTCACGCTGGAGAACGGCGGCCTCACGAGCTTTACCGGGATGGAGACGATCCGCGGATCCGATCTGGACGACACCATGACCGGCGGCGCGGGCGACGACATCTTTGAGGGCGCGGGCGGCGACGACATCATCGAGGGCGGCGCGGGATCGGATGTCGCCATTCTGTCCGGCACGCCCTCGCGCTACGATTACTTCCTGCGCGAGGACGGCAGCCTGCGCATCGTGGCGAATGCGGACAACCCCACGGACACAGGTTCCGACGTCTATACCGGGATCGAGACGTTCCGCTTCGACGGCGGGGTCGAGGTGCCGCTTTCGGCGCTCGAGGCCATTGCCCTGCCCGACACCGCGGGCGGGGTCGAGGCGCCCTCGGGCGACACCACGCCGCTGACCGGCGTGCGCGCGCCGGTGGGCGACGACATCGCCAGCCGCGCCGACCCGGCCATTGGCGACGCGCTTTTCGGGACCGAGAACACGCCGCTGCTGAGCATCGACTACCAGGGCTCGCCCGACGCCATCGGGCTTTTGCCCGAGGGCTACACCGTCACCGACGGCGCGATCAGCGTCGGGATCGAGAACGGTATCTTCCTGACCACCGGCGGCGGGCCGGGCACGCAGAACACCTCGACCAGTTTCGGCGAGAACCTGGGCACCCCGGGCAATGCGCTGCTCGACGCGGCGGTCGCGGCGGCCTTCGAGGACGCGGGCGGCACCAACGATGCGGCAGTGCTGACCTTCACCTTCGATTCCAGCCTGCTGGAAGAGGGCCAGGAGACGCTGGCGCTGAACGTCTTCTTCGGGTCGGACGAATATCCCGAATTCGCCGACAGCTCGTTCGTCGATATCGCGGCGGTCTACGTCAACGGGCAGAACTACGCGCTCTTCAACAACGACCCCGAACAGCCGCTGTCGATCGTCGGCGAAAGCATCAACACCCCGGGCAATTTCTTTTCCAACGGCAACGACACTTTCGACACCGAATATGACGGCATCTCGGCGCTGCTGACGGTGCTGGCGCCGGTGGTCGAGGGCACCAACACGGTCACCATCGGCATCGCCGACACCGGGGATTCGATCTACGATTCGGGGCTCTGGGTGGGCAACCTGGCGGGCTCGGACATCGACGCCTTCGGCAGTTTCGTCAACGTGCCGGGCACCCAGGACAACGATGTCTTCGATCTCAACATCGCGCCGCAGATCGTCGATCTGGTGGGCGGGCGCGACCTGGTGCGCGGCAGCCTGGCGCAGCTCGACAACGACGTGATCAACGGCTGGGGCGACAACGACCTCTTGCTCTGGACCGAGGATTTTGACCCCGCCGCGGTCAGCGTCACGGCCGATGACCAGCAGGCCGAGATCGTGGTCGATCTGAACGGCGACGGCACCGCCGAAAGCCGCACGCTGATCTTCGGCAACTTCAGCCAGGCGGAATTCTTTGTCGAGGCGGTGTCCGGCGGCGTGCAGCTTTACACCATCGGCGTGCTGCCCGACCCGCCGATCTTTGCCGTGGGCACCGATGCGGGCGACAACCTGCGCGGCGGCACCGGCAACGACCAGCTTTCGGGCGGCGCGGGCCAGGACACGCTGGGCGGCGGCGAGGGCGCCGACACCCTGGCGGGCGGCGCAGGCGACGACAGCATCACCGGTGATTTCGGCGCCGACAGCATCGGCGGCGGCCTGGGCAACGACACCATCTATGGCGGTGCGGGCAACGACATCATCGGCGGCGGCATGGACCAGGACAGCGTCCTGGGCGGCACCGGCAACGACATCGTCAACGGCGGCGCGGGCGACGATCTGCTGGACGGGCAGGCGGGCAACGACACCGCCGGGGGCTCTTTCGGCAACGACAGCGTCTATGGCGGCACCGGCAACGACAGCCTGGGCGGCGGCACGGGTCAGGATTACCTTTTCGGCGGGCTCGGTGACGACATCATCGGCGGCGGCGAGGGCAACGACGTGATCGAGGGCTTCGACGGGGCGAACTTCCTTGCGGGCGGCGGGCGCGACGATCTGGTGATCGGCGGTCTGGGCAGCGACACGATCAACGGCGGGTCGGGCAACGACACGCTGATGGGCGGCGCGGGCGCGGATATGTTCGTCTTCAATGACCCGCGCGACGGCGAGTTCGACATGATCGTCGATTTCGAGGTCGGGGTGGACACGATCCGCTTTACCGGCGGCAATGTCGCGGCGGTGGATGTGAGCTTTGCGGTGATCGACGATCTGCCCGGCGTCCTGCTGGAGCTGGGCGGGCACGAGATCCATCTGCTGGGGGTGATCGAATCCGAATTCGACCCCGGCGACATGCTCTTCGTCTGAGCCCGGAGGCGCCCCCCGCGCGGCAAGGTTTGTCTGGACCGGCAAGGGCGGTCTGGTAAGGTAGCCCTATTACGGCGGCCAATTCGGATCGTTCCTTGTGACCAGGTTTTTCAGAAGTGTTCCCTTTCTGGCGCTCGCGGCCCTTCTGGCCGTGCTTGTGGCGCGGGGAACCATGGGGGGAGACATGCCAGACAACCGCGACGCCCCGGCCCCCGCCGGGGCCGCAGTGCTGTTCTGGGGCCAGCCGCTGAGCATCCCCAGCGACCGGCCCGGACATGCCGAGCTGAGCGCGGCGCTGGCCCGGAGCCCGGTCTGCGAGGACGCAGGGCAGGGGCTGAACTGGGACGCCTTCACCGATTTGGCCGAGCTGCGGATCTGCGCCGCGCGCGCCGCACAGCGCGCCGCCGATACGGGCGGCGCCGCGGCGGTGCAGGGCTGGCTGGAGGGGCTGGGCTTCGATCCGGTGGCGCGGCAGGAGCGGCCCGCGGGCACCTTGATGCTTTTCAACACCGACGGGCCTGGGGTGTCACTGACCGGCACCTGGGCGGCCCAACGCCGCCCGCTGCCGCTGGCGCCGGCGGTGACGCAGGGGGCCTATGCGCTGTCGCTGGGGCTGACGCTCTCGGCCGGGGGGCGGGTCCTGCACACCGACGCGGCGCTTTTGCGCCAGTAGAATTTCGCTCCGGGCGGGTCCGCCCGGGGCTGTACCGACACCATTCAGGGATTGAGAGGAAGAGATTATGGCGGAACTTTACCTGGCGGGGAACGAGGTTTCCATCACCGATTACGGCCATCTGCAACTGGTCTATATCGACGACGCGGGCAACGAATTCGAGATCGAGGTGCAATCGCCCACCGCCGCCAGCGGCGACTGGATCGTGGTGCCCGCCACCACCGATCACACCACCACGCCCGGCTATGGCGACGCGGAAAACTACGCCCGCGTCCAGATCGACGTGGGCCCCGACCGCACGGTCGAGGAGGTCTGGCAGCTCTTGACCAATGCGCGCGATTTCTTCGCCACCCAGAGCATCGACTACCGCACCGGCGTCGCCCCCGGCGAGACGCTGGAGGGGCAGAATTCCAACAGCTACATCACCGCGCTGATGCATATCGCGGGGCTGGATATCGACACCTACCTGGCCGGGGCCACCCCCAGCGATGTCGGCTCGGGCTTTCCGGGCGTGGCGCGCAACGTGCTCTTCGACGTGGTCGATTCCAGCGGCACCGCGCTGGCGCCCATCGCGTTGACCCTGCCGGGCACGCCCGGCAACGACGTGATGAACGGCGGCGCGGGGGCGGATTCGCTCTCGGGGCTCGATGGCAACGACACGCTTGACGGCAACGGCGGCGCCGACACGCTGAACGGCGGGCCGGGCGTCGACACCGTCGCCATGATCGGCGCGCCCGAGGATTACGAGATCGTGTCGGTCAACGCCGGCACAAGGGTGCTGCGCGACCCCGCCGGGACTGAGACCACGCTGGTCGATGTCGAGCGGATCCAGTTCTCCAACGGCGATCTGACCGATGCCGCGCTCAACCCGCTGAGCGGCAGCCCCGGGCTGGTCTCGGGGCTGGGCGGCGACGTGGGGTTCGGCGAGAACGTGCTGCCGGCCAACGACGACGGCTTTACCGCCCAGATCGACGCCAGCGCGATCTTCGAGGACGGCATCAACTTCTTCGGCACGGTCTATTCGGGTTTCTGGATCAACAACAACGGCTCGATCACCTTCGGCGGCCCGCGCGGCACCTATACCCCGAGCCCGATCACCGACGTGTCCAACAACCCCGAGATCAGCCCCTATTTCGCCGATGTGGACACCCGCGGCGGCGCGGCCAGCCCGACGCCGGGCGGCAATTCCATGGGCACCAACCTGGTCTATTGGGATTTCAACGAGGTCACCGACCAGATCGTCATCACCTGGGACGACGTGGGCTATTACAGCAACCGCACCGATCTGCTGAACGCCTTCCAGCTGATCCTGACCGATCAGGGCGGCGGCGATTTCGACATCCAGTTCCGCTACGAGGCGGTCAACTGGACCACCGGCAGCGCCTCGGGCGGGGTCAACGGGCTGGGCGGCACGGTGGCGCGGGCGGGCTACACCGCCGGGTCGGGCGAGGCGGACGAGTTCTTCGAGCTGCCGCAATCGGGCGACCAGGACGCGATGCTGAGCCTCGACGTGATCCCGGGCAACACCGGGCTGGTGGGGCTGTGGGAATTCTTCGTGCGCAACGGCGGCGTGGTGGAATCGGTGGTGCCGCTGCAGCCCGAGGACGCTGGCGGCTGGGTGGCGGGCGATCCGCACCTCTCGACGCTGGATGGCGTGGGCTATGACTTCCAGGCGGCGGGGGAATACGTGCTCTTGCGCGGCACGGAGTCGGATTTCGAGATCCAGGCGCGCATGGTGCCGGTGGCCGACAACGTCAGCGTCAACGCCGCGGTGGCCACCAATCTGGGCGGCACGGCGGTGATGATCGACGCCACCGACGAGGTGCCGCTGCACATCGGCGGCGTGCCGACCGAGATCGAGGACTTCGGCTTTGTCGAGGTGGGCGACGACCGCGTCTACCGCGAGGGCGACACCTATACGGTGGTCTATGCCGGTGCGGACGGCGTGGTGGGCGACGGCGACAGCCAGCTTATCGTGACGGTGCGCGAGGACCGGGTCGATCTGGACATCCGTCTCAACGACGCGCTTCTGGGCAGCCTCGAGGGGCTCTTGGGCGACGGCGACGGCGATGCTTCGAACGACATCGCGCTCGCGGACGGCACGCCGCTGGCGCGCCCGCTGGTCTTTGAGGACGTCTATGGCCAGTACCGCGACGACTGGCGCGTCACCAGCGCCGAACAGAGCCTTTTCACCTATGACGAGGGCGAGAGCCTGGCGGGCTTTTACGACGAGGATTTCCCCGGCGCGGCGGTCAGCCTCGACGATCTGGACCCCGAGCTCTTGGCGGCGGCCGAAGAGGCGGCGACCAATGCGGGGCTCACCCCGGGCACGCCGAACTTTGAAAACGCGGTGCTGGATTTCGCGCTGACCGGCGACAGCAGTTTCCTGGAATCCGCGGTCGAGGTGCCGCAGACCATCGACGAGACGGTCGCGACCGAAGAGCCCGAGGCGCTGGTGCTGACCGGCACGCCGGGGCCGGACGCGCTGACAGGCGGCGTTCTGGGCGACACGATCGACGGTTTGGCGGGCCAGGACACCATCGTCGGCCGCGCCGGCGACGACCGGCTGGAGGGCGGCGACGGGCGCGACCTGATCGACGCGGGGTCGGGCGACGACGCGGTGCTGGGGCAGGGCGGCGACGACACTCTGCTGGGCGGCGACGGCAACGACAACATCGCTGCCAGCGACGGCAATGACGAGGCCCACGGCGGCGCGGGCGACGACCTGATGGGCGGCGGCCTGGGCAACGACCTGATGACCGGCGGCGCGGGCCGCGACTTCATGGGCGGCGGTCTGGGCAACGACACCGTGGACGGCGGCGACGACGGCGACGTGGTGAATGGCGGCGGCGGCGACGACGTGCTGCTGGGCGGCGCGGGCAACGACACCATGGGCGGGTCGTTCAACGCCGACAGCGTCGAGGGTGGCGAGGGCGACGACGACATGGGCGGCGGCCTGGGTCAGGACACCGTGCTGGCCGGCGACGGCGACGACAGCGTCGGCGGCGGCGAGGGCAACGACAGCATCGAAGGCGGCAGCGGCGCCGACTTCCTTGCGGGCGGCGGGCGCGACGACCTCATCGACGGCGGCAGCGGCGCCGACACCATCAACGGCGGCGACGGCGACGACACCATGACCGGCGGCGGCGGCGAGGACGTGTTCGTGTGGAACTTCTTCAAGGACGGCGATGCCGACGTGATCACCGACTTCGCCGATGGGGTCGACAGCTTGCGCATGGTGGGCGTCGAAAACGCGCCGGGATCGGGCCTGCAAGGCAAGCTGGCGGCACTGAACATTACCGACACCGCGGGCGGCGCGCAGATCGATTATCAGGGCCACATTGTGCTGATCGAGGGCGTCGTGGCCGCCGATCTGGGGCTGGAGGATTTCACCTTCCTCTGAGGCGGATTGCCGCGAAAACCGGGGGCGGCGCGGGCGGGAAAACCGTTGACCCGTGCCGCCCCCTTTCCTAGCATGACCGCGGAAGGACCGGGGGGTGCGGCTGTTTACAGGGCGTCTTCGGGTTTGTTTTTTGATAGAAACCGGATTTCCATAGCTGCTGCGATTGCCGCTGTTCCGGCCCGGAAATCCGACACATAGCGAGGATTTCACCATGCCAAGTCTTTATACCCTCACCGGTTTCAGCTTTTCCGGTCCCACGGACAGCCCGACCGCCGTGTCCAGCTCGACCCTCGAAATTCAGGGCTCCGACGATCTGGGCGTGACCTTCACCCCCGGCACCAGCACCGATCCGGCCGATATCTCGGGCGCGCTCGACGTCACCTCGGGTGAGGTTTACGGCATCCTTCTGGATGGTCTGCTGCCTAACCTGCAAAGCGACCAGTGGGGCGCGGGCATGGGTGAATTCACCAACGGCCCCGACACCACCCAGATCCTGACAATCGTCGACAACAGCTTTGGCGGACGTACCTATGTCTATGTGCTCTCGGGCGATCCGGTGGGCGCAAGCAACCCGCCGACCGACACCGAAGTGATCACTTTCTTCGACGGGGCCGTCTCCGACATCCCCTCGGGGCCCTTCGCGCCCGGCATCGAATTCTCGCCCGGCGACGCCAGCAGTGCGGTGGTCGATCCCGACCCCTTCGCCGGCACCGCGGGACCCGACGTCATCCTGGGCTTTCCCAGCAACGATCCGATCGACGGCGAGGGCGGCAACGACACGATCGACGGCAACTTCGGCAACGACACCATCCTGGGCGGGACGGGGCAGGATTTCATCCTCGGCGGGCCGGGTTACGACGACATCAACAGCGGTCCCGGCGGCACCACGCCCGATGTCCCCGACGGCGATATCGTCGACGGCGGCGGCGGGCTCGACATCACCCGCGGCACCCCGTCGGATTTCAACGAGGACACGATCAATGGGCTCGATTTTGGCGACCTGCTCATCCTCCTGGGGATCTCGCCCGACAGCATCTCCGAAGGGCCCGGGGAAAACGAGATCCTGATCGAGACCACCGGCGACGACACGCCCGAGGCGTCGTTCTTCTTTGACACGGTGTTCGGCGACGCGGAAACGGCCGGGCTGGTGGCCACCGCCGACGGCGGCAACACGATCCTGCAGCTCGACCCGGCGCTGGCCTCGGATCCGGGCATCGGCGAGACGATCCTGGGGCCGCAGGATTTCCCGACGATCGGCGATTTCCTCTTTGCCGACGACAGTATCGTGCCGATCGACATCTATTACGTGGGCGCGGTGGAAAGCCTGGCGCTGCTGGAAGACGGCCATGCCATCCGCGAGATCTCGGGCGATACGCCGAACGAGGTGGTGGGCATCGACCGCGGCGTGTTCCTCAGCTCGGGCGGGGGCCCCGGCACCGAAAACACCTCGCCGAGCTTCCGGGAGGTGCTGAACGAGCCGGGCGATCCGCGGCTGACCGCCACGGCGCAGGAGGCCTTCCCCGGTGCCGGCAGCACCAATGACGCCTCGCTGATCACCTTCACCTTCGACGCCGCCGACCTGGGCGATCAATCCTCGATCAGCTTCGACGTCTTCTTCGGCTCGGACGAATTCCCCGAATTTGTCAACTCCTCCTTCGTCGACATCGCCGCGGTCTATGTGAACGGCGTGAACTATGCGCTGTTCAACAACGATCCCGAACAGCCGCTGTCGATCACGGGTGAATCGATCAACACGCCGGGCAACTTCTACACCAACAACGGCGACGATGGGTCCGACGACGATCCTTTCACCGGTACCTTCGACACCGAATACGACGGCTTCTCGGTGCTGCTGAACGTGATCGCGCCGGTGCAGCCGGGCATCAACACGGTGACCATCGGGGTCGCCGACACCGGGGATTCGATTTATGATTCGGGGATCTTCGTCGGCAATATCCAGGGGTCGGATTTCGAGACCGGCGGCAGCTTTGTACCGTCCAACGGCACTGTCGGCGACGATCTGATCGACGCCAACGGCGCGCCGGAACTCCACTCAATCGGAACTGGCGGCGCGGATACGATCAGCGGCACCGCGCAGGAACTCGACGGCGACCAGATTGACGGCGCCGAAGATGACGATGTGATCGTCGTCGAGGACTGGGTTGGTGACCAAGACGATGTAACTGGCACTCAGGGCTCGCTGATCCTCGACATCGACACCGATGGCGATGGCGAGAGCGACAGCACCATCACGCTGCTGGGCGATTTCTCGCAGGCCACCTACAACGTCGAGAACGACGGCACCAACACCACGATCTCCTTCGACGGCATCATCAGCGACGGAGGGGTTCCGGGCGAATTGTTCGAAGGCACCGACGGCGACGACACGCTGACCGGCGGCGACGGTGACGACACGCTGATCGGCGGCGGCGGCGACGACAGCCTGGACGGCGGGGCCGGCAACGACGGTGTCTTCGGCCAGGACGGCAACGACACGCTGATTGGCGGCGCGGGCAACGACAACATCGGCAGTTCGTCCGGCGACGATGTCGCTATTGGCGGCGCCGGTGACGACTTCATGGGCGGCGGGGCCGGCAGTGACGACCTCGACGGCGGCACCGGCAACGACTTCATGGGCGGCGGTCTCGATGACGACACGGTCGACGGCGGCGACGGCAACGACGTGGTAAACGGCGGCGGCGGCAACGACGTGCTGATCGGCGGCGACGGCAACGACACCATGGGCGGGTCGTTCAACTCCGACCAGGTCACCGGCGGCACCGGCAACGACGACATGGGCGGCGGCCTGGGTCAGGACACGATCTCGGGCGGCGGCGGCGACGACAGCGCCGGCGGCGGCGAGGGCGACGATGTGGTCAACGGCGGCGCGGGGAACGACTTTCTCGCGGGCGGCGGGCGCAACGACGCCATCAACGGCGGGATCGGCAACGACACGATCAACGGCGGCGATGGCGACGACACCATGACCGGCGGCGACGGTGCGGATGTCTTCGTGTGGAACTTCTTCAAGGACGGTGACGCCGACGTCATCACCGACTTCGAGGACGGCATCGACAGCTTCCGCATGGTGGGTGTCGAGAACGCGCCGGGCACGGGCCTCGCCGGCAAGCTCGACGCCTTGGGCATCACCGACACCGCCGGCGGTGCGCTGATCGACTATCAGGGCCACACCGTGCTGATCGAGGGCGTGTCGGCGAGCGATCTGACGCTTGACGATTTCACCTTCCTCTAAGATCAGGGTCCGGCCCGCGCGCATTGGTGCGGGCCCTGCCAACCGGCATGCGGGTCTCCGGGCCGGCATGCCTTTTTTAACTCTCGTGTTTGCCAAAGGATTGCGCACCGATGTTTCCAGAATTCCCTGAAATCACCACGATCGAAGACTTCACCGCCTGGACTCAGCTGGCGTCCGCCGGGGCGGCGCTTCTGGGTGACGCGAACCTGACCCAGGCCTTCAGCGCTGATCCCACGACGTTGACGGTGGGGGAGTACCTGGCGCTGCTCGATGCCGCCGAAGCCTCGATCCTGGCCACGGATTTCAGCTTTCTGGAGGAGTTGATCCCGCTTCTTGAAGAGCAGCTGACCGCCGTCATCGACCCTGCCGAACTGCCCGAAGGCGTGACGGTGGACGACGTGATCGCCCAGGCCACAGCGCTGCTGAGCGATCTGGCGGCTGGCGACACCTCGATCCTAACCAGCGGTTTCGACGCCATCCGCGCCGTTCTCGACGGTGTGCCCGAGGACACGATCCTGGCCCAGGCAATCGTCGGCGAGGGCGGCACGATCGATCCCGGCGTGATCGAGGATTTCTTCGACAATTTCGTCCTGCCGCGCTTCCCGGATGAGCTGGTCGAGGCCTGGGTGGCGGGCGATCCGCATCTGCGCACGCTCGACGGAGTAGATTATGATTTCCAGGCGGCGGGCGAATACGTTCTGCTGCGCGGCACCGACAGCGACTTTGAGATCCAGGCGCGCATGGTGCCGGTGGCCGACAACGTCAGCGTCAACGCCGCCATCGCCACCAATCTTGCGGGCACGGCGGTGATGATCGATGCCGCCGACGCCATCCCGCTGACCGTGGACGGTGCGGCGGTCGACCTGGCCGACGGCGCGGCGCTCAACGTGGCGGGCGGCGGGTTGATTACTCGCGAGGGCAACATCTATCGCATCGTCTATCCCGGCGCCGATGGCGTGGCGGGCGACGGCGACGCGCAGCTCAGCGTGCGCGTGCTGGAGGACCGGGTCGATATCGGCCTGCGCATGGACGCAAGCCTGCTGGGCAGTCTCGAGGGGCTCTTGGGCGACGGCGACGGCGACCCGGCCAACGACATCGCTCTGGCCGACGGCACGGTGCTGGCCCAGCCGGTGGCCTTCGCCGATCTTTATGGCCAGTACCGCGAGGATTGGCGCGTGGCCGCTGCCGACAGTCTTTTCACCTATGACGCGGGCGAAACCACCGACGGCTTCTACGACGCGGCCTTCCCCGGCGAGGAGGTCACGCTCGACAGCCTCGACCCGGCGGTGCGCGCCGCGGCCGAGGCCGCGGCGGAAGCGGCCGGGCTGGTGCCGGGCACGGCGGCCTTCGAGGCGGCGGTGCTCGATTTTGCGCTGACCGGCGACGAGTCGTTCATCGACTCCGCGCTCTTCTTGACCGTGTCGCAGACCGGCACCTCGGGCGACGACACGCTGGTGGGCGGCACCGGTGACGACGTGCTGTCGGGCGCGGGCGGCGACGACCGGCTGGAAGGTAACGACGGCAACGACCAGCTGTCGGGCGACGGCGGCAACGACGCGCTTCTGGGCGGCGCGGGGGCCGATGTGCTGGACGGCGGCGCGGGCAACGACAATATCGCGGCCAGTGATGGCAACGACGTGGTCGATGGCGGTGCGGACAATGACCTCATCGGCGGCGGACTTGGTAATGACTTGATCGACGGCGGGTCGGGCAACGACTTCATCGGCGGCGGTCAGGGCAACGACAGCGCCGACGGCGGCGAGGGCGACGACGTGGTCAACGGCGGCGCGGGCGACGACAGCCTGACGGGCAACGATGGGTCGGACACCATGGGCGGGTCCTTCGGGTCGGACACGGTGACCGGCGGTCTGGGCGCCGACGACATGGGCGGCGGCGCGGGCACCGACGTGATCGCGGGCGGGCAGGGCAACGACAGCGCCGGCGGCGGCGAGGGCGACGACACGATCACCGGCGGTGCGGGCGACGACTTCCTTGCGGGTGGCGGGCGCAACGACGTGATCTCGGGCGGCGACGACAGCGACACGATCAACGGCGGCGACGGCGACGACACCATGACCGGCGGGGCCAATGCCGATACGTTTGTCTTCAACGGCTTCAACGCGGGCGACGCCGACGTGATCACCGACTTCCAGGACGGGGTCGATAGCTTCCGTATGACCGGGGTCGAGAACGCGCCGGGCTCGGGCCTGCAGGGCTATGTCGATGCGCTGAACATCACCGACACGGCCCAGGGCGCTCTGATCGATTACCAGGGTCACACGATCCTGATCGAAGGCGTGGCGGCGGCCGACCTGACGCTCGACGATTTCACCTTCCTCTGACCCCCGGGGCCGGGGCGGCGCGCTCAGGGCCTCAGCGGATAGCCGAACATCTCGAAATCGGTGGCATAGAGCGCGTGGATCTTCGCCAGCGTGGCGTCGGTGATGAAATTGTCGTAGCTGAAGGCATAGCCGGCCACGTCGCGGGCCGGCACGTCGCCGAGATAGCCGGGATGGAGGGGGCCTTCGCCGCGCTCGGTGCGGTTCATCGCTCGCGGCGTCCAGCGCATGCCGAGCGCGCGCGCCAGCGCCGTCATCTCGGCATCCAGCCGCTCCACATGCACGATGTGATCGTAGCGCAGGCCCTCGGCCACCAGGAAGGGCGGCACCTGGGTCTCCCAATGGCCGTTGACCGGGTGGCGGGGCTTGTCGCGGTTGGCGTGCAGATGGGCCACCGCGTCGAGAAAGCCCTCGAAGGTCATCACGTTGGCCTGGCGCGGGGCGCCGGTGATCTGCCCATAGAGATCGTGCAGATCGCGGGCGAAGGGCTCCAGATCGTCGCGGGTGCGCAGCACCCGGCCCTGGTAGAGGCAGAACTTGTTGAAATAGGCGCTGATGATGCGAGTGACGGGGTGGCGCACCAGGATGGCCGATTGCAGGCGCTGCCTTTTGATGGCGGGAAGGCAGTGGTGGTAGGGCAGGCTCTGTGTGTGGAAATACTTCTTGTGGGCGGGGGCGGGGGTCATGTTGTCGGCCAGAAAGCCGAAGAGCGTGGTGCAGGCGGCCTTCTGTGACCAGAAGAAGACGCATCCATGTATCTTGTCGATATAGCCGCGCCAGCCCATGTCCATCCTTGCCGTGTGGTTACCTGCTCGGGGTGCGCTAGCAGAGAATGTGCGCGGCGTCCATCTGGGCGACCCTAGGGTGCGCGCTCGGCACGCACCGCGGGTCAGTTGTTGATGATGTCGCGGTGATAGCGGCGCAGCAGCAGGAGGCCGGTGGTCAGTAGTACGCCCGCCACCAGAAAGACGTAAAGCGGCGAGACATAGGTGGCGTCATAGGTGGCGTAGATACCCTTGCGCATCTGTCCGACGATATGAACCAGCGGGTTCCACCACAGCCAGTCGCGATAGGGCATCGGCACGGTGTCATAAAGAAAGAAGATACAGGAGATGATGAACATCGGCCGGTTGAGGATTGCCCAGGTGCGTTCCCACACTGGGTAGAGCGACAACAAGAAGCAGTTGAGCGTTCCGACCCCCGCCGCCAGCGCCACCGCCATGGCGTAGGCCAGCGCGATGGCGGGCAGATCGAGGATCACGTCAAGATCGTAAAGCCACAGGATGCCGGTCAGCACGAAGGCCGAGATGAATATCTGCGTCATGGCGTTCATCAGCAGCCGCGCGATCAGCGCATCGATGAAGGTCACGCCCGGATAGAACAGCAGGGATTTCGAAAACCGCAGCGCAACCGCGATCTTCCCGCTGATATCCATATAGCCCATGAACGGCAGGATCCCCGAGGCGAAGAACAGCGCAAAGCTGGTGCCGATCCCGGGTGAGCGGAAGCCCAGCGAAAAGATCGCCGTCATCAGCATGATGCCCGCCACAGGTTCCAAGATCGCCCAGAGATACCCCAGCGCTGAGCGGCCGTAGGTCGTCGACATCTCGCGCAGCATGAGCGCGGCCACCACCCGCGGCGTGCCGGAGCGGCGCGGCGCCCGGGCGGGCGCGGAGGGCAGGCGGGGCAGAGTGGATTGATCCATCGGGGTCTCTGGCATAGGGTCGCGGGGTCGGATAGAACGCGCCAACCCCGTCAAGGCGTGCAAGCCGTATCACAGGCGCCGCATCATAGGCAAAGAGACCGGATTTGGAAGACACAAACCAGGCAGCACAGGCGGCCTCCGCCCCGGCGAAACCGTCCGGCCCGGCAAAGGGAAACGGGCCGGGCAAAAAGCAGGTGGCCTCGGTCAAGGTGCTGCCCGCCGCCACGCCGGCGCGCCCCAGGCGGCGTCACTGGCTGCTGCTGGCGACCTTCGGCCTGTTCGTCCTCCTGCCGCTGGTGGTGGTGGCCTTCTATATGTACGCCGTCGCCCGCGACCAATACGCCAGCCATGTCGGTTTTTCGGTGCGTACCGAAGAGGTCAGTTCGGCGGTCGAGCTGCTGGGCGGGATCACCGAGCTGTCGGGATCCAGCTCGTCGGACACCGACATTCTTTACGAATTCATCCAGTCCCAGCAGATGGTGCGCGCCATCGCCCGCGAACTGGACCTGCCGGCGATCTACCGCCGCGACGGCGATCCGGTCTTCACCCTGGGCGAGGACACAAGGATCGAGGCGCTGGCCGATTACTGGCAGCGCATGGTCAAGGTGTTCTACGATCGCTCCGGCGGGCTGATCGAGGTGCGGGTGCTGGCCTTTGATCCCGACGACGCCCATTCCATCGCCACCGCGATCTTTGCCAATTCCAGCGCCATGATCAACGAGCTCTCGGCCATCGCGCGCGCTGACGCCACGCGCTATGCCGAGGAAGAACTGATGCGCAGCCAGGAGCGGCTGCGCGCCGCGCGCCAGGCGCTGACGGCCTTTCGCAACCGCACCGGCATCATCGACCCCTCGGCCGACATCCAGGGCCAGATGGGCGTGGTCAATGCCCTGCAGCAATCCCTGGCCCAGGCACTGATCGAATTGCAGAGCCTCCTGGACGAGGGCGTCGATCCCAACGGCCTGCAGGTCGAGCGCCTGCGCAGCCGCATCGAGGCGATCCGCAAGCAGATCGCCGCCGAACGCGACCAGTTCGCCCGCGACGCCGAAGAGGGTTCGGGCGGCGGCGCCCAGGCCTTTTCGCGCCTGCTGGAGGAATACGAGGGGCTGATCGTCGATCTGGAATTCGCCGAAAGCGCCAGCCTGTCGGCGCGCACCGCCTACGAATCCGCCCTGGCCGAGGCGCAGCGGCAATCGCGCTACCTGGCCTCCTATATCAACCCGACCCGGGCCGAGACCCCGGAATATCCGCAGCGCGGCGTGATCGTGCCGGTGTCGGGGGTGTTCCTGCTGATCCTCTGGGCCATCGGCGCGATGATCTATTATTCGCTGCGCGACCGGCGCTGAGCGCGGTGGCGGCGGCAACGAGAGACCGGCGATGATCGAGCTGCGCAACGTCTCCAAGACCTTCATTCTGAACGGCAACCGCAAAGTGGTTGCCGACCGCGTCTCGGCGGTGTTTCCGCCGCGCACGGCAGTGGCGATCCTGGGGCGCAACGGGGCGGGCAAGTCCAGCCTGCTGAAGATCCTGTCGGGCTCTATGGAGCCAGACAGCGGCGAGGTCGTCACCGAGGGCAGTGTGTCCTGGCCGATCGGCTTCGCCGGCTCGTTCCACCCCGAGCTCACGGGGCTGCAGAACACCCGCTTCATCGCCCGCGTCTACGGCGTGGACAGCGACGAGCTGACCGATTTCGTGCGTCATTTCGCAGAGCTGGGGGATCACTTCTACCTGCCCATCCGCAGCTATTCCTCGGGCATGAAATCGCGGCTGGCGCTGGGGGTGTCGATGGGAATCCCCTTCGACACCTATCTTGCCGACGAGATCGGCGCGGTGGGCGACGCCTCGTTCAAGCGCAAATCCGAGGCGATTCTGACTGAGCGGCTGACCGGCAGCGCGGCGATCATGGTGACCCATGCGCTGGGACAGGTGCGGCGGCTCTGCCACCACGCCTGCGTGCTCGAGGGCGGGCAGCTTTACTACTACAAGGACCCCGAAGAGGGCATCGCGCATCACCAGGAACTGATGAAGGCGGCCAAACCGGGCGGCGTGGTCTAGCCCAAGACGCAGTGCTCGTTCGTCGGGGCGGCGAAGGGCGCTGGCCGCCCGTGTCCCTCGCGTTACCCGTCTCGCCCGGGATCGTCCGCATCGCTGGAGAAAAGCGCGATCTTGTTACCCTGGGGGTCGCGCAGGTAGCCGATGTAGAAGTGTGGCCCGTAGGACGCGCGAAAGCCCGGCTGGCCTTCGTCGGACCCGCCCGCGGCGAGGGCCGCGGCATGCAGCGCGCGGACCTGGCTTTGATTGCGCGCCTCGAAGGCGACCATGCAGCCGTTGCCGGCCGAGGCGGGACGTCCGTCGAAGGTCGGCTTGACGTAGAAATCGGGAAGCACGGGCGCCTGGCCCGGCGGGACGGGCAGCGCGTAGCTCAGCCCCTCGGGCCCCTCCCTTAGCGTGTAGCCGAGGGCCGGCAGAAACGCGGAGTAAAACCGCATGGCGCGCGCGATATCATCTGCGCCGACTGTGACATAGGCGATCATGCGTCGCGGCTCCTTGCGCACGTTCGGGGCTTCGACCCGGAGACCCGCAGCGTTGCAGAAACCGGATCGGTTGTTCCACCCCCTCGGGCCAAATTCGGCCGTCGCCATGCATCCGGGCCGCAACCGGCAGGCCCGGTCTATTCCGCCGCCCGGTTGTCGTAGCCGAAGGCATCGAGGATCCCGGCGTTGGCCTCTTCCATCAGGCTCTCCAGCCAGGCGGTGCGCTCGGGCGTGCGGCCGGGATCGGGCTCGCGGGTCAGGTGGTGGATGGCCTTGAACTCGGTGCGCAGGTCATCCGCATCGCGCGCAGGGTCGGCGATGGCGCGCGCCAGCGCAGCGCAATCGGCGATGCGCAGCGACGGGTTGCCCAGGTAATGTGGCAGCGTCCAGTCGATGGGCGCGCCGGGTAGCAGGCCTTCGACCACAGGCCGCAGGTCGCGGTGGCCGGCGATGGTCAGCGCGTCGCGCCCGAAGGTCTCCGCCCAGCCCCGCAGCCCGCGCAGCGGTGCGAACTGGCGCGCGCGGGCGGTGCAGAAGTCTTCGAAGCTTTGCCCGTCATAGGCGCGGCGCGTGGCCAGGAAGCGTTCGAAATGCTGCTTCATGTGCTGCGAATAGGAGCCGTAGAGGATTTCCGAAAACGGCCGTAGAAAGACCAGAACGCACACGGCGATCCCGGCCTCGGGCGCCAGCCGCGCCAGAGCCGCGCCGCGCCGGGGCAGAAACAGTAGGTCCTCGTGGCTGAGGATCGTCGTGTGCACGTCTGCGGGGAATAGCGCCTCGAGCGCGGGTGCATCCAGATCGGCGAGGGCTGCGGCGTTGCCGGGATGACCCTTGCCGTCATGCGGGTAATGCAGTCCTGCCTCGCGCAGCGCATCGGCACTCTGGATCAGGCAGCGTTGCAGATAGGTCGAGCCGCATTTCGGCGATCCAACATGCAGAAGGATGTGCCGGGTCATTGCGGGGCTGTGGCCCGTGGGGCCACGCGGTTGTCGAAGCCGAAGCGGCGCATCAGCGCGGCGTTCTTTGGCTCGAAGATCTCCTCCAGCCAGGCCACGCGCTCGGCGCTCTTGCCCGGATCGGGATCGGCGGTGTGGTGGAAGGCCTCTTGGAACATGGCGCGGATCTGGTTGTCGGGAATGGTGGGGTCGCGCATCGCTGCGGCGATGGCGTCGCAATCGGCCATCCTGAGCGACGGGTTGGTTTGGCTGCGCGGCACCTCCCAGTCGATCGGCCCGCCGGTCCCCAGAAGCCGTTCCAACACCAGCCGGATATTGCGGTGGCTGTCCAGGATCAACCCCGGATCGGGAAAGCGCTTGTCCCAGTTGCTCAGGAACGTCGCCGGCTTCAGCGTTTCCACCCGGCGTTCGGCGAATTCGGTAAAGCTGCGCCCGTCATAGGGATTGCGGGTTTCCAGATAGCGGTAGAAATACTGCTTCATGAACTGCGAGTAATCGCCGAATATGAATTCCGAGAACGGTCGTAGGAAGGCGATGAGCTGCACCTGGGTGTCGTCCTCGCGCACCAGCCGGGCCAGCGCGTCCCCGCGGCGCGGCCCGCCGTAAAGGTCTTCGTGGCTCAGGATCACCGTATGGATGCCGTCACCGAACCACGTCTCGAGCCGGGGGCGGGTCAGATCGGCGAGATCGGCGGCGTTGCCGGGGTGGCCGCCGCCGTCATGCGGATAATGGATCCCCGCCGCCCGCAATGCGCCGGCGCTTTGCAGAAGCGCCTGCTGCAGATAGGTTGAGCCGCATTTTGGCGAGCCGATATGCAGTATGATCCGCCGCGTCATGGGTTACGTTTGCACCTTTTTCAGCGCCGGGGTCAGCCGGCACGCCAGATCGTCGATCAGCGTCTCGATCGGCTGGCCGAGCTCGGTCAGGTCGATCCGGCGGGCGGCGTCGCTCACCGGCTCCGCCGTGCGCCAGGCCCGCGACAGCGCCTCGGCCAGCTCGGGCGCTGTGGGCGCCACGCTGTCGATAGCGGGGCTGAGCGCGCCCAGGTCCTTGGGCCCGAAGGTGTTGGTGACCACCCGCACGCCCGAGGCGGCCATCTCCAGCGGCGGATGGCTGGGATGGGGCGAGAACATCAGCGACAGCCCCAGGTCGGTCCCGGCCAGGTATCCGGGATATTCCTCCCACGGCAGCTTGCCCAGCGATTGCAGCACCAGCCCCCCGGGCAGGGCGACCGGCGCATGGGCGAGCCCGATGGAAACCAGCTCGATGTCGCCCGGCCCCAGCTTTTCGGTCTCGGCAAAGCGGGCCAGCGCCTCGATGGCGGTGGCGTACATGTTGCGCGGCACCTCGGGGCGGCCGTAAAGCGCCAGCCGCCGGGGGCTGGCGGCGCTGCGGGTCTGACCCGCATAGCGGCCGATGTCGATGGCCGGGTGAAAGGCGGGCGCGTCGCGGCCGGCAAAGCCAAAGCCCTGCTGGGCGAAATAATCGCGCAGCAGCGTGGTGTTGAACAAGGGATCGAACTCGAAGCCGTAGCTGGCCATGGCATCGGCGAATTCCGGCCCCCAGGCGTAGAAATTGGGCTCGAAATCCTGGATCAGGTAGAGGAACCGCTGCTGATCGAATCCGTGATCGCGGATCAGCCCGTCGGCCAGATGCGCAGTCCACCAGGCGGTGGCCAGGAACCGGTCGCCCGGGTGGGCGGGGATCTCGGTCTCGGACACACCGCAATGCAGCGACACGCGCGGCGCGGCCTGGGCCGCGCCCGGGCCCAGCCGGCGCAGCAGAAAGCTGCGCGAGGCCCCGGGCGAAGAGACCGGCAGATCGGTGGCCACAAAGCGCACGTCGAGCCCGCGTGCCGCCAGCCCCAGCCCGATGTCGAGCGCGGTGACGATGCCGGCGAAGATCTCGGAGGGGTTCAGCGTCGGCACCAGAACGGTCAGTGCCGGGGCCGGGGCGCTGAAGGCCGGGGTCCAGCGCGGGGTCTTGCGCCGGTCGGCCAGATCCTCCCAGGGCTTCGGCTTGCGGCGCGGGCCATTGTCCTCGTGGCTCTGGGGCAGGCGCGGCGCCACCCCGGGCGAGAGCGAATAGAGCCTTGTGTCGAAGGCCTCGATGGCGCTGGCCATGCCCTCGCTCAGCGCGTTGCGCAGGGTCCAGACGGTGCGGCCCAGGCTGACCACGCCGAAACCCGCGGCGATCCGCGCCAGCCCGGCATGGCCGGTCAGCAGCAGCCGGGCCGCATCGGCCAGATGCGTGCCCATGCCCCGGGTGCGGCGCAGATAGGGGCGCAGCGGCGCGGTGCGGGCCACGCCATGGGCCAGCCGCCCGTCGGCCACCGCATCGGCCATCCGGTTCTGCAGCGACTGCGCCAGGTAGCGCGCCAGCCCGTAAGCTGCCGATTCCCGCCGCAGCCACATCGCATCGGGCAGACGGCGGCCGCCGCCGCTGCGCAGCCAGCCGCCCTGGCGGTCGACCGCGCCGATGGTGTTGGCCCCGTGCTGGCGGTAATCCACCAGCGGCGCGTCGATCAGGCGCACGCCGCCGGTCGCCGCCGCGATCAGCCCCAGCCAGAGGTCGTGATAGAAATGCACCCCCGATTGCTGCGGAAAGGGCAGCGCCAGCTGCGCCACGCGCAGCCGCATCAGCAAGGTCATGCCGGTGATGTTGTTGCGGTAGAGCAGCCCGCGCAGCCCCGGCCTGCGCTGCCGCCGCTCGAACCTGAACATCGAGCGCTGCAGCTCGGTCGTGCCGTCCGGCCCCACCAGCCGCGCATCCGAATGCACCAGCTGGGCCAGACCCTCCGCCAGTGCCGCCACGCCGCGCGCCAGCCGGTCGGGATGCCAGATGTCGTCCTGGTCGCAAAGCGCGATCAGCGGCTCAGGCCCGCCGTCTGCCGCCAGCGCCTCGGCGCGTGTCACCGCCTCGGCGATGCCCGCCTCGAAGGCGCGCACCGCGTCGAGCTCCATCCCGGTTTCCACCAGCGCCAGATCGAGGCCGATGTCGGCGGCGGTTTCGGTGACCAGATCGCCCGACACCGTGTCGGCGATCACCGCCAGCACCCGGCGCGGCGCATGGCTCTGCGCCGCCAGAGAGACCATCTGCGCGCGCAGATGGTCGGGGTCCGGGCGGTAGACCGCCATGACCACAAAGACCGGTGCCCCGGTCCCGGACGCGGAGGTCTGCGGCATCAGATGCCTTGAACCGGGTGGCCCTGGCGCCCGATGCTGTCATAGGCGACAAAGCCGGCGGCCGCGGCCACCTCGGCCGAATAGATGTTGCGCAGATCCGCCATGTGCGGCGTGTTCATCGCGGTGGCCACGCGCTCCAGGTCGAGAGCGCGGAACTCGTTCCACTCGGTCAGGATGACCAAGAGGTCGGCGCCGGTCGCGGCGGCATAGGCATCGTGCTCCCAGGTGACGCCGGGCAGAAGCGCCTCGCCCTCATGGCGGCCCTGCGGATCGGTCACCGCGATCTGCGCGCCGCTGCCCACCAGCGCGGGTACGATGGTCAGGCTGGGCGCGTCGCGCATGTCGTCGGTGTTGGGCTTGAAGGTCACCCCCAGCACGCCGATGCGCTTGCCGTTGAAGCTGCCGCCGCAGAGGTCGCGCAGCTTGTCGATCATCCGGCGCTTGACCTCCTCGTTGACCTTGATCACCGCCTCGGTGATCTGCATCGGGCAGGCGTGTTCCTGGCCGATCCGGGCCAGGGCCTTGGTATCCTTGGGAAAACACGATCCGCCGTAGCCGGGGCCGGCATGCAGGAACTTGTTGCCGATGCGGTTGTCCATGCCCATGCCCTTGGACACCTGCTTGACGTCGGCGCCGACCTTTTCGCACAGGGCGGCGATTTCGTTGATGAAGGTGATCTTGGTGGCCAGAAAGGCGTTGGCGGCGTATTTGATCATCTCGGCGCTTTCCAGATCGGTGGTGACGATCGGAAAATCGCGCAGATAGAGCGGGCGGTAGATCTCGGACATGACCGCGGCGGCCCGGTCGGACTGCACGCCCACGACCACGCGGTCGGGCTTCATGAAATCGTCGATCGCCGCGCCTTCGCGCAGGAATTCTGGGTTGGAGGCGACGTCGAAATCGAGCTGCGGATTGGCCGCGGCGATGACGTCGCGCACCTTGCGGTTGGTGCCCACCGGCACGGTGGATTTGGTCACCACGACGACGTAGTCCCTGGCCGCCCGGGCGATCTCTTCGGCGGCGGCCATCACATAGGTCAGATCGGCATGGCCGTCGCCGCGCCGGGTCGGCGTGCCCACGGCGATGAAGACCGCATCGGCGCCGTCGACGGCGTGGGCCAGGTCCATGGTGAAGGTCAGCCGCCCGGCCTCGACATTGCGCGCCATGAGCGTGTCGAGCCCCGGCTCGTAGATCGGCACCTCGCCACGCTCCAGCATCTCGATCTTGCGCGGATCCTTGTCGACGCAAACCACGTCATGGCCGAAGTCGGAGAAACAGACGCCCGAGACGAGGCCCACATAACCCGTACCGATCATTGCGATTTTCATGGAAACCGGATCCTTTGCGGCTGAATGCGCGATGGGGCCTTAAAACCCTGTCGGCCCGTGGTGTCAACGTATGCCGCGGGGGCCGGAATTTTTGAAAAATTCCGGATCGTTTTCTTGCAAAGAAAACGACGCCCGCGCCGGGTCAGAAGGTCTGGTCGTAATCGCCCACGCCCGGCTCCTGGCGGATCACCGCGTCGAGATCGTCGAAGATCGCGCGCAGCTCGGCCTCCGACTCGGTGCTTTCGCAGACCACCACCAGGTTGGGCGTGTTGGAGCTGGCCCGCACCAGCCCCCAGCTGCCGTTGTCCAGCACCACCCGCGCGCCGTTCACCGTCACGGTCTGGGCGATCTTGCGGCCCGCCAGTTCGCTGTGCTCTTCCAGCCGGGCCACGATGCGCGCCAGGATGTCGTATTTTTCGGTATCGGCGGCATGGGGCGACATGGTCGGGGTCGAGAAGGTCCTGGGCAGCGCCCGGCGCAGATCCGACATCGACATCTCCGGGTTGCGGTCCATCAGCTTGCACAGCTCCACCGCCACGCGCATCCCGCAATCGTAGCCTCGCCCCACCGGCGGGGCGAGGAAGTAATGCCCGGATTTCTCGAACCCCGCCAGCGCGCCCAGGTCGCGCACCCGGCGCTTCATGTGGCTGTGGCCGGTCTTCCAGTAATCCGCCGTGACGCCGTTTTCGCGCAGCACCGGATCGGCGGCAAAAAGCCCGGTGGACTTCACATCCGCCACGAAGGTCGATCCGGGATAGAGCTTTGAAAGGTCGCGCGCCATGATCACGCCCACCTTGTCGGCGAAAATCTCCTCTCCTTCGTCATCCACCACGCCGCAGCGGTCGCCGTCGCCGTCGAATCCGAGCGCCAGATCCGCCCCCGTCTCCTGCACCGCCGCGGCCATGTCGTGCAGCATCTCCATCGCCTCGGGGTTGGGGTTGTAATGCGGGAAGGTGTAATCCAGCCTGCAATGCCGCTCGATCACCTCGACCCCGATGCGGCGCAGAAGCTCGGGCGCGAAGGCCGAGGCGGTGCCGTTGCCGCAGGCCACCACCACCTTGAGCGGCCGGCTCATGCGGAAATCGCCGGCCAGATCGTCGAGATAGGCTTCGCGCACGCCCTCGACCGTCTCGTAGCTGCCGCCCGGCCGGGGCTGCCCGCGCCCCTCCAGCACGATACTCTTCAGTTCGGCCATGTCCTCGGGGCCGTGGGTGAGCGGGCGCTCAAAGCCCATCTTGACCCCAGTCCAGCCGTTGGGATTGTGCGACGCCGTCACCATCGCCACGGCAGGGGCATCGAGGTGGAACTGGCTGAAATAGGCCATGGGGCTGAGGGCCGGGCCGATGTCGCGCACCCGGATCCCTGCCTGCATGAGGCCCAGCGTCAGCGCCTGTTTGATCGCCAGCGAATAGTCGCGGTAGTCGTTGCCCACGGCGATGACCGGTTCCAGCCCGCGGGCCTGGATCTGTGTACCGAGCCCCAGCCCGAGCGCGGTCATGCCCGGCAGGTTGATCTCTTCGGGATATTTCCAGCGCGCGTCGTATTCGCGGAACCCCGTGGGCGCGATCATCGCGTCGCGCAGGAATTCCCAGCTGTTGGGGGTGACGTCGGGCAGGGGTCGGGTCATGGCAAAGGGGCTCGGTCTTTATGGCTTTGGTCCGCAGGATTAGGAGGTTTGGCGCGCGGGGGCAACGGGGCCCGGGATCCTGTCGCGGCAAATCGCGCGATACGCGGGGGGGGGCGGGCCGTGAATAGGGGGCGCTGCCCCCTCTTGGCCATTCAGCCAATTCACCCCCGGAGTATTTTTGCCAAGAAGAAGCAGGACGGGATGGGGCTTCTTCTTGGCGGAAATACTCGAAAAGTAGCGGTGCCTGCGGGGACTGCGGCGGGTCAGGGGGCTGCGCGGGTCACCCGGTAGGAGGCACCCGCTTCGAGCGGGCCGGCGATCGCGGTTTCAGCCCCGTCGGCCCAGCGGATCGTCACCGATTGCGCCCCGCGCGCCGTGCCCATGCCGAAATGCGCCACAGGCGCGTCGAAGGACATGAAGCCGCCGCCCAGCTGGATCTCGCGCGAGCGGGTCACGCCCAGATCGTCGGTGACCGTCACCACTGCGCCGATGCCGTCGCGGTTGCCGGCCATGTCCTCGAGCGCGATGGCAAGCGCGTTGCCGCTCACCCCGTCGTTGCGAAAGAGCGCCAGCGGCCCGTTCACCGGATGGGTCAGCATGTCGAGATCGCCGTCGCCGTCCATGTCGAAGGCGGTGGCGGCGGCCGTCATCAGGTAATCCTCGAGCCCCGCTTCGCCGCTGGCCTCGGTAAAGGTGCCGTCGCCCCGGGCGCGGAAGTACATGTTCGACGGCGAGACCTCGTTCGGCACCCAGGTGCCGTTGACAATATAGACGTCCTGCCAGCCGTCCTGGTCGAAATCGGCCACCTTGGTGTCCCAGGACCAGCCGCCCACCTCGAGCCCGCGGTCGGTGGCGGTGTCGGCATAGACCTCGCCCTCGCGCTCCAGCAGGACGTTGGCGCGCAGCACCTGGCGCAGGCCGGCATCGGCCTCGGCGGGGGTGGGGGAGCGGGTGGGCAGGAAATGCAGATCGCAGAAGCTGTGCGCGCGGTCCTGGCCCGTGGGGATCAGCGCGCAGATGCCCGGATCGTGGCGCTGGATCGCCAGGTCCTTGACCAGCATGCCCTTGCATTCGGCCTGCAGGCTGCCGGTCAGCTTCTGGCATTCGCTCGCATAGGTCGGGTCGAAATTGTTGCCCGAGCGGTACCAGGTCTTGATGCCCATGTTGGTGGCGCAGGTGGTGCGGGCGCGGGCATCCTCGATGCTGTCGCAATAGCGCTCGAGCGGCTGCATCTTGAGTTTGCTCGACACCCCCGAAGAGCGCCCGGCGATCTGCGCCAGGTAAATCTCGGGGCTGCCGTCGTTCATCAGATCGGCCACCTTGATGGCCATGGTGGTGGTGGTGACATGCGGCACCACGCCGTCGCCATGGGTGATGGCGGTGAAGCCGCCCGCGCCGTCGCCCCTGTAGATGTAATCGGGGATCTCGAAATCGTTGCCCACCAGCAGATCCGCCGCCCCGTCGCGGTCGATGTCGGCAAAGAGGATCGACAGGGTCTCGCCCGGGATGCCTGGCAGGTCGGTGAAATCCGAGCCGTCCAGCACGCCGCTTTGGTTCCAGAGGATGCGGTTGCGGCTTTCCTCGCCCGGCACGCGGCGGTACCAGCCCGCCGTCCAGTTGCCCAGGGCGACGTCCAGATCGCCGTCGCGGTCGGGATCGCCGAGGCTCAGCGCCATGGCCAGCACCGCGCCGTCGCGGTTGGCGACGGGCTGCGGCGCGCCGGTGAAGGCGCCGCCCTGGTTGCGCCAGAGCCAGATCCCCTGCCGGTAGGTGGCGATCAGAAGATCGCGCCAGCCGTCGTTGTCGATATCCGCCAGCGCCGCGTTGAAGACGGGCATATCGGCCAGCGCGCCCAGATCCGCCTCGATCCGGGCGAACCCGCCGCTGCCGTCATTGGCGTAAAGGTAAAGCCCCGCCTCGGTCGAGGCGATGGCCAGATCCATGTCGCCGTCGTTGTCGATATCGCTCGACGCCAGGCTGCGCCCCTCCCAGAAGGGCGGCCACATGTCGTCCATGGAAAACTCCACCGGCTTGTCGATACCGGCCTGCCAGGCCTCCATCCGGGTGAACCCGCCCGCGCCGGTGCGCGGCCTGAACGGCGTGGCGGCGATCGAGATGCGCGCGGCGTCGTCGCTGGTCACCTGCCAGCCCGGCGCGCCCGCGGCCTCGGCCGCCCAGGGCAGGCGCGGGGCCGGGGCCTCGCCCAGCAGCAGCTTCAGCGCGCGGTCGGATTGGTAATCGTGCCAGGCCTGCGCGCCCCAGCCGCCGCCCACGCCGGCCACGAACACCGCCCCCGCCAACAGCCAGGCCGCGCGCCGGCCCACGGACTGGGCCACGATGAAGAAGGAATAGACCGAGAAGCTGCCCAGCGTGAACAAGAGCGCCATGACATAGCCCTGCGTCATCCCCGCCGCCAGGAGCGCGCCCGCCATCACCACATCGAACCCGATGGGCACCGGCAGGAACAGCCCCACCAGCGCCACCGCCAGCAGCAGCCAGAGCGCGAATTCCATGCCCAGCACCGCGTCGGCGGGCAGCAGCACCGCCGCCACCGTGCCCAGGAACCCCGCCAGGATCATCAGCGGCACGGTCATCTTGAAGATGTACCACAGGTTCGCGGCATAGGCCCTTGCGACCTCCCAGACCGCCACATGCAGCCCTTCCGCGGCGGGTTGGCCCGCGGCCAGTTCGGCCCCGCTCCAGGGTGTCTGGATGCGCTTTTCCGGCTCGATCTCGGTGCGCGGCAGCACCCGCGCGATCAGCGGCACCGCCAGCAGGATGATCACCAGGCTGAGCGCGATCTTCAGCACCGCCATGTAGACCGGCAAAAGCGAGAAGAGCATCGTCAGCACCACCACGTTCAGCGTGGGCGAGGCGATCATCGCCGACAGCGTGGTTTCGGCGCGCAGGCCCGAGGTGTACATCCCGCGCGCGATGGGGGCGGCGCAATTGACGCAGACCCCCAGCGGCGTGCCGATGACAAGCCCCAGGAAAGAATTGGAAAAACTGCCCTCAAAGCTCTTGCGGCGCAGGTAGCCGGCGGCGGTCAGGAAGGCGGCGGCAAAGAGCACGCCGAAGGTCATGCCTTTCTTGTTGGTGTTGATCCAGTTCAGCGTCGACCAGAAGATGCGTTCCACCAGCCCCATGTCGGGGTCGATCGGGAACCTGGCCTCGAAGCTCAGCGCGTCCTCGAGCTGGATCGCGCCCGACATCATCGCCTTTTCATTAAGCGCCGGATAGCGCGATCCGGTCCAGAAGAGATAGGCCAGCACCCCGACGATGAGCATGGCGAGAAAGAACCGTTTCTGAAACGGGGGGGTGACGATCGAAGACATGCTGCGTCTTTCCGCTGGTGTGAAACCGATAGGTCAAAAGGGACTTGCAAAGAGAGTATCGCCAGCCGCCGCCTGCAACTCAAGCGCTTCCTCGAAGGCGCTCGGGATGCATGAGCGTTGCGCCGGGGCGACGTCCTCGGGCCGGATCGGCCGGTTGCCGTCCAGGCGCGGCGCGGCGCGTTACCAGGCCAGCGGTTCGCCGGTCAGGTCGAGGAATTGCGGCGCGGGGCGGTAGCTCAGCGCGTCGGTCACCGCCAGCAGGGCGGCGGCGCTCTCTTCGGGCGCGATGGCCCCGTTCGGGCCGCCCATATCGGTGCGCACATGGCCCGGGCGCAGGCAGGCGGTGGCGATGTGCCGGCCCTGCAGCTCGGCGGCGATGACCTGCATCGCCATGTTCAGCGCCGCTTTCGATATCCGGTAGCCCAGCCCTTTCGGCCCGGCCTTGGCGGCGGTGCCCATCAGGCTGGTGACGGCCACGATGCGCGGATTGGCGGCCCCCTCCATATGCGGCACAAAGGCCTCGACCATGCGGATCACGCCCAGGGCGTTGACGTCGAAGGCGTCTTTCAGCCCGTCGTAATCGGGCCCTCCGGGAAAGCTGAGCCCGCGCGGGCCGTAGATGGCGGCGTTGCCGAACAGCACCTCCAGGGGGCCGTCGCAGACGGCTTCGGCGGCGGTGGCGGACAGCGGCTGGCGCAGATCCCAGGCCAGCAGCCGCAGCCGGCCGCCGTGGCGCTCGGCCAGCGCGTCGAGCGCCGCGCCGGGTGCTGCGCGGTGGGTGGCGATGGCGCTGCCGCCGCGCGCCAGATGCGCGGCCGTCACCGCCAGCCCGATGCCGCGCGTGGCGCCGGTGATCAGCCAGGTGCCCGCTGTGCTCATGCCGGGGGCGGAAAGGGCATGATGTCCTGGGGTTTGGCCAGTTTGGCCGGGATGGCGCGGTCCGGCTTCGCCAGGCGGATCGCCAGGCCCAGCCGGTCGCCACCGCTGGTATGGGGCAGGCTGCGGTGCAGAATGGCGGAATGGAAGACCACGAAACAGCCCGCCGGGATCGGCACCGGGCGGCGCATCGCCAACACGTCGTCGGACAGATCGGTCAGGATATGCGCCTCGCGCGGGCGCAGGTGGTACGGCCGGGTGTCGCGCTCCAGCCCCGCCACCGGGCGATGGGAGCCGGGCAGCATCTCGAGCTGGCCGGTGGTCTGGGTGATGTCGGTCAGCCCGAACAGGATCGAGTAATGCCCGCCCAGTTCGTCCAGCCCGATGTCCTCGTCGCCGTCGTTGAAATGCTTGTCGTGGTGCCAGCCGATTTCGCGACTGCCTTCGGACTTGGCGAAGAAGGCGCTACGCCAGAGCCGGAAGCCGTCGCCGCAGAGCGCCGCCACCGCCGTCGTCGGGGCGGGGTCGCGCAGCATGCGGCGCACCTTGTCCGAGCTGACATGGGGGTTGCGCGAATAGGCCGGCAGGCCGGTGTTGTGCGCGTGTACGGTGCGGGCGCGGTCGGGCTCTGCCAGCGGCAGCGGCGCGCTGTAGCCGAGCAGGTTGAGGGCCTGTCTTTCAGCCGCCCAGCCCAGGCCGGGAAGCGACGGTGCAGATGTCGGCAGCATGGTCGGGGCCTTGTCTCGCCAGGCGGGAAATCGCCCGGCAAAGCCGTACTATAAGATGTTTTCGTCCGTGCGCAACCGTCTGCCGTGCGCGGCTCGGGCCGGCTCAGACCGGCGCGGTCCTGCCGGCGCGCCGCGCCGCCAGCCGGTCCAGCACCAGCGCGCCGAGTGCGGGGCTGGCATGCATCGCATCGTGTGGGTTGGCGTATTCCGGGCGCGGGCTGGCGCCGTCCATGACCGCGTCGCGGGTGTCGATGAACCGCGCGCCGGTGGCTGCCACTTCGGGGATCAGCACCTCCTCGAAAGCGTGCAGCAGCGGGTAGAGCCCCAGCGCCGTACGCTGCGGCGAACAGGTGAACCAGACCTCGCGTCCGTGCTCGCCCAGCATGCGGTAGAACTCGAGCGCAACCCGGCGGGCATCGCGCACGGTGTCGGCAAAGGCGGCGCGCGACAGCGCCTCGGGCGTGGCCGGCAGGTCCTGCGCGCGCGCGTAGCGCGCGAAATCCTCGGTAAAGCGGTGCGAATTGAACCCCAGCGTCGTAAGCACCGGCCCGTCGAAGACCAGCAGATCCTCGAACCGTGCGCGGATCGGTCCCGCGCCCTCGGCGGTATAGACGAAGCGCCGCCCCTCGATGCACCAGAACGGCTCTTCCAGCATGCGGCCCGCGGCCAGCGGGCCGCCCCACCAGGGTAGGCCGCGGTCGTCGGCCGCCTGGGCGATCGCGATGACGTTGGAATCGCCGATCAGGAACAGCTCGGCGGGCACATCAGCGGGCATTGTAGAAATCCAGGATCATCTCGTCGCAGACCAGCTCATCTCCGGCCTCTGCCAGGCGCAGCGCGGAGGCGCCGCCGTCGCCGGCCGCATCGCCCTCCGCCGACCCGGTATAGCAGTCGAAAAAGGCCTTCATGACGAACTCGACCCCCTCGGGCGCGATGTTGCGCAGGTTCGGCGTGTAGAACATCCCCCGCATCGGCGGTGTGGCGATCATCTCGTAGCTAGGAAAATAATCCACCTGCGGCCAGCGGCGGGCGGCCTCTCCGGCTACCGCGCGCAGGGTGGACTTGGTGTAGGTGTTGGCTACCAGCGCGTGGCAATCGGGCGCGGCGGTGGCGGTGAGTGGCACCGGCGACACCGTCAGGATCAGCTTGAGCCCGGGATTGACCTTTTCCAGCAGCGCCAGGACCGCCTCGAAATCGCGCAGGATGCTGTCACAGAAGAGGTTCTTCATAGCGTGGCGTTCCGGGTCGAAGCGCCCGCCCTGGGTGCCCGGGCACATCGGGTAGCCCATGCCGCTGTCGCGATTGTACCAGAGTTCGGTTAGCCCCAAGGTGAAGATGAAAACATCGGCCTTGCGTACCGCGCGACGCAGCGCGGCGAAGGTACGCGCCCGGGCAGTCTGCAGCGCTGCGGGCGTCTCGAAGCCTTCGGGCTCGATCGCCGGGCGCAGAGGATCGCGTAGCCGACCGTCGGCGTCCTGCCAGATCTCGGGATTGGCGGTCCTGGGGGCAAAGGCCCATTCCAGCCACTGCCGCAGCAGCGCCACCGTGTAGATATTGCCGGTGCGGGTCGAGAATACACCGTAATTGTAACGCCGCGCCGTTTCGGGGCGCATCATCGGCGGGGCCGGTTCGGCATCCAGCCAGGCATAGCCGCGCCGCAGCAGCGCCTGGCTGAGCCTCTGGGCAAAGCAGGATCCGGCGGTGATGATGTGGTCGCGCGGCGAGATGCGGAAGGCTGGGCGGTGCAGATCGCGCAGACCCAACGGCCCGGGTTCGGCCACGGCGCTGCGCCAAAACTGGCGGGGCGGCAATTGCGCGTAGGGGTTGGACTCGGAGGCGGACAAGGCGGCGAGGTCTTTCTTTCTGCCTGCATGGACCTTCGTCATACTCCCTGTTGGGCCCAAAAAAAAGGCCGCGCATCTTCGGATGCGCGGCCTGTCGTGGGTCCGGTGCGGGGCCGGTCAGTTCGCCAGGCGCTCCAGCTCGCTGGTCAGGCTGCCGATGCGCTCTTCCTGCTCGAGCGTGTAGAGCGTCAGCTCTTCGATCTTTCGCAGGAGCGTCATCTGCATTTCGCTCATGTTGAGGCCGGTTTCAGCCACTTGGGCGGCTGAGGGCACATCCGGCAGGTGGCTATTGGCGTCGATGAAGGCGCGTACCTCGGACAGCGGACGCAGGTCGTAATCCGCGGCAAAGACGTAATCCGGCACGTTCAGCGTGGTCGTGCCCGAGATAAAGTTGCCGGTGATCGTCAGGTTGCCGCTGGTGCTGAGCTTGAATTCGTCGCCCGGGCCGTCCGGTGACACCAGCACCAGATCGGTGTTGCCGGGGATTTGGCCCATGCGCCATTCCACCGGGTTGCTGGCGTCGTTGTTGTCCATGATCAGCGCCATTGCGCCGTTGTTCTCGAGCTCGATCATGCCCAGGAACCCGCCGCTCGACCGCTTGATATGCAGCGGAGCGGCGGCGGTCTGGAGGCCCATGCCGACATCGCCATCGCTGTCGATCGAGATGGCGTTGGTGGGCGCGCCGGGCTTGGCGCGGAACACCAGGGCCGAGCCGTTGGTGGCGTCACGCAGGAAGAAATTGGCCTCGTTGCCCGCCAGATCCCAGGTCTGGGCGGTAAAGCCCGAGCTACCATCCTGCTCAAGCCGCAGGGTCGGTGTGTTGCCGCTCTTTACATGCAGATCGACCACCGGCGTCGACGTGCCGAAACCCACCCGGCCGCCGTCGTCGACGTATAGCGAATGGCTCGGCGCGCCGGCCTCCAGCGTAAAGGGCGTACGACCGCCATCTATATCGTCGATCGAGAACTTGTTCAGTCCGCCATTGGAGGTTTCGTTGAAGGTGATCCGCCAGTCGTTGGTCGGGAAGCTGGCCGAGGACGAAGTGTCCTGCGCCTTGATGCGCAGGTTGTTTTCCTTCAGCCGTAGCGTGTCGAAGCCGAAGCTTTCGCCGTTGACGCAGTCGAAGCCCACGCAGAGCGAGCCGTCGACGATTACATCGTCCAGAAACACCTGGTCGGCCTGCGCCAGCCCGGCGCTGCACACCAACGCCGCACCGAGCACGGTGCGGCGGCCGAGCAGAAGAGAAATACGTTTCATGAGAAATGTCTCCTTGACTGATATGTCATATGGCGACTGCGCGGGCTCAGCCATCTTCTTCCTTGATCTCTTTGGGTTTGACGATCGCGCCGCGTTCCACGACGAAATGGCCGGTCACGTAGAACGGCTTGGCGGCGGTGTCGCGCGCGGCCTCGCCGCGGCCGTTGTCCATCGCGTTGATGATCTGGGCCTTCTCTTCGGTCGCCGCGCTCAGCTCGTAGCGGTAGACGCCGTCGATGGCCTCGCGCCGGTCCAGTTCGAAGACCGGGGTGCCGGAGACGGCGAAAATCTGGGTCACCTTGCCGTTGGGCGAGGACACCACCATCGTGGCGTTCGACAGTCCTACCCAGTTCTCGAACCAGACGGCGTTGGAATTGTGCTGCTGCGCCGGATCGGCCGCCCAGGCGGCGGAGGCGGCGAACAGGGCCGCCGCGGCGGCGAAAGAGCAGGATTTCACAAAAGAACGCATCCGATCTCCATGGGATTTGTTGAAAATGACTTTGTCTTCGGGGCCGAACCGGACCGGACATCGTGGACGACAGCATACAGGATGATTTCTCTTAAAAGAAGTTTTTCTTAAAAACTGCGACGTAATACACTTATTGCGTGTGTTTCGCGGTCCAGCGGGCGTCCGCTTCGGCCTGGGCGGCGTTGATCTGGCCGGTGGTCATGCGCGCCCGCGCCGCCGCCGCCAGCGCCGGGGCCTCGGCCAGCCCGGCGGTGCCGGCGAGAATCAGCCACATCTGCCCGGCGACGTAATCCTGCACCACGCCGCGCCCGTGGATATGCGCCAGCCCCAGATTGGCCATGGCGGCGGCATGACCCGCCTCGGCGCCGCGCCGGAAGAGATCGGCCGCCTGGCGCCATTGCGCGGGTGTGGCGTTCTCAGCCGTGGCGATGAGATAGCCCATCTGGAAGGCCGCCACCGGATCGCCAAGCCGCGCGGCGGTTTGCAGCGCCGCATCGGCCACCGGCGCGGCCAGCCGGGCGTCGTAGACCGCCGGCGGCAGCGCGCCCTGCGCCTGCCCGCCGCCGGCCTGCCCGCCCAGACGGTAAAGCCGCGCGGCGGCCTCGTCGTTCTGGGCGACGCCGAAGCCGTTTTCGTACATCACCCCGAGATTGCTGATCGCCCGCGCCAGCCCCTGGTCGGCGGCGGCGGCGAAAAGCTGGGCGGCGCGTTCGTAATCCTGCGCCACGCCGTGGCCGCGCACATAAAGCAGGCCGAGGTTGTTCTGCGCGCGCGCATGCCCGGCGGCGGCGGGGCCTTCGTAAAGCGCGCGGGCGCGTTCGTAATCCTGCGCCACGCCTGTGCCGTTCTGATACATCACCCCCAGGCTGACCGCCGCGTCCACATGCCCGGCCTCGGCGGCCTGGGCATAAAGCGCGGCGGCGCGCGGCAGGTCGGCGGGATCGCCCCCGGCCTCCAGCACCGCGGCCAGATCGTGGACATGCTGCGGATCGCCCTGCGCGGCGGCGGCCCCGAGCCAGCGCCGCGCCGCGGCCGCGTCCCGCGCCACGCCCAGTCCCTCGTGGTAATATTGCCCCAGCCGGTTCTGCGCCGCAGCGTTCCCGGCCTCGGCCGCCTGCGCGTAAAGCGCCGCGGCCCGGGCAAAGTTCTGCACCACCCCGCGTCCCTCGTGATAGCGCGCGGCCAGATCGAGCTGCGCGGCGGTATCGCCCGCCTCGGCGGCGGCCTCAAGCGCGGGCAGGGGGGTGTTCTGCGCGGGCAGGGCGGGGGCCAGCAGGCAGAGCGCGGCGATCAGGGCGAGGCAGGCGCGCATCATTCGGTCTCCGTCACTGTCTGCACGGTGCCGGGGGGCTGCGGCCCGCCGCTGAAGGCGCGGGCGCGGGCCTGCGCCTCGGCGATCTGTTCGGGCGTCATTAGCCCCGCGATCGTCTCGCGGGTTTCCATGCCGCTGGCCGAGCCGCCCGCGGCGGCGAGGTTCAGCCAGCTGTGGGCGGTCACGTAATCCTGCGCCAGCCCGGCCCCGCCGGTGGCGTAAAGCGTGCCGAGCGCTGCCTGTGCGTCGGCCTGCCCGGCCTCGGCGGCGGCACGCAGATAGGCCACCGCGCGGTCCTGCCGGTCGGGATCGTCGCGCCAGAGCTGGCCGAGCGCCGATTGCGCCAGCACCAGCCCGGCCTCGGCCTGCGTCTCGAGCCAGGTCTCGGGGCCCGCGTCGCCCGCCTGCGCGGCCAGTACCGCCCAAGGCACGATGCGCTGCGGCGCGATCACCCCCTCAAGCGCGCCTTCGCCCGCCAGCTGGCCCAGCCGCCGGGCGGCGGCGGTGTCGCCGGCCTCGGCCGCCTCGCGGTAGAGCCGGATCGCGCGGTCGCTGTCCACCGCCAGCCCCCGGCCGGTCTCGAGGAAGCGCGCCAGCGCGGTCTTGGCGCGGGGCAGATCGGAATCGGCAGCGCGCATGTACCAGAGTGCGGCGCGGGCGTCGTCGGGCGCGACCCCGGTGCCGGTGGCATAGAGCCGCCCAAGATTGTGCATCGCCCCCGGATCGCCCGCATCCGCGGCGCGGGTCAGCCAGCGCAGGCCCAGGGCGGGATCGGCCTCAATGCCCGTACCATCGAGCAGCCGCATCCCCAGGATGCGCTGCGCCAGCGGCAGCCCGGCCTCAGCGGCGCGGGCGTACCAGGCGGTGGCCTCGGCGGGGTTTGGCGTCACTCCCCGGCCTAGCTCATAGGCCCGGCCCAGGATGTATTGCGCCTCGACATGGCCGCTCGAGGCGGCTTCGATCAGCCAGTGTAGCGCCTGGCCGGGGTCGGGCGCGGTGCCGGTGCCCTCCATATAGGCCCGTGCCAGGGCCATCTGCGCGGCCAGATGGCCCTGTTCGCCCGCCGCGAGATACCAGTTGAAGGCCGCCTCCGGATCCGCCGCCACGCCGTCGCCCGCCGTATAGAGCCGCGCCAGGACATATTGCGCCTCGCGCTCGCCGCGCGCCGCCGAGCGCGACAGAAGCCCCACCGCGCGGCCCGCATCGCGCGGCACGCCCGGGACGTCGCTCAGATAGATGCGCGCCAGCAGCGTGGCGGCGGCGGTGCTGTTCTGATCCACCGCGCGCTGCAGCCAGGTCACCGCGCCCTGCGGGTCGGCGGGGCCGCCCTTGCCCTCGATCAGCACCCGGCCATAGCGGTATTGCGCCAGCGCGGTGCCGATTTCCTCGGCATGGCGGCGCAGGTTCTCGCGCACGAAGGCAAAGTCGCCCTCGGCCCAGGCGGCCTCGATCTCGGACATCTCGGGAAGGGGCGCGTTCTGCGGGGGGTCAGCGGTCTCGGAGGGCACCGCGGTGGCCTCGGCGCTCTCCTGCGCGCGCGCGGCCAGGGGCAGAATCAGAGCGGCGGCCAGGGCCAGGCGAAGGAGGGCGGAGAGGGTCATACGGGGCGCTTTCGGAAAGGACAGGTGAACACAATAAAGGGCGCATAGCGCGATCAGCCTAGCGCGCTTTTCGCCGCTGTGCGAGAGGGCGGGTCACATCGCCGCCAGCCAGAGCGCGCCCCCCGCTCCGGCCAGCGCCGCACCGAAGGGCAGGGCGCGCGCGCCGTCCAGCGCATCGGCCCGGCCCAGCCGCTGGAGCGCCGCTACCGCCAGCGCGGCCGAGGCCGCCAGCAGCACCGTCAGCGGCAGATCCCAAGGGCCCGCCAGCGCGCCCAGACCGGCCATCAGCTTGACGTCGCCCAGCCCCAGCCCCTCGCGACCGCGCAAGGCGCGGTAGCCCAGACGGATCAGACAGAACGCCCCCGCGCCCAGCCCCGCGCCCACCAGCGCCAGAGGCGCGCCATGCCCCCAGAGCGCGGCCCAGACCAGCGCCAGCGCGAGGAGCGCGATGGTGAAGACATCCGGCAGGCGGAACCACAGCAGATCCGTCGCCACCAGCCCCAGCAGCGTCCAGAGGATCAGCGCGATCAGCCCGGTCTGGCCCAGGCCCGTCCCGGCGATCACCGCCAGCACCGCCAGCCAGGTGGCGGCGATCTCGGTGTAAAGCAGCCAGGGCGGGATCGCCGCGCCGCAATGCCGGCAGCGCCCGCGCGCGGCGGCGAAGGACAGCACCGGCACCAGATCGCGCGGGCTCAGCGCCCGCCCGCAGCCCCGGCAGGCCGAGCGCGCCATACCCACCGGCTCGCCCCGCGGCACGCGGTCGGCCAGCAGCGCCAGGAACGACCCCACCGCCGGGGCCGCCAGCAGCACGAAGAGATCGAAGGCGGTCTGGGGCGACATGGCGCAGGCTTAGGCCCGCGCGGTCCGGCAGGCAATGGACAAGCGCGCGCACCCCTGCCTATCATGCCGAAAAGCCCGAGGATTTCGCCCCATGCCCATGACCCCGCCCGCAAGGCCCCAGCCCGCGACCCCGCCCCGGGACGCAGGCTTCAGCCTGCTCGAACTGATGGTCGTGGTGGTAATCCTGTCGATCCTAGCGCTTGTCATCGTGCCGCGCGTCATCGACCGGCCCGACCAGGCCCGCGCGGCGCGCGCGCAATCGGACATCGCCGCCATCGCCAGCGCGGTGCAGCTCTACCGGCTGGACAATTTCCGCTATCCCACCACCGAACAGGGGCTGGCCGCGCTGGTCAGCCCGCCCTCGGCCCCGCCCGAGGCGCAAAACTGGGCCGCCAACGGCTATATCGACCGGCTGCCCACCGATCCCTGGGGCCAGCCCTATCAATATCTGTCCCCCGGCGTGCATGGCGATTTCGACATCTTCACCTATGGCGCCGACGCCGCCCCGGACGGGTCCGGGGCGGATGCGGACATCGGCTCATGGATGACGAATTAGACCCCAAGGGCCACAACAGAGCCGCATCCGCGGGCTTCACCCTGATCGAGGTGCTGATCGCCACGGCGATCCTGGCGGTGCTGAGCGCAGGCGCGATGCTGGCGCTGCGGCCTGCGCCCGGGGCCGGCGCAAGCGACATGGCGCGGTTCCAGACGGCCTATGCCAGCCAGCGCGCGCTGGCCATTGCCGGGCGCGACCGGCGCGGGCTGCGGCTGGGCGCGCGGCAGATGCAGGTGACGCTCTGGCGCGACGGCGGCTGGGCCGCGCCAGGCCCCGCCATCGGCTTTGAGGGGCCGGTGCAGATCGACCGGGGCGGGGCGGACGGCGCGCCGCAGGTGGTGTTTCAGCCCGACGGGCGCAGCACCGCCTTTGCGGTGATCTTCGCGGGCGGCGGGCGCTGCGCGACCGACGGCTGGACGGGGCTGACATGCGACGGCTGAGGGGCGACCGGGGGCTGACGCTGCTCGAGCTGGTGGTCGCGGTGGCGGTGCTGGCGATCGGGTCGCTGGCGGCGGTACGCGTGACCGACCAGTCGCGGCAGGTGATCTCGGGTGCCACGCCGCGCATCCTGGCCCGCATCGTCGCGGAAAACCGCGCCGAAGAGCTGCGCCTTTACGGCCCCGGCGGCGGGGCCCTGCCGGGCGCGGTCGAGATGGGCGGGCAGCGCTTTGTGATCGAGGTCGACCGCAGCGCCACCGTCGGCGGGCTGCTGCGCGCCGCCATCACCGTGCGCTCGGACGAAGGCCCTGGGGCCTTTCTGGTGACCTACCTGCCGAGGAGGGGACCATGAGGCGCGACCGGGGCCTGACGCTGATCGAGCTGGTGGCCGCCATGGCGGTCTTTGCGCTGATCGCGGTCATGGGCCTGCAGGCGCTGACCGGCAGCCTGAGGATGCGCGACGCGCTGGCCTCCCGCGCCGAGGCGGCCACCGATCTGGCGCTGGCCACGGCGCTTCTGCGCCAGGATCTGAGCGGCGCGCTGCCGATGCTCTTCTTCCCGCCGGGCGGCGCGCCGCCGCGCTCGGCCATGGCCGAGGACGGCGCGGGCTTTGCCCTGTCGCGCGGCGGCCTGCCCGGCGCGCGCATCGGGCGGGTGGAATGGCGGCTCTCGGACGGCGCGCTGACGCGCCGGGTCTGGCCGACGCTGACCCCCGCCAGCCCGGCCCAGAAAAGCCCCGCCGTACCGGTGCTGGACGGCATCGCGGCGCTGAGCTGGCGCAGCCACTGGCCCGGGGCGGGCTGGGTGCCGGGCCTGCGCCCGCCCGCAGGCCAGCCCCGCCGCACCGATGCCCCGGCCACCGACAGCGACCGCAGCAGCGCCGCGCCGGAAAGCTATTCCGACGCCGTGCCGCAGGCGGTCGAGCTGACGCTGATCACCCGCGATTTCGGCACCATCGTGATGGTGGAGAGCCTGAAATGAGCGGCGAGCGCGGCTTTGTCCTGGTCAATGCGCTGGTGCTGGTGGCGGCCCTTTCGGCCGCCGCGCTGCTGCTCTTGTCGCGCAGCGCCGCCACCCGCGATCTGGCCGGGGCTGCGACGCAGGCCAGCCAGCTCTCTGCCAATCTCGACGCTTTCGAGGCGCTGGCGCTGACCCTGCTCGAGGCCGACCGCCCCGCCGGGCCGGTCGATCACCGCGGCGAGGCCTGGGCGCGGGCCGACTACGACGTGCCGCTCGACCGCGGCCGGGTGGCCGGGGGGCTGCGCGACATGCAGGGTCTTTTCAACCTCAACTGGCTCGCCAACCCCGACGACATCGCGGCGCAAGAGGCCTTTGCCCGGCTCACGGCAAGCCTCGGCATCGCGCCGCATCGCGCCGAGGCCATCGCCGCGCATCTCGCGCCGGACGGCCCGGCGCAACGCGCGGGCTACGCCAGCGCGGCGGTGCCCACCGACCCTTTGGGCGGCGCACTCTATCTGGCGGCGCAGCTGCGCGAGGTGCCGGGGCTCTCGGCCGGCGATCTGGAGCGGCTGGCGGCGGTGACGACCGTGCTGCCGGGGGATGTGCGGCTCAACGTCAACACCGCGCCCGCGGCGGTGCTGGCGGCCTTTCTGCCCTCGGCCAACACCGCTGCCCTGGGGGCGCTGGTGGCGGGGCTCTCGCGCGATCCGCTGACCTCGGTCGATGCCTTTGCCGAGGCCCTGGGCGGGCTCATGGACGACGAGGCGCTGGCCGCGCTCGACATGGACCGTTTCGCGGTGGGTTCGGACTGGTTCGAGATGCGCGCCGAGGCACGGCTGGAGGGCCGCCGCGCCGCGCGCCTTGCGGTGCTGCGGCGACTGCCGCTTCCACAGGGCAGCGGCGTGGCCTATCGTCTGGACGACTGGAACTGAACCGCGAGGGGGGCAGGGTGGCCGCAGGGACAAAAGAGACCGATTTCGTCCCGCTGGACGGTGCCGCCGCGCCCCCCGGCGCGCGCAAGGTGGCGCTGGTGCCCGGCGCGCTGGCGCCGGTGCTGACGCTCGACCTGCCGCGCGGCCTGCGCGGCGCCGCGCGCGAGGACGTGGCCCGCCGCCAGCTGCGCGACCTCACCGGGCAGGCGCCCGACACGCTGCAGATGCGGCCCTTCCACGGCCCCGGCGGCGCGCGCGGCTGGACCCGCGCGCTGGTGGCCGACGCGGGCCAGGTGGCCGCCTGGCGCGACCGCGCGGGCCGCGCCTGCCGCGCGGTGCTGCCCGATTACCTGGCGCTGCCCACCACCGAGGGCGTCTGGAGCTTTGAGATGGCAAGCGGCGCGCTGCGCGCGCGCCTTGGCCCCGGGGACGGCTTTACCGCCGCCGAGGGCCCCGCGCGGCTGATGCTGGAACGCGCGCTGTCCGCTGGCGCGCCCAGGGCGGCGCTGATCGCGGGGCCGGCCCCGGACTGGCTGCGCGCGCTGCTCGAGGGCCACGAGGTGCCGTTGGCCGCGAGCCCCGACGAGATCGCGAAACTGGGCCTGCCCCGGCCCGAACGGCTGACCCATGGCGAGTTGGCCTTCGATCTGCGCAAGGATCCGCTGGCCGAGCGCAGCCGGCTGCGGCGCAACCTGCTGCCCTGGCGCTGGCCGGTGCTGGCGGGGGGTGTGGCGCTGGGGATCTGGGCCGCGGCGCAGATCGTCGCCACCACCGAGACCGACCGCGCCGCCGCCGCCCTGCGCGACGGCACGCTGGCGCGGGTGCGCGCGGACTTCGTGCCCGCGGGGCCGATCCTCGACATCCGCGCCCAGGTCAGCCGGGCGCTGGCCGACCGCCGCCGCGCCGCCGAGGCCTGGCGCGGGCGCAGCTCGCCGCTGGTGCTTTTCGGGCAGGCCGCCGGGGTGATCGCCGGGGCCGGGGCCGAGACCGAAGAGGTGGCTTTCGGGCCGGAACAGGGTCTGGTTGTCGTTCTGCGCCTGCCCGATTTCGCCGCTGTCGACCGGCTGGTGGCGGGGCTGCGCGCGGCCGGGCTCTCGGCCGAGGTGGCCGATGCGCGCGCCGGCGACGGGGCCACGGGCGTGCGCGCCGAACTGCGGATCGGGGAGGGCGAGACATGATCGACCTCTTGCTGCGTCTGGCGCCCCGCGAACGGCTGCTGATCGGCCTGCTGGCGGTCGTGGTGCTGCCCGCCGCGCTCTGGCTGGGCTGGGCCGAACCGCTGGCCGAACGCCGCGCCGCCAGCGTGGCGGCGCTGGAGGAGGCGCGCGCGCTCGACGCCTGGGTCGCCGCAAGGGTGGCCGAGAAGACCGCGCTCGAGGCGCTCGGCGACACCGGCCCGCGCACAGCGATCGGGCTTTCTGCGCTGGAACAGAGCCTGATCGACGCCGGGCTGCGCAGTGCGGTCAGCGATCTGGCGCGGCGCGGCGCGGGCGGGATCGAGCTGCGCTTCGAGACGGTGGAATTCGGCGATCTGATGGGCTGGCTGGGCCGTTCGGACCCGGGCTGGGGCTATGACATCGCCGGTTTTCGCATCGTCCGGGGCGAGGCGCCGGGCCTTGTGAGCGCCGATCTGCGGCTGGAACCGCAGGAATAGCGGCAGGCCTATCAGGGGGCGCTGCCCCCTCTTGGCCATTCGGCCAATTCACCCCCGGAGTATTTTCGCCAAGAAGAAGAGAGGGGCCGGGCGCGTGGTGGAGTGCGGTTCGCATTTTGCGGCAGAGGTAGGGTCTATCCCAGCGCCTTGAGCCGCACCCTCAGGCTGGCTAGCCGCCCGGCCAGGGCGCCCAGCGGGTCGAGATCGGGGGCTTTGTCCAGCACTTCGGCCAGCGCCGTCTGGGCCGAGAGCAGGTGATTGCGCGCCGCCCCGGTGTCGCCGCGGTCGAGCGCGGCGAGGCCCAGTTCGTGATCCGCCGTGCCCTGCACCGACAGCGCCGCCGCGCGGTCCGTGCCGCTGCTGGCCGAGGCCAGCGCGCGGGCCTGCGCCGCCGCCTTATCATACTCGCCCCCGCGCAGCAGCGCATGGGCGTATTCCAGCTGCAGCCGCGCGGCCAGGGGGCCCGCCTCGGGCATCAGCCGCAGATAGGCGCGGCTGGCCTGGGCATAGCGGCCCTCTTCCAGCGCGGTGCGGGCCTGGAGGTATTGCTTGCGGAACCCGGCGTCCGAGCCGCCCGCGCCTTCGTCGCAACCCGCAAGCGCGACAAGCAGTGCGGCGCAAAGCCCCGCCCGGGAGAGCCGGGAAAGAAGGTGAGTTTGCATGACCTGCCCGATTTTGGTTTTTATCCTTGGGCGCGATGCTATCACGGGGCGCGGCCTTGCGTCCATCGCCGCCCCGGGAGCGGAAGGAAACCCATGCGCGTTCTTGCCTTTCTTGCCACACTGGCCGCGCTGGCGGCGGCGGCCCTGGCCGGGCAGGAGCTGCGCCAGGTGCTGGAGCGCCCGGTGCCCGACACCGCGGCCCCGCCCGTCACCGCCGCCGGCGCCGACCCCGATCCGGCCCGCGCCGCGCCCGCGCCGCCGCGGGACTGGCCCGCGCTCTTTGGCGAGGTCGTTGTCGCCGAGCCGCAGCCGCCCAAACCGCCCGCCCCCGCGCCCGAACCGCAGCCGCCCCGCCCCCCCGCGCCGCCCATCGACAGCCTGGGCTACTCCCTACAAGGCTTGGTCAGCGAGGGCGAGAACCGCTGGGCCATCGTCTCGCATCCTACCGGAGAGACGCTCCTGCGGGTGGGCGATATGCTGGGCGAGATCTACGAGATCACCGCCATCGACGCCCAGGGCCTCTGGGCCCGCGCCGCCCCCGATGCCGACCCGGTGCTGCTGGGCTTTGCGGAGTAACCCCCCGCTGCCGGATAATGCCGACCGCATGATGGCCACGCACCTCGTCCCCTGTTTCATCTGGTCTTAAATATCCCGGGGGTCGCCATTGTCGCGCCATTGGTCCGAGAGACAATGGCGACGGGGCAGCGCCCCCGGCCGGTCGCCGCACGCGCCAGCGTTTGGCGAAATCAATCCTCCTGCTGTGACCCGCTTTCCCCAGATTGCCCCGCAAATTTCGCTGACCCTGCAACTCAGGCATGTCTTTTGCGCCGCATTCGGCTAGAGTGGTACGCATAACGACAACGAGCAGCCCGCCGGAAGCGCCTCAAGACCCTGACCACAGGGCAGGCCTCCCCGGCACGAACAGAACGGATGACACAGGTGAGACGCAAGTTGCGGGCGGCGGGGATCGCCCTGATGCTGGCCCTTGGCGCGCCTCTGGCGCTGGCGCCGGAACGGGCCGGGGCGCAGGTGGCGCTCGATCTGCGCGATGCGGATCTGCGCAGTTTCGTGCAGATCGTCTCCGAGGCGACGGGGCGCAATTTCGTGCTCGACCCGCAGGTGCGCGGCACGGTGACGGTGCTGGCCGCCGGCACGATGTCGCCCGCCGCGCTTTACGAGGTCTTCCTCAACGTACTCGAGCTCAACCGGCTGACCATCGTCGAGGGCGTCGACGCCGACCGCATCGTGCCTCTGGGCAGCGCGCGCGAACTGGCCACCGGCGCCAGCGGCGACGGCGGCTTCGAGACCCGGGTGATCGAGCTGCAGAGCGCCAGCCCGCAGGAGGTGGTCGAGGTGATCCGCCCGCTCTTGCCCTCCGAGGCGGTGATCTCGACCGTGCCGGGCGCGCGCATGCTGATCCTGTCGGACCGCAGCGCCAACCTGCGCCGCATCCTGCAGCTGGTCGACCGGCTGGATACCCCGCGCGAGGCGCCGATCGAGATGATCCGCCTGCGCAACGCCTCGGCCACGGATGTGCTGCAGGTGGTGCAGTCGATGAACCTTATCCCCGACGGCGCCAGCATCAGCGTCGACCGGCGCTCGAACGCGCTTCTGGTGTCCGGCCCCGAAAGCCTGCGCGGCCAGGTGCGGATGCTGGCCGGGCGGCTCGACGCGCAGCAAAACACCCAAGCCAGCCGGATCGTCGAGCTCAGCTATGCCGATGCCGCGGCGCTGGCCGACGTGGTGCTGCGCAGCTTTTCCTCGGGCGGCGAGACCCCGGGCGAGGAGATCCGCGTGGTGCCCGAACCGCAGACCAACGCGCTTTTGATCAGCGCCCCGCAGGAGCGCATGGACGAGATCGTCGCCATGGCCCGCCATCTCGACCGCCGCCCGACCCAGGTGCTGGTCGAGGCGGTGATCTTCGAGATGTCGGTCGAGGGCTTTTCGGATCTCTCGGCGCAGTTTGGCGCGGTGCTCAACGACGTGGTGGTGGGCGGCGTGCAGTTCTCGCTGCAGGGCCGGCCCAACCTGACCTCGCTGGTGTCCTCGGTGCTCAAGAACGAAACCATCGACGTCGGTTCGGGCGGGGTGGTGGGCGGCGTGCCCGACAACACCGAGCGCGGCATCGCGGCGTTCCTGTCGGCCATCGCCAGCACCAATTCCACGCGCCTGCTGTCGACGCCCTCGCTCTTGACGCTCAACAACCAGGAGGCCGAGATCGTGGTGGCGCAGAACGTGCCCTTCGTGACCGGCTCTTTCGCCACGGTGGGCGAGGCGGCGCTGCCCGAAAACCCGTTCCAGACCATCGAGCGGCAGGACGTGGGCCTGACGCTGAACGTCACCCCCCAGATCAACGCCGACGGCACCGTGCGGTTGGTGATCAAACAAGAGGTGTCGAGCCTGACCAATTCGCAATCCTCGGCAGGCGGCGAGATCACCGCGCGGCGCGCGCTCTCGACCACCGTTCTGGTGCGCGACAGCAACGTGATCATGCTGGGCGGGCTGCTGGAGGACGGCTTTGGATCGGTCAGCCAGCGCGTACCCGGCCTGTCGAAACTGCCGCTGGTGGGCGGGCTCTTCCGGGGCAAGAACGCCTCGAAGAACCAGCGCGTGCTGCTGGTGATGCTGCGCCCGCGCATCGTGCGCGACGACGCCGAGGCCCGGCGCCTGACCCGCGAGCTGGCCCGCGACGCCAAGCGCGCCAGCCTCGCCATCGCCCCCGCCGACGCCGACCAGTTCCCGCGCACGCCCTCAGGCGCCTTCCCCTTCGACGGGGCCGATCTGAACCAGCCTTTCGACGCGGGCTTCATCGACGAGGCCGCGCAGCGCCTCGGCCTGCCGCCGCTGCCCAGTCGGCTGCGGTTCAAGGACCGTTAGGGATTTCGCGCCGCCGGCCCTGTCGTCCGGCCGGCAAACGCGCTAAGGGACCGGCCACAGCCTGCCGGAGCCCCGCATGACAGACCTTCCCCCCGACCCCCAGGATTGGGACGCCTTCCGCCGCGCCGCGCACGATCTGCTGGATCGGTGCCTGACCCGGCTGGAGAACGCCGCCGATCACCCCTGGCAGCCGGTGCCCGAAGAGGTGCGCGCGGGCTATGCCATCGGTCCCGCGCAGGGCGACGAGACCGCGCTGGCCCGGCGGCTGGCGTCGGAGGTGATGCCCTATGCCACCGGCAACACCCATCCGCGTTTCTTCGGCTGGGTGCACGGATCGGGGCTGGCCACCGGGCTGATGTCGGAAATGGTCGCGGCCACGATGAACGCCAACGTGGGCGGGCGCGACCACGGCGCGGTCTATATGGAGCGCGCGGTGATCGACTGGGCGCGCGGGGTCTTCGGCTTTCCCGAAGGCGCCAGCGGCATCCTAGTCACCGGCACCTCGCAGGCCACGGTGATCGCGCTGCAGGCCGCGCGGGTGCGCGCGCTGGGGCCCGAGATGCGCCGGACCGGGCAGGGGGCGGCACGGCTGACCGCCTATGCCGGGGCGAGCGTGCATTCCTCCACCGCCAAGGCGCTGGAGCTGCTCGGCGTGGGGACCGAAAACCTGCGCCAGATCCCCGACGGCGCGCGTGGCATGGATATGGGCGCCCTCCGCGCCGCCATCGCCGCCGACCGGGCGGCGGGCGCGCAGCCCTTCGCGCTCGTCGGCACCGCCGGTGCGGTCGACACCGGGCAGTTTGACGATCTGGACGCCCTGGCCGATGTGGCGGTGGACGAGGGTCTCTGGCTGCATGTGGACGGCGCTTTCGGCGCTTGGGTGGTGCTGGCGGGCGACGATCTGGCCGCGCTGGCGCATGGCATCGGTCGCGCCGACAGCCTGGCCTGCGATTTTCACAAATGGATGTACGTGCCCTACGATTGCGGCCTGGCGCTGATCCGGGACGAGGCCGCGCACCGCGCCGCCTTCGCCGTGCGGCCGTCGTATCTCGAAGGCCAGGACCGGGGGCTCGCGGGGGGCGATCCGTGGTTCTGCGACTACGGCATCGATCTGTCGCGCGGCAACCGCGCGCTCAAGGTCTGGTCGGCGCTCACCACCTACGGCCCCGAACGGCTGGGCGCGGCCATCGCGCGCAACTGCGCCCAGGCCCGGCTGATGGGCGATCTGGTGAGTGGTCAGAGCCACATGGCGCTGCTGGCGCCCGTGGTGTCGAACCTCTGCGTCTTCACCGCCGACACGTGGTTGGACCCCGCCGCCCAAAGCGCGCTCAACCGCCGCATCGCGCAGGATCTGCAGCTCTCGGGCCAGGCGGTCTTCTCTACCACCGACATCGGCGGCGTCACCGGGCTGCGCGCCGCCATCGTCAACCACCGCACTACAAAGGCCGACATCCACACCGCCATCGCCGCCGTGGCTCAGGCCCGGGGCACCTGACCTCCGTTTCATCTGGTCTTAAATATCCTGGGGAGTGTGAGGGGCTGGCCCCTCACTCCCGCCGCCGCCAAAGGCGCAACGGAAGCATATGCGGATCCTGCACAGCACGAGCCGTGACCAGCGCCTGCCCGTGGGATGGCGCTGGTCACGGCGGCCTTCGGCCTTGATTCCGCGACTTCGGGGCGCTGAACGGGTCCCCGTTTCAGACCTTAAACCCCGTAATACTCCCTGTACCAGGCCACGAAGCGCGCCACGCCCTCCGTCACCGGCGTGCCCGGCACCTTGCCGGTCAGCGCCTGCAAGAGCGCCGTATCGGCCCAGGTGGCGGGGACGTCGCCGGGCTGCATCTCCATCAGGTTGCGCTCGGCCTTCCGCCCCAGCGCCGCTTCGATCGCGGCGATGAAATCGCCCAGTTCCACCGGGCTGGCGTTGCCGATGTTGACCACCCGGAAGGGCGCCACCGGCGACAGGCTGTCGCCTGCCACGGGCGCCGCGCCCGGCACCGCGTCGGCCAGCGCCAGGATCCCCTCCACCAGATCGTCGATATAGGTAAAGTCACGCCGCATCCGGCCGTGGTTGTAGACGTCGATGGGCCGCCCTTCGAGGATCGCCCGGGTGAACTTGAAAGGCGCCATGTCCGGCCGCCCCCAGGGCCCGTAGACCGTGAAGAAGCGGAACATCGTCGTGGGCAGCCCGTGCAGATGCGCATAGGCATGGGCCATCGCCTCGGTCGCCTTCTTGGTGGCGGCATAGAACGACATCTGATGATCGGCGCGGTCGGTCTCGGCATAGGGCATCTTGTCGTTTGCGCCGTAGACCGACGAGGTCGAAGCCAAAAGCAGATGCCCGGGCGGAAATTCCCGCGCCGCCTCCAAAAGCTCGAACGTGCCGGTCACGTTGCTGTCGAGATAGGCGCGCGGGTTCTCCAGGCTGTAGCGCACGCCCGCCTGTGCCGCGAGATGGATCACCAGATCGAAGCGCCCCCCGGCGAACATCCCCCGCAGCCGCCCCGGCGTTTCCACGTAATCCTGCACGAAGTCGAACCTGTCATGCGCCCGCAGCGGCGCCAGCCGCGCCTCTTTCAGGGTGACGTCGTAATAATCGGTCATCGCATCGAGGCCCGTGACCCGCCAGCCCGCCTCCAGCAGGCGCGCGCAGCAGGCCGCGCCGATGAATCCGGCCGCGCCGGTGACGAATGCGTGTCTCATGGCCATGGTCATCGCCCCAATCGGGGCGCGCCGTCAACGGCAAAGCTTGCCATCGGGCGCGCACGCGCCGAACATGCCGGCATGAGCCTCGATCAGCCCGCCCCCGCGCCCGCGCGCCTGCCCTTCGCCTTCGCCCGCGACCAGCAGGTCGCGCTGGACGGCGACATGCTGGTGGCGGGGCCCGGGGCCACCATGCTGGGCCTGCGCGAGTCGCAGCGCCGCGCGCCGCATCTCACCCGGGTGCGGCAGGAGGACCAGGCCAGCTTCGAGCTGACCCTGGCCAGGCTCTATCAGGGCGGAACAGAGACGCATTCCGGGGAGGACGCGCTCAGCTTCGATCTCGAGGACAGCGCCCCCGCAACCCGCGCCGAGCGCGACCTGCTGGACGAGGCCGCCGATGCGCCGGTCATTCAGCTGGTCAATCAGCTGTTGCGCCGCGCGGTGCTGGCGGGTGCCTCGGATCTGCATGTAGAGCCCTACGAGGGCGGCCTGCGCGCGCGGATGCGGGTGGACGGTTTTCTGCAGCCGGTGCTCGACCGGGCGGATGTGCCGGTGAAACGCATCGTGTCCAGGCTCAAGGTCATGGCCGGGCTCGACATCGCCGAAACCCGCCTGCCGCAGGACGGGCGCATCCCGCTGCGGCTGGGCGGGCGGCTGATCGACACGCGGGTCAGTTCCTTGCCCGGCAATTACGGCGAACGGGTGGTCTTGCGGATCCTCGACCGGCAATCGGGGCTGGTGCCGCTGGACCGGCTGGGGCTGAGCCCCGCGCAGATCGCGCTGCTCGAACGGCTCTCGGCGCTGCCCAACGGTATCATCCTGGCGACCGGGCCCACCGGGTCGGGCAAGACCACGACGCTTTATTCGCTGCTGAAACTGGCCAATCGCGACGAGCGCAACATCGTCACGGTCGAGGACCCGGTGGAATACGACCTGCCCGGCATCAGCCAGTCCCAGATCAACGCCGAGATCGGTATGACCTTCGCCACCGGGCTGCGCGCCACGCTGCGCCAGGATCCGGACGTGATCCTGGTGGGCGAGATCCGCGACGGCGAGACCGCGGGCGTGGCCGCACAGGCGGCCTTGACCGGGCATCTGGTGTTCTCGTCGCTGCACGCCAACGGCTCGGTCGGCGCGGTGGTGCGGCTGCGGGATCTGGGCCTCGACAATTTCCTCATCGCCGCGACCCTGCGCGGCGTGATCGCGCAACGGCTTCTGCGGCGGCTCTGCCCCAAGTGCCGCCACCCCCATGCGCCGACCCCGTCCGAGGCCGCGCATTTCAGCCGCAACGGCCAGCCGGTACTGGCGGCGGTGCATGACGCGCAGGGCTGCGCGGCCTGCAACGGGTCGGGCTATGCCGGCCGCGTCGGCATCTTCGAGATGATCGAGGTGGGCGAGGCCCTGCGCGACGGCATCGACCGGGGCCTGCCGGAATCCGAGCTGAAACGCCTGGCGCTTTCGACCGAGGAAACCTTGCTGGGGCAGGGGCTGGCGCGGGTGGCGGCGGGCGAGACCAGCTTGGCCGAGGTGCTGCGCGTGGTGGGCGACCTGGCATGAGGGCCTTCGGCTACACCGCCTATACCGACGACGGCAAGACGCGCCGCGGCACCATCGTGGCCGAGACCGAGGCCGAGGCCGCGCGCAGCCTCAAGGCGCAGGGGCTTTTCGTGTCGGATCTGGCCGACAAGGGCGCGGCCGAGGCGCGCCGGCGGCTGACGCTTGTGCCGCGGGGGCGGCTCAATGCCGACATGCAGGCGGTGCTGACGCGGCAGCTGGCGGTGCTGCTGGCCGCCGATCTGCCGGGCGAGGCCGCGCTCGAGGCGATCCGCGCGGGCGGCGCGGGGGCGGCTGTCGACGCGGTGGCGGCGCGGGCGCGCGCGGGCCTGCTGGAAGGGGCGGCGCTGTCGGACGCGCTGGCGGCCAGCGGCGCGGGCTTTCCACCCTTTTACATCGCCGCGATCCGCGCGGGCGAGACCTCGGGCGACGTGGCCGTGGTGATGGGCGAGCTGGCCGATCACCTGGAAACCGCCGGCACCCAGAAGGCCGAGATCGCCGCCGCGCTGGTCTATCCCGCCTTCGTGGCCGCCGTGTCGCTTCTGGTCTGCGGCATCCTGATGACGAGCGTCGCGCCGCAGATCGTCGAGATGTTCGCGCTTTCGGGCCGGCCGCTGCCGGGGATCACCCAGGTGGTGCTGGGCATCAGCAACTGGATCCAGGGCCATGCCGTGCCGCTGGGGGCGGGGGCGGCGGCGCTGGTGCTGCTGGGGCTGATGTCGGGCCGGCTGGCCCCCTTGCGCGCCGCGCGCGACCGGCTGGCGCTGCGCCTGCCTGTGGTGGGCGGGCTGATGCGGCGGGCGGCGGCGGTGCAATATCTGCGCACGCTGGCGCTGGTGCTGGGCAGCCGCCACGCGGTGCTGTCGGGCGTCGATTCCGCGCGCGAGGTGCTGGGCCCGGCGCGCTTTCGCGCCGAAGCCGCCGAGGTGGCCGAGGCGGTGCGCGGCGGCGAGAGCCTCTCGGGTGCGCTGACCCGCGCCAGTTTCATCCCGCCGGTGGCGCGCCAGCTGGTGGATGCGGGCGAGATGTCGGCGCGGCTGGCGCGGATGACCGAACGCGCGGCCCTGCTGGTGGAAAACAACCTCACCGCCGAGCGCCGCCGCATCGCCGCCCTGCTCGAGCCGATCCTGATGATGCTGGTGGGCGCGATGGTGCTGGTGATCGTGCTGGCCGTGCTGCTGCCGATTTTCGATTTGCAATCCGTGGTTGCGGGCTGAGTGCCGTGTAAAATTTCCAGCCGGTTCCTATACAATTTCTGGTAATCTTATCGAGAATTTTCCTGGGGAGATATATTATGGCTCATTTTGAAAGCTTTGGCGGCTTCTCCGCCTTGCGGTTTGGTCCCACAAGGGGGCTCAACATCAAGGGTAACGGCAGCGACGACAGCATCGAGGGAAGTCCGGAAAACGATCTTATTCAGTCGGGTTTGAACAACGCCTTCAGGCGGACTGAAGGCGGGGATTTTGTGTGGTGGGCGTGTGCAGGTCGGCGAACA
>NZ_JAWHTD010000018.1:0-72585 GCF_032586235.1 Aestuariicoccus sp. MJ-SS9
TCGAGTAAGCGATGATCCCGAGACGCGCCAACCCCGGTGTGTCGAAGATCATCGAGTAAGCGAAACGGACGGTGCACCGTAAAGGCGCACCCTACACCAACACCGTAGGGTGCGCATTCATGCGCACCGTTTGAAAGAACAACGGGTCTCGTCCGACCCTGACCCGGATCAAGTCCGGGTCAGGGTCGGGCGAAAAACCGAACGGGTTCGACGAGGGGGCCGGGTGGTCCTGCTCCCTCCTCTCAACCTCAACGCCAATGAAGGCTAGACCAATGCAAAGCCAGAACATTCGCATCCGGCTCAAGGCGTTTGACTTCCGCGTGCTCGACGCCAGCACGCAGGAGATCGTCAACACCGCCAAGCGGACCGGCGCCCAGGTGCGCGGGCCCATCCCGCTGCCGAACAAGATCGAGAAATTCACCGTTCTGCGTGGCCCGCACGTGAACAAGAAATCCCGCGATCAGTTCGAGATCCGCACGCACAAGCGTCTTCTCGACATCGTTGATCCGACCCCGCAGACGGTGGACGCGCTGATGAAGCTCGACCTCGCCGCCGGCGTGGACGTCGAGATCAAGGTATAAGGAGGGCACTGAACATGCGCTCTGGTATCATCGCAAAGAAGGTCGGCATGACCCGGCTTTTCATGGAAGACGGCAAGCAGGTTCCTGTGACCGTTCTTCAGCTCGACAACCTTCAGGTCGTCGCACAGCGCACCGCTGACAAGCACGGTTATTCCGCTGTTCAGCTGGGCACCGGCGCCATCAAGGCCAAGCGCGTCTCGAAGGCGATGCGCGGCCATTTTGCCGTCGCTTCGGTCGAGCCGAAGCGGAAGGTGGCGGAATTCCGCGTCGCGCCTGAGAACCTGATCGACGTGGGTGAGGAAATCACCGCCGATCATTACTTCGAGGGTCAGTACGTGGACGTGTCCGGCACCTCGATCGGTAAGGGCTTCGCGGGCGCCATGAAGCGTCACAACTTCGCCGGTCTTCGCGCCTCGCACGGCGTGTCGATCAGCCACCGCTCGCACGGCTCCACCGGTCAGTGTCAGGATCCTGGCAAGGTCTTCAAAGGCAAGAAGATGGCCGGCCACATGGGCGCCGTCCGCGTGACCACGCAGAACCTCCAGGTTGTCAAGACCGACGCCGATCGTGGCCTGATCATGATCAAGGGCGCGGTTCCGGGCGCCAAAGGTGGCTGGGTCACCGTCAAGGACGCGGTCAAGAAGCCGACGCCCGAGAACGTGATCCTGCCCGCAGCCCTGCGTTCGGCCGCCGAGGAAGCCAAGCGTCTGGCCGAGGAAGCCGCAGCACAGGCCGCCGCCGAGGAAGCCGCCGCCGCTGAGGCCGCCGCAGCCGAGGCAGCCGCCGCAGAAGAGGCCGCCCTGAAAGAGGCCGAAGCCTCGATCGAGGCCGAGAAGAAGGAAGGCGACGAATGAAACTCGACGTGATCAAACTGGACGGCGGCAAGGCCGGGTCGGTCGAGCTGACGGACGAGATCTTCGATCTCGAGCCGCGCGCCGACATCCTGCACCGCGTGGTCCGCTGGCAGCGCAACAAGGCGCAGGCCGGAACCCACAAGGTTCTGACCCGTTCCGAGGTCAGCTATTCGACCAAGAAGATCTATCGCCAGAAGGGCACCGGCGGCGCACGCCACGGTTCGCGCAAGGCGCCGATCTTCCGCAAGGGTGGTATCTACAAGGGTCCGACGCCGCGCAGCCATGCGCACGATCTGCCCAAGAAGGTCCGCGCCCTGGGTCTGAAGCACGCGCTCAGCGCCAAGGCCAAGGCCGGCGCGCTGGTGGTGATCGACTCGGTCGAGTCGGACGGCAAGACCAAGACGCTCGCCAGCCAGATCAAGAACCTGGGCTGGAAGCGCGCGCTGATCATCGACGGGGCGCAGGTGAACGAGGGCTTTGCCCGCGCCGCGGCCAACATCGAAGGTCTGGACGTGCTGCCCAGCATGGGCGCGAACGTCTATGACATCCTCAAGCGCGACACGCTGGTGTTGACGAAGGCGGGTGTCGAAGCATTGGAGGCACGCCTGAAATGAGCGCCAAAGCACAACACTACGACGTGATCCGCAAGCCGATCATCACTGAGAAATCCACCATGGCGTCGGAAAACGGCGCGGTGGTCTTCGAGGTGGCCATCGACGCGAACAAGCCGCAGATCAAGGAGGCCGTCGAGGCCCTCTTTGGTGTGAAGGTGAAGGCCGTGAACACGACCATCACCAAAGGCAAGGTCAAGCGCTTCCGCGGCCAGATGGGCAAGCGCAAGGACGTCAAGAAGGCCTATGTGACGCTTGAAGAGGGCAACACGATCGACGTGACCACCGGTCTCTGAGCGGACGGTGCGCCGTGAAGGCGCACCCTACGGAAACGGAAAGGCCCCCGCAGCGACGCGGGGGCCTTTTTGTTGGAGCGATGCGCCGGGGCGCGGAATCAAGGCCGAAGGTCGCCGCGCCAGAGCCGACGCGCCCCGATGCGGCGGCTCTTGGGCTGGGCTTGGTGCCTCGTTCGTCAGGAGCGCGCCAGTGGCAGGGATAAAGCACTGCCGAAGACCTGTAGCGGAGCCACCGCGCGCGTCGTCTCCGGCGCGGCTGGGACCCACATCAGAGGGCATGGCGACAGCCCCTTGACCCGCTGTCTCTCATCCCCTACACGACCCCATCCGCAAAGCCCCGGATTCGTCCGGGGCTTTGCGATTGGTCGAAGGACCGCATCTAACCGGGCACCTGCGGGGGCCTATGACCCAAGGCCGCAAGGCCCAAACATAGTCCGGCGCAAGCCGGGCAAAGCTAACGGAAGACAGAAAGCATGGCACTCAAGTCGTACAAACCTACGACGCCGGGCCAGCGCGGGCTGGTGCTGATCGACCGTTCGGAGCTGTGGAAAGGACGTCCCGTCAAGAACCTCACCGAGGGTCTGACGAAATCGGGCGGCCGCAACAACACCGGACGTATCACGGCACGCCGCCGCGGTGGCGGGGCGAAACGCCTCTACCGGATCGTCGATTTCAAGCGCAACAAGGCGGACGTCGGCGCCACGGTTGCACGTATCGAATATGACCCCAACCGCACCGCATTCATCGCGCTGGTGCAGTATGACGATGGCGAGCAGGCCTACATCCTGGCCCCCCAGCGTCTGGCGATCGGGGATCGGATTGTGGCTTCGGCCAAGGCCGACATCAAGCCGGGCAACGCAATGCCGTTCAGCGGCATGCCCATCGGCACCATCGTTCACAACATCGAGCTGAAGCCCGGCAAGGGCGGCCAGATCGCGCGCGCCGCGGGCACCTATGCCCAGTTCGTCGGCCGTGACGGCGGCTATGCCCAGATCCGCCTGAGCTCGGGCGAGCTGCGCATGGTGCGTCAGGAATGCATGGCCACCGTGGGCGCCGTGTCGAACCCCGACAACAGCAACCAGAACTACGGCAAGGCCGGCCGCATGCGCCACAAGGGCATCCGCCCGTCGGTGCGTGGTGTCGTGATGAACCCGATCGACCACCCGCATGGTGGTGGTGAGGGCCGCACCTCGGGTGGCCGTCATCCGGTGACCCCGTGGGGCAAGCCCACCAAGGGTGCCAAGACCCGGAACAAGAACAAAGCGTCCAGCAAGCTGATCATCCGCTCGCGGCACGCCAAGAAGAAAGGGCGCTAAAACATGAGCCGCTCTGTTTGGAAAGGCCCCTTCGTCGATGCCTACGTCCTGAAAAAGGCCGAAGCGTCGCGCGAATCCGGGCGTAACGAAGTCATCAAGATCTGGTCGCGCCGCTCGACGATCCTGCCCCAGTTCGTGGGCCTGACGTTTGGCGTCTACAACGGCCACAAACACATTCCGGTCAACGTGTCCGAGGACATGATCGGACAGAAGTTCGGCGAATACGCACCGACCCGTACCTACTACGGTCACGCTGCCGACAAGAAAGCCAAGAGGAAGTAAGCCATGGGCAAGGATAAGAATCCCCGCCGCGTGGCGGACAACGAAGCGATGGCGAAGCTGCGCATGCTGCGCACCAGCCCGCAGAAACTGAACCTGGTGGCACAGCTGATCCGCGGCAAGAAGGTCGACAAGGCGTTGAACGACCTGACCTTCTCGAAGAAGCGGATCGCGATCGACGTGAAGAAATGCCTTCAGTCCGCCATCGCAAACGCCGAAAACAACCACGGTCTGGATGTCGACGAGCTGGTCGTCGCAGAGGCCTATGTGGGCAAGAACCTGATCATGAAGCGTGGCCGTCCGCGGGCGCGTGGCCGGTTCGGTCGCATCCACAAGCCGTTTTCGGAGATCACCATCAAGGTGCGTCAGGTCGAGGAGCAAGCCTAATGGGTAACAAGACCAATCCGATCGGCATGCGTTTGCAGGTCAACCGCACCTGGGACAGCCGCTGGTATGCAGACACCAAGGACTACGGCGATCTGCTGCTCGAGGATCTCAAGATCCGCGACTTCATTCATGAAGAGTGCAAGCAGGCCGGCGTCGCCCGTGTCATCATCGAGCGCCCGCACAAGAAGTGCCGGGTGACCGTTCACACCGCCCGTCCGGGCGTCATCATCGGCAAGAAAGGCGCGGACATCGAAACCCTGCGCAAGAAGCTGGCCGCGATGACCGACAGCGAGCTGCACCTCAACATCGTCGAGGTCCGCAAGCCGGAACTGGACGCGCGTCTGGTGGGCGAAAGCATCGCCCAGCAGCTGGAGCGCCGGGTCAGCTTCCGCCGCGCCATGAAGCGCGCGGTGCAGAACGCCATGCGCATGGGCGCCCTGGGTATCCGGGTGAACGTCGCGGGCCGTCTGGGCGGCGCCGAGATCGCGCGGACCGAATGGTACCGCGAGGGCCGTGTGCCGCTGCACACGCTGCGCGCCGATATCGATTACGCGAATGTCGAGGCGGTAACGCCCTACGGCATCATCGGGATCAAGGTCTGGATCTTCAAAGGCGAGATCATGGAGCACGATCCCCAGGCGCGTGACCGCAAGGCGCAGGAACTTCAGGACGGTCCCGCACCCCGTGGTGCCGGCGGCGGTCGGAGGAACTAAAGATGCTGCAACCAAAGCGTACGAAATTCCGCAAGATGCACAAAGGCCGCATCAAGGGTGAGGCCAAGGGCGGATCGGATCTGAACTTCGGCACCTACGGCCTCAAGGCGCTTCAGCCCGAGCGTGTGACCGCACGCCAGATCGAAGCCGCCCGCCGGGCCATGACGCGCCACATGAAGCGTCAGGGCCGCGTCTGGATCCGTATCTTCCCGGACACGCCGGTGACCTCCAAACCCACCGAAGTTCGGATGGGCAAGGGTAAGGGTTCGGTCGATTACTGGGCCTGCAAGGTCAAGCCGGGCCGCGTGATGTTCGAGATCGACGGCGTCGGCGAGGAGATCGCCCGCGAGGCGCTGCGCCTGGCCGCGATGAAGCTGCCGGTCAAGACCCGCGTCGTGGTCCGCGAAGACTGGTAAAGCACGGTGCGCCGTAAAGGCGCACCCTACAATTTTGCGCCCCTGCCAGACGTCTGGCGGGGGCGCTTTCGTATCGCAATGGGGCGGTTGCCGTAGGGTGCGCCTTCACGGCGCACCGTGCCCGGCAAACAGGGCTCGCCAAGGCGCCGAACCGGCGGTAAACCGCTGCCATGGCCCAGATCACATCGCTTTTCGTCACCCGCCTTTACCGCGCTTCTCTGTCCGAGCATGGCCCGGACATCGACCCGTCCGAGCTCGAGGCCTCGTGTTATTCCATCGCCGAGGATGACGAGGCAGGGCAGGAGTGGTGCGAGGAAAACGCCTATCCCGGGTACACCTCTTACGCATCGCTGACCGATCTGCCCTGGCGGTTCCCGATCTTCGCCTATCTGGTCAAGGCGCTGGATGCCCACGTCGCCGCCTTTGCCGCGGATCTGGAGTTCGATCTGGGCGACAAGGCGCTGGTGCTCGAGGACATCTGGATCAACATCCTGCCCGAAGGCGGCACGCATTCCAGCCACATCCATCCGCATTCGGTGATTTCCGGCACGACCTACGTGGCGATGCCCGAGGGCGCCTCGGCTTTGAAGCTTGAGGACCCGCGGCTGCCGATGATGATGGCCGCCCCGCCGCGCCGAAAGGATGCGCGGGACGAGATGCGCCAGTTCATCTATGCCAAGCCCGCGGTAGGCGACGTGCTGCTCTGGGAATCCTGGCTGCGCCACGAGGTGCCAATGAACATGGCCGAGGACGAGCGGATTTCGGTGAGTTTCAATTATCGGTGGGAGTGACCTGGATTGCCGCTTGTAAGGGCGCGGTCGCCGCATGATATATCGGATGATATGCTGACACCAAAGAGATGCGTTCGATGAGCACGAAAACCGAAAAACAGCCTGTGAAAGGTGGCTGGGTCGTTCGAGACCGAACCAGCGGTCGTTTCATGTCGGTTGGAACGGGGAAGGGAACGTCGAAAGTGTCGTCTTCATCCGTATCCACGATCAAGGACATTTCAAATCGTCGAAAAGACGCTTTGAAACGGTTGAAAGATCGGTAGGCGCCATTACCGCGTGACGCTGGCTGATGCGATTGCGGCGCATGACGAGGCGATTGGCTATGCCGGACGGGACGGCATCGTCAGCTTGCATCTGATCGAATCTGCTTTGGCAAGACCGTATTCCGATTATCACGCGCGCATCTGGTCGAAGTGCTGATCGAACGCAGCGGCTATCATTTGGAAGTGCCCGTCAACGAGAGAATCGATGACATGGTCGTCTCAGTCGCTGCGAACGAGATCGAGTTCGAAGCGTTAAAAGAGTGGTTTAGAGACAGGGTTGTCAAAGCGTTGCCTTAAACGCTTGCCAACCGCGTCTATCCCGCCTATACGGCCCGCTCATCCACCTCCACCGGGAATCAGGGTGACCCTCGCAACGAGGGGCTCTCCGGTGATGTTGAAAGGAAAAAGGCGATGAACGCCAAGGAACTTATGGACAAGACGCCGGATCAGCTCCGTGACGATCTGGCCAATCTGAAGAAAGAGGCCTTCAACCTGCGCTTCCAGCAGGCCACCGGCCAGATGGAGAACACCGCCCGTATGCGCCAGGTGCGCCGTGACGTGGCCCGTGTGAAGACCATCCTCAACCAGAAAGCGGCAGCCGCCGCAGCGGAGGCGTAAGACATGCCCAAGCGTATCCTGCAAGGCGTCGTGACCAGCACCGCCAACGCCCAGACCGTGACCGTCAGCGTCGAGCGCCGCTTCAAGCACCCGGTTCTGCAAAAGACGATCCGGAAGTCCAAGAAATACCGGGCTCACGACGAGGCCGAGACGTTTCAGGTCGGGGACACCGTGCGTATCATCGAATGCGCGCCCCGCTCGAAAACGAAACGCTGGGAGGTGGTGGCGGAATAACCGCTCCTTGTGCCTTTGCGGCCACTCCTCGCGAGGAGGGTCCGCAAGGAACCGATGAGCTGCTCATTTCGACAAAACCTTTCGGTTTGAACGAAACCATGGGGACAAGGCAATAACGCCCCCCAAAGGTCAGGAGAAACCCCATGATCCAGATGCAGACCAATCTGGATGTTGCTGACAACTCCGGCGCCCGCCGGGTTCAGTGCATCAAGGTCCTGGGTGGTTCCAAGCGTAAATACGCCTCCGTCGGCGACATCATTGTCGTCTCGGTGAAGGAAGCCATCCCGCGCGGCCGCGTCAAGAAAGGCGATGTCCGCAAGGCCGTCGTCGTGCGCACCGCCAAGGAAGTCCGTCGTGAAGACGGCACCGCCATCCGCTTCGACCGCAACGCCGCCGTCATCCTGAACAACGCAGGTGAACCGGTCGGCACCCGTATCTTTGGGCCGGTCGTGCGCGAGCTGCGCGCCAAGAACTTCATGAAGATCATCTCGCTTGCTCCGGAGGTGCTGTAATGGCTGCGAAACTCCGTAAGGGCGACAAGGTCGTCGTGCTGGCCGGCAAGGACAAGGGCAAGCAGGGCACCATCGCCTCTGTCGATCCCAAGTCCGGCAAGGCCCTGGTTGACGGTGTCAACATGGCCATCCGTCACCAGCGTCAGACGCAGAATTCGCAGGGCGGCCGCACGCCCAAGGCGATGCCCATCGACCTGTCGAACCTCGCCATTCTCGACAAGAACGGCAAACCCACCCGCGTCGGCTTCAAGATCGAAGGCGACAAGAAGGTGCGTATTGCCAAAACCACGGGGGACGCGATCGATGCTTGATACCGCAACCTACACCCCGCGCCTGAAGGCCGCCTTCCGCGACACGATCAAGGCCGCGATGAAGGAAGAGTTCGGCTACAAGAACGACATGCAGATCCCGCGTCTGGACAAGATCGTTCTGAACATCGGCTGTGGCGCCGAAGCCGTGCGCGACAGCAAGAAAGCCAAGTCGGCTGTCGACGATCTGACCACCATCGCCGGTCAGCGCGCCGTCACCACCAAGGCCAAGAAGTCGATCGCCGGCTTCCGGGTCCGCGAAGAGATGCCGCTGGGCGCCAAGGTGACCCTGCGCGGCGATCGGATGTACGAATTCCTCGACCGTCTGATCACCATCGCGATGCCGCGTATCCGCGACTTCCGCGGTGTGAAGCCGAGCTTTGACGGCCGTGGCAACTTTGCCATGGGTATGAAAGAGCACATCGTCTTCCCCGAGATCGACTTCGACAAGGTCGACGAGGTCTGGGGCATGGACGTCATCATCACCACGACCGCGGCCACCGACGCGGAAGCCAAGGCGCTGTTGAAGCATTTCAACATGCCCTTCAACGCGTAAAGGAGCGATATCATGGCTAAAAAAGCAATGATCGAGCGCGAGAAGAAGCGCGAGCGGCTGGTCAAGAAATACGCCGCCAAGCGGGCGGCTCTGAAAGAGATCGCCAGCGACGAATCGAAGCCGATGGAAGAGCGCTTCAAGGCGCGTCTGCAGCTGGCCAAGCTGCCGCGCAACAGCTCGCCCAGCCGTCTTCACAACCGTTGCCAGCTGACGGGGCGTCCGCACGCCTATTACCGCAAGCTGAAAATCAGCCGGATCGCCCTGCGCGAACTCGGCTCCGCCGGGCAATTGCCGGGCGTGGTCAAGTCCAGCTGGTAAGGAGGGTTAAGATATGAACGATCCTATCGGCGATATGCTGACCCGTATCCGCAATGCGCAGATGCGCGGCAAGTCCACGGTCATCACGCCCGCGTCCAAGCTGCGTGGCTGGGTGCTGGATGTGCTGGCGGACGAAGGTTACATCCGCGGCTACGAGGCCACGACCGGCGCAGACGGTCACCCGGCCATCGAGATCAGCCTCAAGTACTACGACGGCGCCCCCGTCATTCGCGAGCTCAAGCGGGTTTCGACCCCCGGCCGCCGCGTCTACATGGGCGTCAAGGACATCCCGCAGGTCCGTCAGGGCCTGGGCGTGTCGATTGTCAGCACACCCAAGGGTGTGATGTCGGATGCAAGCGCGCGCAGCCAGAACGTCGGCGGCGAAGTTCTTTGCACGGTCTTCTGAGGAGCAGGCAATGTCTCGTATTGGCAAACAACCGGTGACGCTGCCTTCGGGGGTCTCGGCCACCGTGTCCGGGCAAACCGTCGAGGTGAAGGGGCCGAAGGGCACCCAGAGCTTCAGCGCCACCGACGACGTGACCATCACGCTCGACGGCGACACCATCACGGTCGCGCCGCGCGGCAAATCCAAGCGCGCACGCCAGCAGTGGGGGATGACCCGCACGATGGTCGCGAACCTGGTGCATGGCGTGAGCGACAGCTTCAAGAAAGAGCTGGAAATCCAGGGCGTCGGCTATCGTGCCGCCGTGCAGGGCAATGTCCTGAAACTGAACCTGGGCTACAGCCACGAGGTCAACTTTGACATTCCCGCTGGAGTGACGGTGACCGCTGCGAAACCGACGGAGCTGGTGGTCGAAGGCCACGACAAACAGCTGGTCGGCGAAGTGGCCGCCAATATTCGCGACTGGCGCCGGCCGGAGCCCTACAAGGGCAAAGGCGTGCGTTACAAGGGCGAGTATATCTTCCAGAAGGAAGGCAAGAAGAAGTAAGGGACGGCAAGGCAATGGCAAACAGCAAAAGACAACTGTTTCAGAAACGCCGCTTGCGCGTTCGGAACAAGCTTCGTGCGGTCAACGTCGGGCGTCCGCGCCTGTCGGTGCACCGCTCCAACAAGAACATCAGCGTGCAGCTGATCGACGATGTGAAGGGCGTGACCATCGCGTCCGCCTCGTCGCTCGAGAAGGACCTGGGCATCGCCGGCAAGAACAACGTGGAGGCCGCCGCCAAGGTGGGCGCCGCGATTGCCGAACGTGCCAAGAAGGCCGGCGTGGTCGAAGCCTATTTCGACCGTGGCGGCTTTCTGTTCCACGGCAAGGTTAAGGCACTGGCCGATGCGGCCCGCGAGGGTGGTCTTAAGATCTGACGGGGCGGTGCGCGCAAAGCGCACACCCTACAGGTTCAGAACCGACGGCGTAGGGTGCGCATTCACTGCGCACCGCTGCGTCGAAGACAAGCGAAGGGGGCCGTGTCAGGCCGCCTCGATGATCCGGGCCCGGTCCGGGCACCTGGATTGACCAAACCCGGCGCCAGAGCGCGCCACCGACAAAAGGAATGCCTGCATGGCAGAACGTGAACAAAGAGGCCGGGGCCGTCGCGACCGCGACGAAGCGCCGGAATTCGCAGATCGCCTGGTGGCGATCAACCGTGTCTCCAAGACCGTGAAAGGTGGCAAGCGCTTCGGCTTTGCGGCACTCGTGGTTGTGGGCGACCAGAAAGGCCGCGTCGGCTTTGGCAAGGGCAAGGCGAAAGAGGTGCCCGAGGCCATCCGCAAGGCGACCGAGCAAGCCAAGCGCAAGATGATGCGCGTGCCGCTGCGCGAAGGCCGCACGCTGCACCACGACATCGAGGGCCGTCACGGTGCCGGCCGCGTGGTGATGCGCACCGCCCCGCAGGGTACCGGGATCATCGCCGGTGGTCCGATGCGTGCGGTTTTCGAAATGCTCGGCGTCCAGGACGTCGTCGCCAAGTCGATCGGCTCGCAGAACCCCTACAACATGATCCGCGCCACGCTGGACGGTCTGTCGAAAGAGGCCTCGCCCCGTTCGGTCGCACAACGCCGCGGCAAGAAGGTCGCCGACATTCTGCCCAAGCGTGAAGACAGCCCGCAGGACAGCAGCCAAGTGGCCGAGGAGGCATAAACCATGGCTAAAACCATCGTCGTCAAGCAGGTCGGCTCGCCGATCCGCCGCCCCGCCAAGCAGCGTCAGACGCTGATCGGCCTGGGCCTGAACAAGATGCACAAGACCCGCGAGCTGGAGGACACGCCTTCGGTCCGCGGCATGGTCAACTCGATCCCGCATCTGGTGGAAATCGTCGAAGAGCGCGGCTGACACGCCACGGCTTCCGGCTTTTCACGACCCCCGGACCGCAAGGCCCGGGGGTTTTTCGTGGCGGTTGGCCGGATAGGCGGGCGGCCGGGATCTTATGGTCCAGGGTGCACCTAACTCAAGGCGCCACATCCCCCTTGATCGCCTGCGCATGCCCCGCTATATGCCCCCGGTGGCGCGCAGCAGCGCGACTCGGACACTCAAGAAACGCCGCGGTTGGCCCATTCGCTTCGGGGGCCACATCCGGCAATGGAGAAGCGACATGAAACTCAATGAACTGCGCGATAACGACGGCGCAACCAAACGCAAGAAACGCATCGGCCGCGGCCCGGGTTCGGGCAAGGGCAAGATGGGTGGCCGTGGTATCAAAGGCCAGAAATCCCGTTCGGGTGTGGCAATCAACGGCTACGAGGGTGGCCAGATGCCGCTCTACCAGCGTCTGCCCAAGCGTGGCTTCAACAAGCCCAACCGCAAAAGCTATGCCGTCGTGAACCTGGGCCTGATCCAGAAATTCGTCGACGCCGGCAAGCTTGACGCAGGCTCCGCCATCACCGAGGACGCGCTGGTCGCGTCGGGCCTCGTGCGCCGCAAGCTCGACGGCATCCGTGTGCTGGCCAAAGGCGACGTCACCGCCAAACTGACCATCGAAGTCACCGGAGCCTCGAAATCGGCTGTCGAGGCGGTCGAGAAGGCAGGCGGCTCGCTTTCGGTCACGACAGCGGCAGCGGCGGAATAACGCCTTGTGAGCGGGCAACGGCCCGCTTACATACACACATACGTTTTCCAACAACGCCGCCTGACGTGGGAAAGCCCGTCCGGGCGGCGTTTGTCTGACAAGAGAGACCCGCATGGTATCCGCAGCAGAGCAAATGGCCGCCAACACGAGTTGGGCCGCATTGGGCAAAGCCACCGACCTGCGCAACCGCATCCTGTTCACCCTCGGCCTTTTGATCGTGTACCGTCTGGGCACCTTCATCCCCGTGCCCGGGATCGACGGGCTGGCATTGCGCGAATTCGTCGAACAGGCCGGGCAGGGCATCGCCGGCATGGTGTCGATGTTCACCGGTGGCGCGCTGGGGCGGATGGGCATCTTTGCTCTGGGGATCATGCCGTATATCTCGGCCTCGATCATCGTGCAGCTTCTGACGGCCATGGTGCCGCAGCTCGAGCAGCTGAAGAAAGAGGGCGAGCAGGGCCGCAAGAAGATCAACCAGTACACCCGCTACGGCACGGTGTTTCTGGCGACGTTCCAGGCCTACGGTCTCGCCGTATCGCTTGAAGCCGGGGACCTGGTCACCGATCCCGGCTGGTATTTCCGCGCCTCCACCGTCATCACGCTGGTCGGCGGCACCATGTTCCTGATGTGGCTCGGTGAACAGATCACCGCGCGCGGCGTCGGCAACGGCATCTCGCTGATCATCTTCGTCGGCATCATCGCCGAACTGCCCGCCGCCCTGGCGCAATTCTTCGAATCCGGCCGCTCGGGCGCGCTGTCGCCCGCCGTCATCATCGGCGTGATGATCATGGTCGTTGCGGTGATCGCCTTCGTGGTCTTCATGGAAAGGGCCTTGCGAAAGATCAAGATCCAGTACCCGCGACGCCAGGTGGGCATGAAAATGACCGAGGCGCAGATGTCCGATCTGCCGGTCAAGGTGAACCCGGCGGGCGTGATCCCGGCAATCTTCGCCTCGTCGCTGCTGCTGCTGCCGACGACGATCAGCACCTTCTCGGGCAGCCAGACCGGCCCGATCATGTCGACGATCCTGGCCTATTTCGGCCCCGGCCAGCCGCTCTACCTGCTGTTCTTCGCGGCGATGATCGTCTTCTTCGCCTATTTCTACACGTTCAACGTCAGCTTCAAACCCGATGACGTGGCCGACAACCTCAAGAACCAGAACGGCTTCGTGCCCGGCATCCGCCCCGGCAAGAAGACGGCGGAATATCTGGAATACGTGGTCAACCGCGTGCTGGTGCTCGGCTCGGCCTATCTGGCGGCGGTCTGCCTGCTGCCCGAAATCCTGCGGGCGCAATACGCCATCCCGTTCTATTTCGGCGGCACCTCGGTGCTGATCGTGGTGAGCGTGACGATGGACACCATCCAGCAGGTGCAGAGCCACCTTCTGGCGCATCAATACGAAGGTCTCATTCAAAAGTCGCAGCTTCGCGGCAAGGGTAAGGGCCGCAAGAACAAGGGGCCTGCACGCAGATGAACATCATTCTTTTGGGACCGCCGGGCGCGGGCAAAGGCACACAGGCGCGCATTCTGGTCGAAGAGCGGGGCATGACCCAGCTTTCCACCGGCGACATGCTGCGCGAGGCCAAAGACAGCGGCACCGAGATGGGCAAGATCGTGGCCGACGTGATGGCGCGCGGCGATCTGGTGACCGACGAGATCGTCATCGGCCTGATCCGCGAAAAGCTGGCCGAGGGCGGCAACGGCTTCATCTTCGACGGCTTCCCCCGGACGCTCGCGCAGGCCGATGCCCTGGCCCAACTGCTGAATGAATGCGGCCAGACGCTCGACCGCGTGGTCGAACTGCGCGTCGACGACGAGGCACTGGTGGCCCGCATCACCGCCCGCTCGACCTGTGGCAATTGCGGCGAGGTCTACAACGACATCACCAAGCCAATCCCGGCGGACGGCAAATGCTCGAACTGCGGCGGCACCGAATTCAAGCGCCGCGCCGACGACAACGAGGACAGCCTCAAGAAGCGTCTGATGGAATATTACAAGCAGACCTCGCCGCTGATCGGCTATTACTACGCCAAAGGTCAGCACACCCGCGTCGACGGCCTGGGCGAGATCGACGAGGTCAAGTCAGCTATCGCCGAAAAGCTCGACGGCTGACACCGCACACCGCGCCCGCCCCTTCATTGATCCATAAATATCCCGGGGGTGTGGGGGCTGGCCCCCACCAAAACATGCGTGTGGGGGCCGGCCCCCACTGGGCCAATGACGGGCGCTTTTGCCGCCAAATTCTCCCATCGCAAGGGATGAAACGGCAGGCGTGGAAGAAACCTCTTGACATGGGGTTGACCCTGCGCCCGGCGGCTCATAGATAGCGCCATCTCGAGTTCGAGAATCGCCTTGCGGTCCGGGTCGCGCCCGATGCCGCAGATCACCTGATCAGCTAAGGCCTGACGGCGCACCGCCGCGGGCCGCATGTTGTGAAAAAAGGGTCTGGAGCTACGGACCCGCAACGAAAAGGAACGGACACGTGGCACGTATTGCCGGCGTAAATATCCCGACAAACAAACGGGTGCCGATCGCACTCACCTATATCACCGGAATTGGCCATTCGGCGGCCAAGGCCATCTGCGACGCCGTGAACATCGATGTCTCACGGCGCGTCAACGAACTCTCGGATGCCGAGGTTCTGGCCGTCCGCGAACATATCGACGCCAACTACACGGTCGAGGGCGACCTGCGCCGCGAAGTGCAGATGAACGTCAAGCGCCTGATGGATCTGGGCTGCTACCGCGGTCTGCGTCATCGCCGCAACCTGCCCGTGCGCGGTCAGCGCACCCATACCAACGCACGCACGCGCAAGGGCCCCGCAAAGCCCATCGCCGGCAAGAAGAAGTAAGGGGGACGCGAGATGGCACGAGATACACGTCGGGGCAAGAAAAAGGTCTCCAAAAACATCGCGGCGGGCGTCGCGCATGTGAATTCCAGCTTCAACAACACCAAGATCCTGATCTCGGACGTACAGGGCAACGCGATTGCCTGGTCGTCCGCCGGGACCATGGGCTTCAAGGGCTCGCGCAAGTCGACCCCCTATGCCGCCCAGATGGCCGCCGAAGACGCCGGCAAGAAGGCGCAGGAACATGGCGTGAAGACGCTGGAAGTCGAAGTGCAGGGGCCCGGGTCGGGCCGTGAATCGGCGCTGCGCGCGCTGGCCGCCGTCGGCTTCAACATCACGTCGATCCGCGACGTAACGCCGGTTGCGCACAACGGCTGCCGTCCGCCCAAGCGCCGCCGGGTCTGATCCCGCCGAAAAATTTTCCGGGGCTGTGCCTGCGCGCACGGCCCCGGATGCCATTTGAAAAAATGGCGTGTCATTGAAACCTCGGGCGTCTTCGCCTTTTGGACATGGGGAGAAGACAGGAATGGAGGGACGCATGATCCACAAGAATTGGGCCGAGCTGATCAAGCCTGCGCAACTGGACGTGAAACCGGGCGCCGACCCCGCAAAGGTCGCCACGGTCGTGGCCGAACCGCTCGAACGCGGCTTTGGTCTGACGCTGGGCAACGCGCTGCGCCGCGTGCTGCTGTCGTCGCTTCAGGGCGCCGCCATCACCAGCGTGCAGATCGACAACGTGCTGCACGAGTTCTCGTCGGTCGCCGGTGTGCGCGAAGACGTGACCGACATCGTCCTGAACCTCAAGGGCGTCAGCCTGCGCATGGAGGTCGAGGGCCCCAAGCGCGTGTCGATCAACGCCAAGGGTCCGGGTGTGGTCACCGCCGGTGACATCGCCGAGACCAACGGCATCGAGGTGCTGAACCGCGATCACGTGATCTGCCACCTCGACGACGGTGCGGATCTGTTCATCGAGCTGACGGTCAACACCGGCAAGGGCTATGTGTCCGCCGACAAGAACAAGCCCGAGGACGCGCCCATCGGCCTCATCCCGATCGACGCGATCTATTCGCCGGTCAAGAAGGTGGCCTACGACGTGCAGCCGACCCGCGAGGGCCAGGTGCTTGATTACGACAAGCTGACCATGAAGGTCGAGACCGACGGGTCGGTCACCCCCGAGGACGCCATCGCCTATGCCGCGCGCATCCTGCAGGATCAGCTGTCGATCTTCGTGAACTTCGACGAGCCGGAAAGCGCCTCGCGCGCCGATGAGGACGACGGGCTGGAATTCAACCCGCTGCTTCTCAAGAAGGTGGACGAGCTGGAACTTTCGGTGCGCTCGGCCAACTGCCTGAAGAACGACAACATCGTCTATATCGGCGACCTGATCCAGAAGACCGAGGCAGAGATGCTGCGCACGCCGAACTTTGGCCGCAAGTCTCTCAACGAGATCAAGGAAGTGCTGTCGGGCATGGGCCTGCACCTTGGCATGGATGTCGAGGACTGGCCGCCGGACAATATCGAGGATCTGGCCAAGAAGCTGGAAGACTCGTTCTAAGACGCGGTGCGCAATGAATGCGCACCCTACGGGTTCCGGTCCGTAGGGTGCGCGGTCCCCGCGCACCGCCCCCGGGCATCCGCCCCAAGGTGAGGGTCTGACACGCATCGGACCCCGGACAAAGCAAAACACGTAGAAGGAACAAGAAAATGCGTCACGCAAAAGGCTACCGCCGCCTGAACCGCACCCACGAGCACCGCAAGGCGCTGTGGGCGAACATGGCCGGCTCTCTCATCGAACATGAACAGATCAAGACCACGCTGCCCAAGGCCAAGGAGCTCAAGCGCGTGATCGAAAAGCTGGTCACCCTCGGCAAGCGCGGCGATCTGCACGCCCGCCGTCAGGCCGCCGCCCAGCTCAAGCAAGACAAGCATGTGGCCAAGCTCTTCGAGGTGATCGGCCCGCGCTACAAGGACCGCAACGGCGGCACTGTGCGTGTGCTGAAGGCCGGGTTCCGCTATGGCGACATGGCGCCGATGGCGATCATCGAATTCGTCGAACGCGATGTCGACGCCAAGGGTGCGGCCGACAAGGCCCGCGTCGCCGAAGAAGAGACGATGGCCGACGAAGAGTGATCTTCGGACGTATCGTGTAAACGGGCCCTGCCGGAAACGGCGGGGCTCTTTTTTGTAGGCGGTGGTCCCGGCCCCGACACCGGCGTTTTGAGTATTTAGGCCAAGAAGAAGCAGGGGGACGGGGCGATTCCCGACCCTTGCAAAAACCGTGTCGTGCGGACATATCCAAGGCATGATCGTGCGGTTTCTCATCCTCTGCCTGGCCCTTGCGACCCCGCTGGCGGCTGAGGTGCGCGTGCCGCAGGACAGGGCCGAAATCACATTGAGTTTCGCGCCGCTCGTGCGCGAGGCGGCGCCTGCGGTCGTCAATATCTATGCCAGCCGGGTCGTGGAGACCCGAAGCCCCTTTGCCGACGATCCTTTCTTCGGCGGTTTCTTTCGCGATTTCGGCGGGCGTCCGCGGGTGCAGAATTCGCTCGGGTCGGGGGTCATCCTGTCGCCTGATGGCATCGTCGTGTCGAATTACCACGTTGTGGGACAGGCCACCGACATCCGCGTGGTGCTGAATGACCGCACCGAGTTTCAGGCGCGGGTTCTGCTGGGGGATGAGGAGGCGGACCTTGCCATCCTCCAGCTCGAGGAGGCCCGCGACATGCCGCATCTGACCCTGCGCGACAGCGATACGGTCGAGGTGGGCGAACTGGTGCTGGCCATCGGCAATCCTTTCGGTGTCGGCCAGACCGTCAGCAGCGGCATTGTCTCAGGCTTGGCGCGGTCGGGCACGGCAACCGGCAATGCGCGCGGCTATTTCATCCAGACCGACGCGCCAATCAATCCGGGCAACTCCGGCGGCGCACTGATCGACGTTCAGGGCCGGCTGATCGGGGTCAACACCTCGATCCTGACCCGCTCGGGTGGATCGAACGGCATCGGTTTCGCGATCCCCTCCGCGCTCGTGGCGCAATTCGTAGCGCAGGCGCGCGCGGGCAAGATCCGCTTCGAACGGCCCTGGGCCGGTGTCGTCGGCCAGGCTGTCGATGCGGATCTGTCGGGGAGCCTTGGGCTCAGCATGCCGGGCGGCGTGGTGATTGCGCAGCTTCATCCGCTCAGCCCGTTCCGCGAGGCGGGGGTGGCGGTCGGCGATGTCATCCGCGCGGTCGACGGCCAGCCGGTGAACACGCCTGCCGAGATGATCTACCGCATGTCCGTCCGCGGGATCGGCCATGACGCGCGGATCGAGGCGCTGCGGCAGGGCGACCCGCTGGACCTGACCGTTCGCATGATCGCGCCACCGGACGATCCGCCGCGCGAGACCACCGCGCTGGATGCAAGCGGCGTCCTGCCCGGGCTCGTCGTGGCGCGGGTCAACCCGGCGCTGGCCAGTGAGATGGGCCTGCCGCTGCAGGCCGAGGGTGTGGTGGTGACCGATCCGGGCCCCTATGGCGCGCGCGCAGGGCTGCGCGCCGGCGACGTGCTGCGCCGGATCAACGGCGCCGAGGTGACAGGCCCGCGGGCGATCGACGGCCTGCTGCGCCGCGCAGCGCCGCGGATCCGGCTGGATCTTCTGCGCGGCAATCGCCGCGTGTCGCTGCGGTTCCGGGTCTGATATGGCGGATCTCTTCGACAAAGGCGAGGCGGTGCCCGACAGCGCGCCGCGCCCTCTCGCCGACAGGCTGCGCCCCAGGTCTCTGGACGAGGTCATCGGGCAGGAGCAGGTCCTGGGCCCCGACGCGCCGCTGGGCGTGATGCTGGCCAACAACGCGCTGGGGTCGCTCATTCTTTGGGGGCCGCCGGGGGTGGGCAAGACGACCATCGCGCGGCTGCTGGCGGATGCGACCGACCTGCATTTCGTCCAGATCAGCGCGATCTTCACCGGCGTCCCCGATCTGCGCAAGGTCTTCGAGGCGGCCAAGCACCGGCGTTCCAACGGGCAGGGCACGCTCCTCTTCGTCGACGAGATCCACCGCTTCAACAAGGCCCAGCAGGACGGATTTCTGCCGCATATGGAGGACGGCACCATCCTTCTGGTCGGCGCGACCACGGAAAACCCCAGTTTCGAGCTTAACGCCGCCGTGCTCAGCCGTGCGCAGGTGCTGGTGCTCGAACGGCTCGATCTGGCCGACCTGGAATGCCTCGCCCAACGCGCCGAGCAGGAACTGGGCCGCGCCCTGCCGCTCGACGGGCCCGCGCGCGAGGCGCTCCTGGAAATGGCCGATGGCGACGGGCGCGCGCTCCTGAACCTGGTCGAGCAGGTGATGGCGTGGAAAACCGACGCCAAGCTCGACACCGAGGCGCTCAGCACGCGGCTGATGCGGCGCGCGGCGCAATACGACAAATCCGGCGACGGGCATTACAACCTGATCTCGGCGCTGCACAAATCGGTGCGCGGCTCGGATCCGGATGCGGCGCTCTACTGGTTCGCCCGCATGCTCGAGGCCGGCGAGGACCCGCGCTTCCTGGCCCGCCGCCTGACCCGCATGGCGGTCGAGGACATCGGGCTGGGCGACCCGCAGGCCCAGGCGGTCTGCCTGCAGGGGTGGGAGAGTTACGAACGCCTCGGCTCGCCCGAAGGCGAACTGGCGCTGGCCCAGGCGGTGATCTATCTCGCACTCGCGCCGAAATCCAACGCCGCCTATGCCGCCTACAAGGCCGCCCGCGCCCAGGCCAAGAAAAGCGGATCCGAGCCGCCGCCGAAACACATCCTCAACGCGCCGACGCGGCTGATGAAAGACCAGGGTTACGGCGCCGGCTATGCCTATGACCACGATGCCGAAGACGGCTTTTCCGGGCAGGACTACTTCCCTGAAACCCTCGAAAGGCAGGATTTCTATCAACCGGTCGAACGCGGCTTCGAACGCGAGCTGAAAAAACGCGTCACCTATTTCGCCAAGCTTCGCCGTGACCGCCAGGGCTGACCCGCCCCTTCATTGATCCATAAATATACCGGGGGTGTGGGGGCTGGCCCCCACTCCGGCGCCGGACGCTCGCCCGCCCTCCGGCTCAGCCGCGCACCCGCAGCCAGGTGCCCATGCCCGCCGCGTGATGCGCCAGCATGTGACAATGAAAGAGCCAGTCGCCCGGGTTATGCGCCGCAAAGGCGATTTCGCGTGTTTCGCCGCGTTGCACCAGAAGCGTGTCGCGCAGCGGCCCAAGCGATCCGTCGCTCCGGACTTCGGCGAAATGCATGCCGTGCAGGTGCATGGCGTGATCGAAGGCGGTGTCGTTGGCGATCCCGATCCGCACCGATTCGCCGCGATCGACCTCGATCAGCGGATCGCCGATGCCGTAATCGCCCATCCGGCCCACCGTGCCGTTGAACGCCCAAAAGACATTCTGCTGCGCAAGTCCGCGCATGTCCTGCCGCTCGCCGTCCAGAACCGCACCGCTCATCCCGCCCATGGCGCCGCCCTCCATCAGCAGGGGCACGGTCCGCGCATTGGCAAGGTCGATGGGAAAGCCGGGATTGGGCGGCAGCGCCGCCGGGGCGGTGCCACGCGCAGCACCGCCCGGGTCCACGTCGAACGTGGCGATGGCATAACCGCCGTCGCGTTCAAGGCTGATCAGGAAGGCCTCGGCCTCGTCGGTGGTCACATCCACGATCACATCCATCCGCTGCGCCGGGGCCAGAAGGAACTGTTCCTCCAAGGGTTCCGGCGCCGCCAACGGCATGCCATCCAGCGCGACGGTCCAGCCGGTCATCCCCATCAGGCCCAGCACATAGACGCGCGCGTTGGCAGCATTGATCAGCCGCAGGCGCAGCCGGTCGCCGCGCCGCACCTTCTGGCGCGGGTCCATTTGACCGTTGACCAGCCAGGCATTGCCGATCCGGCCGGCGTGGCTGCGGTCGTGCGGGGCGTCGAAATCGAAGGTGATCGCGGCGTCTCGGTCAAGCCGCATGTCGTCCACCACCAACACCAGATCCGCGTCCACATCGGGCGGGTCCGATTCCTCGACGATCAGCGCGCCGTAAAGGCCGCGCTCCACCTGTTCGACCGTTTGCGCGTGGCTGTGGTACCAATAGGTGCCCGCATCCGGCAGATCGAACTCATAGCTGAACCGCTCGCCCGGCATCACCGGGTCTTGAGTCAGTCCTGGCACGCCGTCCATGGCGTTGTCGATGCGGATCCCGTGCCAATGCACCGAGGTCGGCTGCGGCAGGTCGTTGACCAGCTCGGCGCGCAGCCTCTCGCCCTGGCGCAAGCGCAATTCCTCGCCCGGCATCGTGCCGTTGAAGGTCCACAGATCGGTTTCGGGATAACCTGCGGGCGCGATCCGCGCCCGCGAGGGCGCCGCGCGCAGCCGCAGCGGCGCGGGGCCGGTGGCATGCAGAACGCGGGGCAGGGCGCAGCTGGCGGCGAGCGTGCCAAGGAACTGGCGGCGGCTGGGCATGGGTGTCGGTCCTCCTGTCGGGAAACAACTGTAGCGCCGCGCCGCGCGCGCGCAATGGGCCGTGTGCTTGACAACCGCGCTGCGCCGCGCGACAGACGCGCGCATGAGCCTGACCCTGATACAGGTCGCCCTTGGCGGCGCGCTGGGGGCCGTTCTGCGTTACCTGACGGGCGTGGCGGCCATCCGCATCATGGGCAGCGGGTTTCCGTGGGGCACGCTGACGGTGAACATCGTCGGCTCGTTCCTGATGGGCTGCCTCGTCGTCGTTCTGGCGCATGTCGGCGGCATGCGGCACGCGCCGCTGCTGATGACGGGGGTACTGGGCGGGTTCACGACGTTTTCGGCGTTTTCGCTGGACGCGATAACGATCTACGAACGCGGGCAAGTGGCCTTGGCGGCGGGCTATGTGGCGGCGTCGGTCGTCTTGTCGCTGGCGGGGTTGATGGCGGGGCTTTGGGCCGCGCGGGGATGGGTGCAATGAGCCGGGTACAGATGATCACGGTGGCCGAGGGCGACGGCGACCAGCGGCTGGACCGCTGGCTGAAACGGATGTTTCCGCATCTCGGGCAAGGGCGCATCGAAAAGATGTGCCGCAAGGGCGAGCTGCGCGTCGATGGCGGCCGGGTCAAGGCCGCGACCCGGCTGGAGGCCGGGCAAGAGGTGCGCATCCCGCCGCTGCCTGATCCGGGCGAGGTCAAGCCAAGACCGAAATCCACGGTCTCCGAGGCCGACGCCAGGATGATCCGCGATTGCGTGATCTACATGGACGACGACGTCATCGCCCTGAACAAGCCGCCCGGTCTGCCGACCCAGGGCGGCAGCAAGCAGACCCGCCATGTCGACGGTCTGGCCGAGGCCCTGCGCTTTGACGCCGAGGAAAAGCCGCGGCTGGTGCACCGGCTGGACAAGGACACCTCGGGCGTTCTGCTTCTGGCGCGCAACCGCGCGGCGGCGCAGGCGCTGACGGCGGCCATGCGGCACAAGGACACCCGCAAGATCTACTGGGCGCTCGTCGCCGGGGTGCCGACCCCGTATCTGGGCGAGATCAAGTACGGTCTGGTCAAGGCACCTGGGCGCGGGGCCAAGGGCGAGGGCGAGAAGATGATCGCGCTGCATCCGCGCGATGTGGACGGCACGCCCGGCGCCAAGCGCGCGCATACGCTTTACGCCACGCTCTACCGCGTGGCGGGCCGCGCGTCCTGGGTCGCGATGGAGCCGCTGACCGGGCGCACGCACCAGCTTCGCGCGCATATGGCCGAGATCGGGCATCCGATCATCGGCGACGGCAAATACGGCGGTTCCGGGCAAGAGAACCAGGGCGACGGCTGGGGCGCGCAGCTGGGCGGGATTATCTCGAAAAAACTGCATCTGCATGCGCGGATGATGCGGTTCGAACATCCCGTGACGCGCGAAGCGATCACCGTGACCGCGCCCTTGCCCGAACATATGGCCCACACCTGGAAGACCTTCGGCTGGACCGAGGATCTGGCCGCCGAGGACCCCTTCGAGGAGCTGCAATGACCGACCTGCGGCTGGTAGTGTTCGACGTCGACGGCACGCTTGTCGACAGCCAGGCGGATATCCTGGCAGCGATGACGGCGGCCTTTGCCCGGGTGGATCGCGCCGCGCCGGCGCGGGACGACATCCTGGGCATCGTCGGCTTGTCGCTGCCCGAGGCGATCGGGCAGCTGGTGCCCGGCATCGCCACACCCGAGCGGCGCGAGATGGTGGCGGCCTACAAGGACGCCTATATCGAGCTGCGCGCGCAAAACGGGGCCGATGTGTCCTCGCCGCTTTATCCGCATGTGCGCGGTGTGCTGGATCAACTGCACACGATCCCCGAGGTTCTGCTGGGCGTGGCGACCGGGAAATCCCGCCGCGGGCTCAACAAGCTGATGGAGGCGCATCAGATGGGGTCGATGTTCGTCACCCAGCATTGCGCCGACGATCACCCGTCGAAACCGCATCCCTCGATGCTGCGCGCTGCGCTCGACGACACGGGGCTCGAGCCGCGGCAGGCGGTGATGGTGGGCGACACCAGTTACGACATGGAAATGGCGCGCGCCGCGGGGCTTTTGGCCATCGGCGTCAGCTGGGGCTATCACGGCCGCGACCGGCTGCGCGAGGCGAATGTGGTGATCGACGACATCCGGCTTTTGCCGGGATTGCTGGAACAGATCTGGGGGCAGACATGAGCGGCGGCTGGACGGCAAAGCGATTCTGGAAAACGGCCGAGGTCGCGCCGGCCGAGGGCGGCTGGACCGTGACGCTGGACACCCGCCCGGTGCGCACCCCCGCCAAATCCGCGCTGGTGGTTCCAACCAGGGCGCTGGCGCAGGCGGTGGCCGCCGAATGGGCCGCGCAGGACAAGGTGATCGACCCGCTGTCGATGCCCTATACCCGCAGCGCCAACGCGGCGATCGACAAGGTCGCCGTGCAGCAGCCAGAGGTGGCCGACATGCTGGCCGCCTATGGCGACAGCGACCTGCTGTGCTACCGCGCCGACAGCCCCGAAGAGCTGGTGTCGCGTCAGGCCGCCGCCTGGGACCCGCTGCTGGACTGGGCTGCCCAAGATTTGGGCGCTCGTCTAGAGCCGCGGACCGGCATCATGCACACCCCCCAGGACCCGGACGCCCTGGCGCGACTCTCGGGTCAGGTGCATGCGCTGACGGCGTTCGAACTGGCCGGGTTCCACGATCTGGTGGCAATCTCGGGGTCGCTGATTCTCGGCTTTGCGGTGGCCCGAAAACGCCTTTCCGCCGAGGCTGCATGGGATATTTCGCGTATCGACGAGCATTGGCAGGAAGAGCAATGGGGCGAGGACGACGAGGCAAAAACCATGGCCGCGCACAAGCGCGAAGCGTTTGAACACGCGGACCGATTCTTTGCCCTGAGCCGGTCTGCGCAATAGGCGCGCACATCGGGGCGGCACCTGGTCGGAACGGGCCGAAATAGCCGTTTTTTTGGGCTTCCTTGCTTGACCTTCTCAAAGAAATCCGACCACACTCAGCGCCACTTGGTGGGGCGACCCCCGCTTTTGTTTGAAAGGGCCGCAAATGGCCCATCCAGCCGCTCTGGAACAGGGCGGAAACAGGAAGAGGTTAACATGAAGAAAATCGCAATCCTTGGCGCGTTGACCGTTGCCGGCCTGGCGGCCGGCACCGCAGGCGCTGCCACGCTTGACGATGTCAAGGCACGTGGAAAGCTGAACTGTGGTGTGACGACGGGTCTGGTCGGCTTTGCCGCGCCGGATGCCAACGGCGAATGGGAAGGCTTTGACGTCGGCGTGTGCCGCGCAGTCGCCGCCGCCGTGCTGGGCGACGCCAACGCCGTGGAATTCGTGCCGACCACCGGCAAGACGCGCTTTACCGCGCTCGCCTCGGGCGAGATCGACATGCTGGCGCGCAACACCACCTGGACCTTCAGCCGCGACGTCGACCTGAAGTTCGAATTCGTCGGCATCAACTATTACGACGGTCAGGGTTTCATCGTTCCCAAGGCCCTCGGCGTGAGCTCGGCCAAGGAACTGGACGGCGCCACCGTCTGCATCCAGACCGGCACCACGACCGAGCTGAACCTGGCCGACTTCTTCCGCGCCAACAACATCAGCTACGAGCCGGTTCCGGTTGAAACCAACGCCGAAGGCCAGCAGCAGTATCTTGCCGGCGCCTGCGACAGCTACACCACCGACGCGTCCGGCCTTGCCGCGACCCGTGCGGCATTCGAGAACCCGCAGGACCACGTCGTTCTGCCGGAAATCATCTCGAAAGAGCCGCTGGGCCCGCTTGTCCGCCACGGCGACAACGACTGGGGCGACGTGGTGCGTTGGACGCTCAACGCGCTGATCGCCGCTGAAGAATACGGCGTGACCTCGGCCAACATCGAAGAGCTGTCGAACGGCACGGACAACCCGGAAGTCAACCGTCTGCTGGGCACCGAGGGCAACCTCGGCGAGATGTTGGGCCTCGACGGCGAGTGGGCCGCGCGCGCCATCGGCGCCGGCGGCAACTACGGCGAACTGTTCGAGAAGAACATCGGGGAAAACACTCCGATCGGCCTGTCGCGCGGTCTGAACGCGCAGTGGACCGATGGCGGCCTGCTCTACAGCCCGCCCTTCCGCTAAGACCAAATCCGGGGGCGCGGTATGATCCGCGCCCCCGTTTCCTGATCGCAGGACAAAAATACCCGGACCGGTGTAGAACGGGGTGAACTCGTCGCAGGAAGGGAGTCCGGGGCAGCCAGGGAAGTCCCATGACAACACTCTCCGACCCGCCACGCGAGTCGTTCCAGCTGTCGATGCTGTTGAACGACACGCGGTATCGTTCATATACATTCCAGTTTATCGCTCTGATCGCGCTGATCGCCTTTTTCGGCTATCTTGGGTCGAACCTGGTTCAAAACCTGCGCGACGCGGGGCTCAACATTTCCTATGGATTCCTGGGTGAGCCGTCGAACTACGACATCAACCAGACCCTGATCGAATACGACAGCCGCTCGTCGCATTGGCGCGCCTCGGTCGTCGGCGTTCTGAACACGCTGCTGGTGGCCTTCCTCGCCTGTGTCACCGCGACCGTCATCGGGGTGATCGCCGGTGTTCTGCGTCTCAGCAACAACTGGCTGGTGCGCAAGCTGATGGCGGTCTACGTCGAAGCCTTCCGCAACGTGCCGGTGCTGATCTGGATCATCATCATCTTCACGATCATGACAGCGGTCCTGCCCGCGCCGCGCGACTTTCGCGGCGACGATCCGGCGGCGTCGATGCTGTTCGACGCCTTCGCCTTTACCAATCGCGGCGTCTATATCCCCAAGCCGGTCTTCGAGACGGGCGGGGTTGCGGTGGTCCTGGTGTTCCTGCTCTCGGTCGTCGGGGTGTTCTACTATCGGCGCTATGCGACCAAGCTGCTCTATGACACCGGCAAGCTGCTGCCGATGGGCTGGCCGTCGCTGGCCATCCTGATCCTGCCGTCGCTGGTGTTCTACGTGCTGCTGGGCCGCCCCATCGGGCTGGAATACCCCGAGCTCAAGGGCTTCAACTTTGGCGGAGGCATCAACATCCGCGGGTCGCTGATCGCTCTGTGGTTCGCGCTGGCGATCTACACCGGGGCCTTCATCGCGGAAAACGTCCGCGCCGGCATCCAGTCGGTCAGCAAGGGCCAGACCGAGGCCGCGGCCTCGCTGGGTCTGCGTCCGGGGCGGATCATGAACCTGGTGATCCTGCCGCAGGCTCTGCGGGTTATCATCCCGCCGCTGATCTCGCAGTACCTCAACATCACCAAGAACTCGTCGCTGGCCATCGCCGTCGGCTACATGGACATTACCGGCACGCTGGGGGGCATCACGCTTAACCAGACCGGCCGCGCGATCGAGGCGGTTCTGTTGCTGATGCTGTTCTATCTCGTCATCTCGCTGTCGATCTCGGCGCTGATGAACGTCTACAACAACGCCATGAAGCTGAAGGAGCGCTGATCCATGTCCGACACGCATCAACACTCCATCGTCTTCGTCCGCGAAACCATGCTGCCCGAGCAGGACCCCCCTGTGACGGAGCGCGGGATCGTCAAATGGATGCGCCAGAACCTGTTCTCGAGTATCCCCAACGGCATCCTGACGCTGGCGGCGCTGGTGGCGATCTATGTGCTGCTGGCCAACTTCCTGCCGTGGTTCCTGAACGGCATCTGGGACGCGCCGTCGATCCGCGCCTGCCGCGAGATTCTCGACGGCGGCGTCGGCGGCTGTTTCGCGGTGCTGACCGAGCGCTGGAACCAGCTGCTCTTCGGCTTCCAGTACCCCGATACCGAGTACTGGCGCCCGACGCTGGCCTTCGTGCTGCTGTTCGTCGCCATCGCACCGGTGATGTTCTACAAGCTCTTCCCCAAGCCCATGCTGTTCTTTACCGGGCTCTACCCGTTCCTGGCCTACTGGCTGATCTGGGGCGGCAGCATCTGGTCGCCGATCTTTGCGCTGCTGGGCTTTGTCGCGGGCTACGTGGTCTGGACCAGGCTTGTCTCGAAAAGCTTTGCCGCCGGGTTCTTCGGCGCCATCGTCGCGGCCTTCGTGGTTTGGACCGTGGGCGGCTATATCGTCCCCGCCCTGACCCCGGAAGAGACCGCTTTGGTCGCCGTGCCGTCGCGCGACATGGGGGGCTTCATGCTCAACATGATCCTCGGCACGGTCTGTGTGGCGCTGTCGCTGCCGTTCGGTATCGCGCTGGCGCTGGGGCGGCAGTCGGACATGCCGATCATCAAGTGGATCTGCGTGATCTTCATCGAGTTCATCCGCGGCGTGCCGCTGATCACGCTGCTTTTCGTGGCGAACGTGGTTCTGGCGTACTTCCTGCCGCCGGGCACGACCTTCGACCTGATCCTGCGGGTGATCATCATGATCACCATGTTCGCCTCGGCCTATATCGCCGAGGTGATCCGGGGCGGTCTCGCCGCCCTGCCGCGCGGTCAGTACGAAGCGGCCGACAGTCTCGGGCTGGATTATCCGCAAGCGATGCGGCTGATCATCCTGCCGCAGGCGCTCAAGATCTCGATCCCGGGCATCGTCAACGTGGCGGTGGGTCTCTTCAAGGACACGACGCTGGTGTCGGTCATCTCGATGTTCGACCTCGTGGGCATGATCCGCGGGCCGATCCTCGCCTCGACCGAATGGAACGGCGTCTATTGGGAGCTTCTGGGCTTTGCCGCGTTCCTGTTCTTCGTCGTCTGCTACGGCATTTCGCAATATTCACAATGGCTGGAGCGTCAGCTTCAGACCGATCACCGTTAAGGAGGGCTGACGCTATGGCCGAAGCTGCATTGAACATCTCGGATGAAGTCGCCATCCAGATCGAAAAGATGAACAAATGGTACGGCACGTTTCACGTGCTGCGCGACATCGACCTGACCGTTTATCGGGGCGAGCGGATCGTGATCGCGGGGCCGTCCGGATCGGGCAAATCCACGCTGATCCGCTGCATCAACGCGCTGGAGGAACACCAGAAGGGCTCGATCACCGTGGACGGCACGCTGCTGTCCTCGGACATCAAGAACATCGACACGATCCGATCCGAGGTCGGGATGGTGTTCCAGCACTTTAACCTCTTCCCGCATCTGACGATCCTGGAAAACTGCACGCTGGCCCCGATCTGGGTGCGCAAGACGCCCAAGAAAGAGGCCGAGCAAACGGCGATGCACTTTCTTGAAAAGGTCAAGATCCCCGAACAGGCCGACAAATACCCCGGCCAGCTTTCGGGCGGTCAGCAGCAGCGTGTGGCGATTGCCCGCTCGCTCTGCATGCGGCCCCGGATCATGCTGTTCGACGAACCGACCTCGGCGCTCGATCCCGAGATGATCAAAGAGGTGCTCGACACCATGGTCGAACTGGCCGAAGAGGGCATGACCATGCTCTGCGTCACGCACGAGATGGGCTTTGCCCGTCAGGTGGCGAACCGCGTGATCTTTATGGATGCGGGCCAGATCGTGGAACAGAACGAACCGGAAGAGTTCTTCAACAACCCGCAGAACGATCGGACCAAGCTGTTCCTCAGCCAGATTCTGGGTCACTGACCCTCAGGTCAGCTCCCTCGGAACGACGAATGCCAAGGCCCTGCCCGTGCCGGGCCTTAGCTTTTTCCAGTCGTCGATGTCGAATTCCGCGACCAGCGTCGCGCCCGTGGGGTAATCGGCGAACCGATCATGCGCGGGGGCCTCGTCGACCAGATGCTCGGCCAGTGCGCAAATGCCGGGGTTATGCGCGATCATAAGGACGCGGTCACCAGTGGCGCCGCGCAGTACCTCCAGCATCGTCTCGGGCGCCGACAGATAAAGCCGTGGGTCGAAATCCGTCTCAGCCTCCAGCGCCAGCAGCTCCAGCGTCTGGCGGGTGCGGTGTGCGTCGGAACAGAGCACCTGATCCGGCAGGTATTCCTGCGCGCGCAACCAGTCGCCCAGGGCCCGCGCGCTGCGCTCGCCGCGCTTGTTCAGGCCGCGCGCGTGATCGTCGAGGTTCATCGACCAATCGGATTTCGCGTGGCGCATCAGGATCAGATGTTTCATCCCGTCAGTCTTTCACGAAGGCGGCCATGTGGAAAGCGGACTGTTCCGGCAGGCGGCCAAAGCGTTGCGACACCGGGCAGGCGCGCCGCACGAGGCAGCCGTTCCGGCATTCCGCCCCGGCGTCCGAGGTGACATGCGCCTGGCAGGCCGCGACGTCATAAGGCGCACCGGGGCGCAGCGCTCCGACCGGGCAGGCGGATACGCATGGGCTCGGTTCGCAGCTCTCACAAGGTGACGGCGCAGGGGGCGGCAGCGTCAGCGCGTAGGGCAGGGCGACAGCGCCGCGATAGCTGATGAAGAGCCCCGCCTCGTCATGCACCAGCAGCTCGACCGGCGAAGCATGCGCCCGCCCCGAGGCGCGCGCCCAGCGGATGAACGGGTGGTAGGGCGGCCCGTCATAGGGAAAAAGCGCCTCGCCGCCCCAGAGCACAGCCAGCGCGCCGATCACCCGTTTCGACCAGCGGTCGAGAGGATGCGGCGCGCCGTCGGCCCGTTCGGCCGAGTGCGTGAAGACATCCCAGAACCCCGGCTCGTCCGGTCCCAGCAACAGCAGAGTGCGGCAGCCTTCGGGGGCCTGATCCTCGGGTTCCGGGGCGAATGCCCCGCGCAGCGCCAGCCCGACATTGCGCGCCTGTGCGTCCAGCTCTTGGAGCGTCACCGCGTCCTGGGCTCAAGCTTGGCCGGCTTGATCAGCGAGCCCGACCCGTGTTCGGTGAAAAGCTCCAGCAGGCAGGCGTTCGACACGCGGCCGTCGATGATGACCACGCCGCGCACGCCCTCGCCAATCGCCTTGAGCGCGGTTTCCGTCTTGGGGATCATGCCGCCGGCGATGACGCCCTCTTCGGTCATGCGGATGACATCCTCGGGCGTCAGTTCGGTCACCACGTCGCCCGCGGCGTTCTTGACGCCCGACACGTCGGTCAGCAGCAGCAGGCGGTCAGCCTTGAGCGCCCCGGCGATGGCGCCCGCAGCGGTGTCGCCGTTCACATTGAACGTCTCGTTCTCGCCCATGCCCGTGGCCACCGGGGCCACCACCGGGATGATCCCGGCGGAAAAGAGATCGCGCAGCACCTGCACATTCATCTCGACCGGGCGGCCGACGAAGCCCAGCTCGGGATCGTCCGCCTCGCAGACCATCAGGTCGTCGTCCTTGCCCGACAGGCCCACGGCGCGGCCGCCCTGATCCATGATCGCCTGCACGATGCGCTTGTTCACAAGGCCGGTCAGCACCATCTCGACCACCTCGACGGTGGCCTGATCGGTCACGCGCTTGCCGCGCACGAAGTTCGACTGGATGCCCAGCTTGCCCAGCATCTCGTTGATCATCGGCCCGCCGCCGTGCACCACCACCGGGTTCAGCCCGACCTGGCGCATCAGCACGATGTCGCGGGCGAATTCGGCCATGGCGTCGGCGTCGCCCATGGCGTTGCCGCCGAACTTCACCACCACGATGGCGTCGGTGTAGCGTTGCAGATAGGGCAGCGCCTGGCTGAGCGTGCGGGCGGTGGCGATCCAGTCGCGGTTCATGTCTTGTTTCTTCATCTCGGGCATTGGCTCTTGGACTGCCCTTGTGTCAGCAATCTGGCGCCGCAGCGCAAGCCCCTAATCTCAACCCAGCCCGGCAATGATCGCCCGCAGGGTCGGCAGGCCGTCGCCCTTTTCGCTGCTGGTCAGGACGATCTCGGGATAGGCCGCGACGTGTTTCGCCAGCCTCGAACGGACCTGCTCCAGCACCTTTTCGCGGTCCTTTTCCTTGACCTTGTCGGCCTTTGTCAGCACCGCCTGGAAGGTCACCGCTGACTGGTCGAGCAGGGTCATGATCTGATCGTCGACCTCCTTGATCCCGTGCCGCGCGTCGATCAGAACGAAGGCGCGGTGCAGGCTGGCCCGGCCCGACAGGTACTGTTTCAGCAGTTTCTGCCACTTCTCGACCACGGCCACCGGGGCGTTGGCATAGCCATAGCCCGGCAGGTCCACCAGATAGCGGTCGTCGCCCAGGGTGAAGAAGTTGATTTCCTGCGTGCGGCCGGGCGTGTTCGACGCCCGCGCCAGCCCCTTGCGGCCGGTTAGCGCGTTGATCAGGCTGGATTTGCCGACGTTCGAACGCCCGGCAAAGCAGACCTCGACCCGGTCGTCGGGGGGCAGGCCGGACATGGCGACCACGCCTTTCAGGAACTCGACCTCGCCCGCGAAGAGTTTGCGCGCGGCTTCGCGCGCGTCCTCGTCGGGTTCTTCGGCCAGGGGAAAGGGCAATTGCATCAGATCCGCTCCACATGGTCGCCGGTGACGATGGGGCCGCCCTCGATCACCTCGGCCCGGACGGAAAAATCCCCGTGATCCCAGCTGCCCAGGGCTGACAGGATATCGGTGTCGCGCCGGCCCGTGTCCGGGTTCGAATGGGTCGAGGCACACCGATCGGTGCGTTCGCGCACCCGCAGCACCGCGCCGCCGATGCGGACATCGCGGTCGATCCAGTCGAATTCCTCCCACGGGGCGAGGCCGTCGATCCAGATATTCCCACGCCAGCGGTGGATCGACAGCGGCCGCCCCACGCGCTGCTCCACCGCCCGGTGCGAGGACATGTTGCAGAGCGTCACGCTGGGAAAATCGCTGTCGGTCATGGCGGGGCCCTGCGCGCGGACGATGCGCGCGGATTGCAACCGGTCTTCGGGCATCAGAGGCCGCACCCAATTCAGAAACGCCGCCGCGTCGCGGTCGGGCGCAAAGGTCAGGTCGGGGCGGTCGGGGTGGCGCAGCGTGATCGTCTCTGCCGCCTCGTCCAGCTCGGCGGTGATCGCCATCAGCGCCGCCACCTTGGCCACCCGGCTGAAGTTCGCGCAGGACACCCAGGTGCTGCCATCCGCCGTCGATCTTTCATGCGCCACCGCCCAGAGCCGGTCAAAGGGCATCGCCTCTCCGGCTGTCAGCGTCACCCGTTCCAGCGGCTCGCGGCCGTGGCTTTTGACCGGGTGCCGCCAGATCTCGGTGACGCGGGCGGTCATTTCTTGTCAGGCTCGTCCGCGGCCTTGTCCTTCTTGAAGCTCGACCTGATGTTGCCGAAGACGTCGGGCTTGTAGCCCTGGCTGCGCATGATCAGGTACTGCTGGGTGAAGGTGATCGTGTTGTTGGCGATCCAGTAGACCACCAGGCCGCTGGCGAACCCGCCCAGCATGAACATGAAAACCCAGGGCATCCAGGCAAAGATCATCGCCTGCGTCGGATCGGTGGGCGCGGGGTTCAGCTTTTGCTGGACCCACATCGAGATACCCAGCAGCAGCGGCAGGATCCCGATAAAGATCAGCGCCATGATCGACCCGGGTTCCGGCGCCGCGTTGGGCAGCAGGCCGAAGAGGTTGATCAGCGAGGTCGGGTCGGGCGCCGACAGGTCCTGGAACGGCCCCAGCCAGGGCGCGTGCCGCAGTTCCAGCGTGACGAAGATCACCTTGTAGAGCGAGAAAAAGATCGGGATCTGCAGAAGGATCGGCAGGCAGCCCGCGGCGGGGTTCACCTTTTCCTTCTTGTAAAGCTCCATCATCTCCTGCTGCAGCTTCTGGCGATCGTCGCCCGTGCGCTCCTTGATTTCCTCCATCTTCGGCTGAAGCTCTTTCATCTTCGCCATCGAGACGTAGGATTTGTAGGCCAACGGGAACAGGACCGCCTTGATGATCAGGGTCAGGCCGATGATCGCCCAGCCCATGTTGCCGATCGCCCCGTTGAGCCAGTGCAGCACGGCGAAGATCGGCTTGGTCAGGAAGAAGAACCAGCCCCAGTCGATGCTGTCGAGAAACCGGTCGACGCCGTTCGTCTGGTATTCGCGGATCGCCTCCCACTCCTTTGCACCGGCAAAGAGCTGGGTCGTGACCTCCTGCCGGTCGCCGGGGGCGAGCGTCATGGTCGGCAGAACCGCCTCGGTCTGGAAGATGTTGCGGCGCTCGTCGTACTTGGCGACCTGTTTGAAGGCGCTGCCCGGCGCGGGGATGAGGGTCGACATCCAGTAGTGATCGGTAAAGCCGATCCAGCCGTTTTCGGCAACCTGGGTCACCTCGGCGCGGGCGCCTTCGCTGGGCACAACCGGCGCGTCGCTGACATCGTCGTAATCCAGTTCCGCCAGTTCGCCGTCGGCCATGGCGACGACGCCTTCGTGCAGGATGAAGAAGTTCTTGAGATCGGCGGGTTCGCCGTGGCGGGCGAGAATGCCATAAGGGGCCGCCGATACGGTGCCCGCGCCGGCGTTTTCAACCGATTGCGTGACAGTGAAGAGGTAATCCTCATCGACGCTGATCGTGCGGCGGAAGACCAGGCCCGCGGGGCTGTCCCAGCGCAGGATGACAGCGTCTTCGGCGCTCAGCGTCTCGCCGCTTTCGACGGTCCAGGGTGTGTTGGCTCCGGGCACGTCGTCCAGCGTCAGCCCGGCCCCGGGGGCCCAGCCGTAAAGCGCGTAATAGGGCGTGTCCGCGCCGATGGGGCGCAGCAGTTCGACAATTTCAGCGCCGGGATCGAGCGTGACCCGGTAGTCGCGCAGCTTCAGGTCGTCGATGCGCCCGCCGGTGAGCGAGATCGAGCCTTCCAGCCGCTCGGTGGCGATGGGCAGGCGAGGGGCCTCGGCCGTTTCGGTGGCGCCGGCAGTGGTAATGGGCTCGGCGGTGGTGGCGCCGGGGGCCGCGCTGGGCGCCGTGGCGATGGCGCTGTCGGCGGGGGCCGTTTCGGTGACCGCGGTCGCGGGATCCTCCGCCGGCGGCTCGGGTGGCGGGAACAGCACGAACCAGACGAGGATCACCGCAAAGCTGAGAGCCGTGGCCAGGAGAAGATTCTTGTTCTGGTCGTCCATAAAAGACCGCCCGTTTGTCCATTCCATCCGTTGGAGGGGTTCAACAGACACGCGGCCCAAAGGTCAAGCCGAATCCGGTGTGGCAAGCGGCCAGACGGGGGGCGCGCACCGGAAAGTGAGGCGTTTGCACACTGGGAGAGGCCGGGTGCGACGCTTTCCCCACCACGTATCCCCTGTGGGGCGAGATGCCGCCGCGCGACCATCGTTATCAGGCGCGCCCGGGTCGCCGGATGCTTGCGGGACGGAAAGGTCAGGCCGCCCGCGCCGCAGAGCCGGGCCGGTCACCCGGTGTTGCTGCCGAGCCGTTGCGCCGAGGCGATCCGCTTTGCGTGCGTTTTCGCCCAATCGTAGATCGCGTCTCCGGGCATCGGGCGCGCGATGCCGAAGCCCTGCACGTGGTCGCATCCCAGTTGCGACAAAAGCGCATGTTCGCCGACGCTTTCGACACCCTCGGCCAGTGTCTCCAATCCCAGCCGGTCGGCCATGGACAGCACGGCGGTCAGCATTCGGCGCTGTTCCTCGTCCCGGTCTACGCGGGTGACGAAGCTGCGGTCGATCTTGAGCCGGTTCACCGGGAACCGCCGCAGCGCGGTGATCGAGGCGTGACCGGTGCCGAAATCGTCCAGATCCACATGGCAGCCGAGATCGAGCAGCGCCTCGATATTGCGCGCGACGATGCCGTCGGGGGCATCTGCGATCACCGTTTCCAGCACCTCGATGCCAAGCCGCTGCGGCGTCAGACCGAAACGGTCCAATTCCCATTTGATGCGTTCCACCAGCCGTGGATTGCGCAATTCACTGGTGGCGAAATTCACGCTGACCCGAGGCACGCCCAGACGGGCATTGTCCCAGCCCCGCAGGGCGGTCAGGCTTTGCTGGACGATGACCTCGCTCAACCGTTCCATCTGGTTGGCTTCCTCGAGACTTCGCAGGAATTGCCCGGGTGGAACGACGCCGCGTTCGGGATGCAGCCACCGCGCCAGAGCCTCGACCCCGCTGATGGCACCGGTCGAGGTGCAGATCTGGGGCTGGAACCAGGCCTGGATCTGGCCGTTCGCCAAGGCGCGTTCAACCTCGGTCTGCAACGCCTTTCGGGCGCGCCGTTCGGCGCCGATGCTTTCCGACCAGGCGCGGATCGCCGACGGGCCGTTGGCGATCGCCTCCGCCAGCGCGGCCTGCGTGCCGTCGATCAGCTCGCGGCCCGTGGCGTTTCTCGGCAAACGCGAGCTGCCGCAAAAACCGATAGCGGCGGAGAGGTAATGCGTCGTGCCGTTGATATCGGCGGGTTCCTCGACTCCCATCTGGAACCGGCTGCCCATTTGCAGCATCGCTTCCAGATCAAGCCGCAGCGACGGGCCCAGAAGCACAAGATAGCGCGAATCGCCGACGCGCAGGGCCATGTCGTCGCGCCGCAGCAGGTTGCGCAGCCGCGACAGGCATAATTCGCGCAGCGCACTGGCTGCGTCCTCGCCCATCTGACGCGCGATGCCGTCCAGCCCCTCGACCTCGATCAGGAAGGCGCCCGTCTGCAGCTTGGCGTTCTGCGCGCGCAGCATTGACTGTTCGGTCAGGGAGGCGACCGTCGCCCGGTCCACCAGATCCATCGGTTGCTCTGCTGCCGGCACCGTGGCGACGGCGCCGCTGAAGCCGCCGCTTAACGCGAACAGCACGGGCACGGTGAGCGCCACGATCAGCAGTGCGATTTCGCCGCCCGTCCAGAAGGCCGCCAGCACGATGGCCGGCAGAAAGGCCAGCAATTGCGGCCCCAAAAGCAGGTGCTGTAGCCTGGTTTTCCAGATCCGGGCTTGGGCAGACAGAGTGACCCGCATGGCGTTCCCTTTGTGTCCAATTGCGAGTCGACACTAGGGGACAGAGTGTTTGCCGCAGGTTAAGACGGTCCGGATTTTCGGTCAGATCTCGGCGTCGTCCGCCGCCCGCGCGAGCCCCGCAAAATCGAAGAGCTTGGGGTCGAGAAGATGCGACGGACGCGCGTTCATCAGTGCGCGGAACATCACCTGCCTGCGACCGGGGCTGTTCTTTTCCCAGCCGTCGAGGATCTGCTTAACCTGTTGTCTTTGCAGGCCATCCTGGCTGCCACAGAGATCGCAGGGGATGATCGGATAGTTCATCGCCCGCGCGAACAGCTCGCAATCCGCCTCGGCCACATGGGCCAGCGGGCGATAAAGGAAAAGGTCGCCTTCCTCGTTCACCAGCTTGGGCGGCATTGTCGCAAGCCGGCCACCATGAAACAAATTCATGAAAAATGTTTCTAAAATATCGTCGCGATGGTGGCCGAGAACCACTGCCGAGCATCCTTCCTCGCGGGCGATGCGGTAAAGATGCCCGCGCCGCAGTCGCGAACACAGCGCGCAAAAGGTGCGCCCGGCGGGCACCTTGTCGACCACGATGGAATAAGTGTCCTGATACTCGATCCGGTGCGGCACCCCCATCTTTTCCAGAAAGGCGGGCAGGACCGTCGCCGGAAAGCCCGGTTGCCCCTGATCGAGGTTGCACGCCAGCAGATCGACCGGCAGCAGGCCGCGCCACTTCAATTCATAGAGAACGGCCAGCAGGGTATAGCTGTCCTTGCCGCCCGAGAGACACACCAGCCATTTCGGCGGCGCGCCGCCGGAGCGTTCGACCATGCCGTATTGCTCGACCGCCTCGCGCACGTTCTGCACGATGCGTTTGCGCAATTTCTTGAACTCGGTGCTTTTCGGGGCCCCGTAGAACAGCGGATGGATATCGTCGGCGTCGTCTAGCATGGGGGCGGCATAAGCTCTTGGGCGCGGTCCGGCAAGGGCCGTGCGTCAGTCGTCGGGGACGTTGTCGACGCCGGAGCCGCCCCAGGGGTTGCACCGGGCGATCCGCCGCGCGGCCAGCCAGCCGCCTTTCAGCGCGCCGTGCTTTTCCAGCGCTTCCAGCGCATAGGCGCTGCAGGTCGGGTGATAGCGGCAGTTGTGGCCGACCCAGGGGCTGAAAACCAGCCGGTAGGCGCGCACGGGCAGGGCGGCGATGCGGGCCAGGCGGCTCATCAGTGCACCTTGCGCAGGGCGTGGCGCAGATCGTCGAGCAGCGCGGGGAAAGGGCGGGCGGCGGTGGCCTCGGGCCGGCCGATCAGGACGTAATCCCAGCCGGGACGGCCGTTCTCGGGCAAAACCAGGCGCGCGGCCTCGCGCAGGCGGCGCTTGGCGCGGTTGCGGGCCACGGCTTTGCCGACCTTCTTGGAACAAGTAAACCCCACCCGGATCGCCGGATCGCCGTCATCGCGGAACCTGGCCTGGAGCGTCATCGACGCGGTGCCCTGACGCCGCGCGCGGGCGGCGGCGAGGAAATCGGAGCGCTTGCTCAGCACCTGGAGACGCCGAAAAACCGCCGCGGACGGGGCCGGGGCGGTTTCGGTCGGGTCGCTCATGGCGGCAGTCCGGGCGCGGGCGCCCAGGGCCCTTACGCGCTCAGTTCCTTGCGGCCGCGTGCGCGGCGCGCGTTCAGGATCTTGCGGCCGGCCTTGGTGGCCATGCGGGCGCGGAACCCGTGGCGGCGCTTGCGAACCAGGTTCGACGGCTGGAAGGTGCGTTTCGACATCGGTCGGCTCCGTACGTTTGGTGGCCCTCCGGCGCGGATTCGCGAGGGCCGGGTGTTCGAAGCCCGTGCTATAGGCAGGCTTGGCGACCATGTCAAACCTCCGATCCCGCAGAAATGCAACATTTCGCCCCGAAAGCACCGCGTCAAATGTTTCAGTCTGGCGCCGCACCCCGCAAATCCTCACGCTTCGTGTCACCCGCGATCAAGCGCCTGTGAGGCGGCTGTTGTTCGGGCGGGCTGGACCGCATGTTCAGATCAACCCGACACCAGCCCCGAGGACAGCACCGAGATGACCGATATGACAGACACCCCGCCGAAACCCGGATGGCGCCGCCATCTGCCGCTGATCGTGATCGGCGCGGTCGCCATCGCCGGGGCGTTCACGCTGCGCGACTACCTCAGCTTTCAGACGCTGGCGGACAACCGCGAGGCGCTGATCGCCTTCCGCGACGCCAATTACCCGCTGACGGTGGCCGTCTTCATGTTGGCCTATGTGGGGATCGTCGCCTTTTCGCTGCCGGGCGCGACCGTGGCCACGCTGACCGGCGGGTTCCTGTTCGCGACCTTCCCGGGCGCGCTTTTCAACATCACCGCCGCGACCATCGGCGCGACGATCATCTTTCTGGCCGCCCGCTACGGGCTGGGCGACAGGCTCGCCGCCAGGATGGAGGCAAGCGACGGCGCTGTGAAAAGGATCAAGGACGGGATCGACGAGAACCAGTGGTCGATGCTGTTCCTGATCCGGCTTGTGCCCGCCGTGCCGTTCTTTGTGGCCAACCTGGTGCCGGCCTTCGTCGGTGTGCCGCTGTGGCGGTTCGTGGTGACGACGTTTCTGGGCATCATCCCCGGCGGCGTGGTCTATACCTCGGTGGGCGCCGGGCTGGGCGAGGTTTTTGAACGCGGCGATACGCCGAACCTGGGCATCATCTTCGAGCCGCATATCCTGCTGCCGATCCTGGGGCTCTGCGCGCTGGCCGCCCTGCCCATCGCGCTGAAGGCCCTGCGCGGCAAGAAAGGGGTCTGAGCGATGGAGACGATCAAGACAGACCTTCTGGTCATCGGCGCGGGCTCCGGCGGGTTGTCGGTGGCTGCGGGGGCCAGCCAGATGGGCGCCGATGTGGTGCTGCTGGAAGGCCACGAGATGGGCGGCGATTGCCTGAATTACGGCTGCGTTCCGTCGAAGGCGCTGATCGCCAGCGGCAAGTCGGCCTATGGTATGGCTCACGCGCGGCAATACGGCATCGCCGATGCCGAGCCCCGGGTCGATTACGCCGCCGCCAAGGACCATGTGCGGGACGTCATCGCCCGGATCGCGCCGGTGGACAGTCAGGAACGCTTCGAGGGCTTCGGCATCCGGGTGATCCGCGAATACGGGCGCTTCGTCGGCAAGGATACGGTCGAAGCGGGGGCGCACCGCATCACCGCGCGCCGCATCGTCATCGCCACCGGATCGTCGCCGCTGGTGCCGCCGATCCCCGGGCTCGACACCGTGCCCTACCTGACCAACGAATCCCTCTGGGCGCTGAACGACCGGCCCGATCATCTGCTGGTCATCGGCGGCGGACCCATCGGGATGGAGATGGCGCAGGCGCACCGGCGTCTGGGCAGCGAGGTCACCGTGATCGAGGGCGCGCGGGCGCTGGGCAAGGACGACCCGGAAATGGCCGCCATCGTGCTTGAGGCGCTGCGCGCCGAGGGCATCGAGATCGCCGAAGAGGCCCTGGCCCGCGAGGTGCGCGGCACCCCGGGCGCCATCGAGGTCGAAACCCAGGACGGCCGCGTCTTCAAGGGCAGCCACATTCTGGTGGCGGTCGGGCGCAAGGCGAATACCGATAAGCTCGATCTGGACAAGGCCGGGATCAAGACCTCCCGCACCGGGATAAAGGTCGACGCCAGCCTCAAGACGACCAACCCCAAGGTCTATGCCATCGGCGACGCGGCGGGCGGGCTGCAGTTTACCCATGTCGCCGGCTATCACGCCGGGATCGTGATCCGCTCGGCGCTCTTTGGTCTTCCGGCCAAGGCAAGCACGAACCACATCCCCTGGGCCACCTACACCCAGCCCGAACTGGCGCAGGTCGGCCTGACCGAAGCGCAGGCGAAAAAGGAATACGGCCCCCGGCTCGAGGTCGTCCGTTTTGCGTTTCAGCACAACGACCGCCTGATCGCCGAACGCAAGACAACCGGGCTGATCAAGGTCATGGTGGTCAAGGGCAAGCCCGTGGGCGTGTCCATCGCCGGGCATCAGGCGGGCGAGTTGATCAACCTTTGGTCGCTTGTCATTGCCAACGGGCTCAAGATGAAGCACGTCGCAAACATGGTTTCGCCCTATCCGACCGTCGGAGAGGTTAACAAACGGGCCGCGGGCGCTTATTTCTCGCCAAGACTGTTCGAAAACGAGACGGTCAAGAAAGTGGTGAGGCTGGTGCAACGCTGGCTGCCCTGACGACCCGAAAGTGCCCATGCTGAATTCGCTCTCCGGCCGCTTCCTGATCCTGACCACGATCTTCGTGATGCTGGCCGAAGTGCTGATCTTCGTGCCCTCGGTGGCACGGTTCCGCGAGGATTACCTGCTGGCGCGTCTAGAGCGGGCGCAGATCGCGTCGCTGGCGCTGCTGGCAGACGACATGATCGACCCCGATCTGGAAGAGGAACTGCTGGCCAACGCAGGCGTCTTCAACGTGGTCCTGCGCCGGGACGAGGCGCGCCAGCTGGTGCTGTCGTCGCCGATGCCGGGGCGGATCGGCGGTTCTTACGATCTGCGCGACGCCGGGGCGCTCGAGCTGATTCGCGATGCGATGATCCGGCTGGCCACGCCCGAGCCCGAGGTGATCCGCATCATCGGCAACCCCTTGCGCGATGCGGGCCTGCTGATCGAGGTGACCATGGACACCGCCGATCTGCGCACCGCGATGATCGACTACGGCCTGCGCATCCTGGTCTTGTCGGCGGTGATCTCGGTAATCACGGCGCTGCTGTTGTTCCTGGCGGTGCGCGTGCTGCTGGTCAAACCGATCAAGGGCGTCGTGGGCCACATGCAAAGCTATTCCGCCGCGCCTGAGGATGCGCATCGCATCATCCAGCCCTCGGCCAGCGTGCGCGAGCTGCGCGAGGCCGAAGAGGCGTTGCAATCGCTGCAGACGCAGCTGACCCAGGCGCTGAAGCAAAAGGAGCGGCTGGCCCAGCTGGGCGGCGCGGTGGCCCGCGTCAGCCACGATCTGCGCAACATCCTGACGTCGGCGCAGCTTTTTACCGACCGGATCGAGATGTCCGAGGACCCCACCGTCAAGCGCATGGCGCCCAAGCTGGTGAACTCGATTACCCGCGCGGTTTCGCTCTGCGAAAGCACGTTGGCCTTCGGCCGCGCCGAGGAACCCGCGCCCACGCTGACGCTCTTCAACCTCGCCAGCCTCGTGGGCGAGGTGATCGAGGCCGAGCGGCTGGCCATCGGCGAGCATGACCTGAGCCTGTCCGAGGATATCCCCGCCAACCTCATGGTGCGCGGCGACCCCGAGCAGCTTTACCGCGCGCTCTCGAACCTGGTGCGGAATGCCCGTCAGGCCATCGTCGGGTCCGGCCAGCCGGGCGAGATCAACATCCGCGCGCGGGCCGAAGAGGCCGACTGGCTGATCCAGATCACCGACACCGGCCCGGGCCTGCCGCCCAAGGCGCGCGATCACCTCTTCCAGCCGTTCCAGGGCGGCGCGCGCAAGGGAGGCTCGGGTCTGGGGCTGGCCATCGTGTCGGAATTGGTACGCGGCCACGGCGGCACGCTGAAACTGGCGCGCAGCGACGAAACCGGCACCTGTTTCGAAATCCGCCTGCCGATGGGCCATGTCGGCTAAGGCGCGCAGCGCCAGCGGAAAACCTTCCCGCATTCCCCAAATCGGCTCTTGCAAAGCCTCGGCGCAGGGTCTAATTGCACGTCCTGTGGACCGATAGCTCAGCTGGATAGAGTACTTGACTACGAATCAAGGGGTCGGGGGTTCGAATCCTCCTCGGTCCGCCACCCACCCCTGTCTCAATCTGACACTTCCGTTCTGACCGGAATTCCCGCGTCAGTTTAGCGGCTTGTGAACCGGTATCTGTTCTTGAGACGGACCGTGCAGCCACATCCTGCGCCATTTCCCTCGGCAGCCTCAGTGGCCTGAAGTCCTCGGTCCGTTTTCCCTGATAACAGGCAATTTACAGGGAAATCTTCGCGATTCCGTATGCATTGAGTGGATCGGGGCGAGATAGTGTCAGTAATATCAGTGGGTTGCAGTTAAATTCCCTACATCCAACAACAGGGAATTCAATCTGCGGAACAGGGAATTTGGGGAGGCTAACAGGGAAGCGATTTCCCATATCAGGGAATGTCAGGAATTCGGTCCGAACAGCCGCTCCTGATGACTCCAGTCGAGGGGGATATTTCCCCGCACCAGCGTTTCAAGATTCAGGTGCGCTGGCTGCGTGCCGTCGAGTATCGCCGCCTGATAGCGCGGCGAAAGCGAGATCAGGGATGTGATCCGTCGGATGTAGCGCTCGGAGTGCCCGACGCGCCGGGCGAGCTCCTTCAGTTGTTCACCTGATCTCAGCGCGCCTGACCAGGCATGCGCATTCCGCAACGCGCGGAGCAGGGTCTGGTCTGGTTCGGGATTTGGGTCCCCGGCAACGATGCGCGTCTCGACACCGCGCCTCTTGCAGGCGAACGACGGCGTCAATTTGCAGAGCGCATCGCTGAGCATCGTTGCCTGAAATCCCGTCGCTTCGGCGACGGCGTCGCGATCGAGCTGGATACTGAGCTCTTGGTTGCCAAGGGCTACGGCGCGAATAAGTGGCGCCGCATATTTGCATCGCTCGGTTCGCATTCTCTTGGCCAAGGCGGCCACGGCTCTGGACGCGCAACCTGATCTGGCGACATCATCTTCTTTCAGAACCGCATGTCGCTTCGCCTGCTCCTCGAGGTGATTGGCCATCGCGTCGACGACGGCCGCTTCGAAGGTCGCGGCTGGCAGGCGCCATCCCGTCGGATCGGCACCGCCCGAGATCAGCCGGTTTGAGACATAGTATCGTTGCCGCTTTCCATGGCGCGTCGTGTGCGTCGGTGTCAGGATGTCACCTTTCTCGTCGCGTACCTTGCCTTTCAGCGGTGCGTCCGATCCTGATGCGGTGCCGGCCGGGAGGCCACGCCGCCGCGCGCTGGCGGCCTGAAGGTGCCGCTGCACGCTGTCCCAGAGCCCTTGGTCAACGATGGCCGGATGCTGGCCTTTGAAGGTCTGATCCTTGTGCCGGATGCGGCCGAGGTAAACCGGGTTGGTCAGAAGGTGATAGATCTGACCCCGGGTGAATGGCCCGCCGCCCTGGATGCGACCCGTCGCAAAGATATGCCGTTTGGAGCGTATTCCGAATATCTCTGTCTCACGCACGACCGTATTCAGGCAGCGGTGCGTTTCATAGAGTTGGAAGATCTTGCGAACGGTCTCGGCTTCGTCCGCGTTCACTACCAATTCGCGTCGGGTCTTGTCGGGGTGCGGATCATATCCAAGCGGTGGGATGCCGCCCATCCAGAGGCCTTTCTTCTTGGAGGCCGCGATCTTGTCGCGGATGCGCTCGGCGGTGACTTCGCGTTCGAACTGAGCAAAGGACAGCAGCACGTTCAGGGTCAACCGCCCCATCGAGGAGGACGTGTTGAAGGCTTGCGTAACAGAGACGAAGGAGCACTCGGCCTTTTCCAGTCTCTCGACCAGCTTCGCGAAATCGGCCAGTGAGCGGGTCAGCCGGTCGATCTTGTAAACGACCACCATGTCAATCCGCCCGGCATCGATGTCTGCCAGCAGGTGCTGGAGGCCTGGACGCTCCAGAGTGCCGCCGGAAATACCGCCGTCGTCATAGCGCGTCGTCAACATCTTCCAGCCTTCGTGTTTCTGACTGGCGATGTAGGCGGCGCAGGCTTCGTGCTGTGCATCCAGCGAGTTGAAATCCTGATTCAGGCCCTCGTCCGACGACTTGCGGGTGTAGATGGCGCAGCGGACCTTTTTCTGAGTCATGGTTTCGCCGCTCCGGTCAGGCCAAAGAACCGCGGTCCTGACCAATGGGCTCCCGTGATCTCACGGGCGATCTTCGAGAGGGATCGGTACCTTCCATCTTTCCATATGAAGCCGTTATTCGTCACGTCGACGACATGTGTCACACCATTCCATTCCCGCAGCAGTCGTCCACCGGGCTGCAAAGCCGGGCTCGTCGGCCGCGTGGCCTGATCCGAGGGTTTGTCGAGCAGCGACTTCGTCTTCTTTGACAGGCCGCCCATCTGCCGTGTCTGGATCTCGATCGCGAGAAACCTGCGCATCAACGCCTTGCTCAGGCCTTTGGGCACCGGGGTGCGAAAAATCTTTGTCCAGGCGGTTACAAGAGCCGCCCGGTCCATTGCCTCGATCTCTGCCACGGTCATGACGGCGTCTCCGCCGGTGCGATGATGCGAAACACGGTTTTGCCGGTTTTGCCGTCGGCCTCTTCTCGCGCGATCGCATGCCCGGCCTTGCGCAATCCGGTCAGGGCCGCTCGCACCGAATGCGCCTGCCAGCCGGTCGCTTTGCACAAGGCGTCGATGGTTGCGCCAGATGGGCGTCGCAGCATGCTTTGAACCTTGGCGGTCTTTGTCTGTTTGGGTTTGGTCATGTCTGTCTCCTCTGTCATGGGACCCGCGGATCACGGGCCCGGTACCGAGGAGCGCCCGAGACGGCTTCGGGCGTGGTGACACTCATGCGTGCTTTGCCGCAGCAGTCCAGTCGTTTCTGACGGACTGTAAGCGTGGCTTTTGGAGCAAGTTGATGCTGCACGGCAAGATGTTCCTTGATTGTTCTCGCGCATGTTGTATGATGTTATGTGATGAGGTTGACATCTGCCGTGCCGCTGGACGGGTAGATGGAGTGCCGGATGGCCGCCTCGGCTCCAGCGAAAAGCCCACAAGCAAGATGCTCTGTGGCGGCACGCTCCAGGAAGGGGCCCGGTGACCCGCGAGAGACTGGTCGTCGGAATTCTCTCAAATGCACCTTGGTGCATTCCCCTAATCATTTCCGCTGGCGCACCGCGCTGACGGACTCAAATGGAGCTTGCTATGAGCATGCAATTCATGATCGTCGCCGTTGGCGACGTGACACCATCCGCGCGCAATGCGCGTACGCACTCGTCCACGCAAATTGACCAGATTGCCGCGAGCATTCAGACGTTTGGCTTCACCAACCCGATACTGGTGGATGAAAGCCTCGGTCTGATTGCCGGTCACGGTCGACTTGACGCCGCGAAATCAATTGGACTGGAGACCGTACCAGCCATCCAGATCACACATTTGTCGGACGCGCAGAAACGCGCGTTGATGCTCGCGGATAACAAGATCGCACTGAATGCGGGCTGGGACCTTGAGCTTCTAGCCGAGGAACTCGCCGACCTCTCGTCGATGAACCTCGGTTTCGAGCTCAATGTAACAGGCTTCGAGGTTCCCGAAACCGATCTGATCATTGAGCAGGCGGCTGGTTCACAAGCGAAGCCTGAAACAGCCCCGGAGCCTGATCGTTCAGTCCCCTCGATATCGCGACGGGGCGACGTCTGGACGCTCGGTCGCCACCGGTTGATGTGTGGCGACGCCCGGACAGCAGATGATGTCGGCCTTCTGATGGAGGGCGCGAAGGCAGATGTCGGTTTCAGCGATCCACCGTACAACGTTCCGATAAACGGTCACGTATCTGGCAAAGGAAAGGTGCGGCATCGTGAATTTGCCGAGGCCTCTGGCGAAATGAACGAGGCAGAATTCACGACGTTCCTGTCGGAAGCGTTTGGACTGGCCGCGCAACACAGTCGGGATGGCGCTGTTTGGTTTGCATGTATGGACTGGCGTCATATCGCGGAGATGCAGGCAGCTGGCCGCGCGGCCTTTGGAACCATGCTGAACCTCTGTGTCTGGGCCAAGACAAACGGTGGCATGGGCAGCCTCTATCGCAGCCAGCACGAGCTTGTATTTGTATTCAAGGTTGGCGATGCCCCTCATCGCAACAATGTCGAACTTGGACGGCATGGCCGGAACAGAACGAACCTCTGGACCTACGCCGGTGTGAACACATTTCGCCGCGGGCGCATGGAGGACCTTCGTGCGCATCCGACCGCCAAACCGGTCGCGATGATCAAGGACGCGCTCCTAGATGTTTCCCGGCGCGGTGACATCGTGCTCGATCCATTTCTGGGCGCTGGCGCGACACTGATAGCCGCCGAACGATGTGGCCGGGATGCCCGAGGGATGGACATTGACCCTGCCTATGTGGACGTCGCCCTGCGGCGTTGGCGCGAGGAGACCGGCGACGAGCCGGTCCGTGTCTCCGATGGATGCCAACTCCAGCATCTGGAGGACATGCAATGACGGATAAACGCAAATACGAGGTGGGATATGGAAAGCCCCCGGAACATACGCGGTTCAAGAAAGGTCAATCTGGCAATCCCAAGGGACGTCCTAAAGATCGTCGCAATTTTGCGACGGAGCTTGAAGAGGTTCTGACGGCACCGGTCTCGATCACCGAAGGCGGTCAACCGAAACGCGTCAGCAGCCGTCAGGCGGCGTTGATGCGCCTGCGCGAACGCGCCCTCAAGGGGGACATCAGGGCTCTGTCCGAGCTCTTTGGTCTTGCCCTCAAATATGAAGCGGATCGGGACGCGCGAATGTCTGATCGGTCTCTCACAGCCAGCGAGGCGCAGATCCTGGAAAGGTATGCTCAGAAAGTTCTCGACGAGTTTTCCAGTGCAGAGATTGAGGACGGTTCAGCAGGAAGCAAGGGCGATGAATGAGCTTGACGACATCGCCGTCTTGAACGCGCTCTTGCGATCCGACCTATCCTCCTTCATCCAGCGCAGCTTTGCCACCGTTGCGCCCGGCAGCGCGTATCTGCACAACTGGCATGTCGACGCGATCGCTCATCAACTGGATCGCGTCGTAGGGGGAGAGATAACCCGACTGATCATCACCATGCCACCGCGGTCACTCAAGTCGATCGCGGCGTCCGTCGCTTTTCCGGCATGGCTTCTGGGGCGCAATCCCAAGATGCGCATATTGGCCGTATCCTATGCCGAAGGTCTTTCGGACAGGCTTGCGCTGGACTGTCAGAAGGTCATCGAAGCCCCCTGGTATCGCGCCTGCTTTCCAGGCACGCGCATAGCCAGAGGCCGAGGCGGGCGTGCCGACTTTGAAACAACAAGAGGGGGTGGTCGGTTCTCCACCTCGATCGGCGGCACGGTCACCGGACGCGGTGGCGACATTATCCTGCTGGATGATCCGCACAAACCCGACGAGGCCGCGTCCGAGGCCAAACGCCAACAGGTCATTGACTGGTATCGCACAACTCTTTTGAGCAGGCTCAATGACCCCTTGTCTGGTGCAATTGTCGTGATTCAGCAGCGTGTGCACGAGGCGGACCTGGCCGGCGTCTTGCTGGAGCAAGGTGGCTGGGAACATCTGGATTTACAGGCGATCTCAGATGCACCCGTCTCAATTCCTCTAGGCTCGGGACGCACGATAGATCGTGACGAAGGGCATCTGCTGCATCCAGAGCGATTGCCCCGCCCGCTTCTCGAACGATATCGACATGAGCTTGGGTCCTATGCGTTCTCCGCGCAATATCAGCAACGACCTGCCCCGATAGACGGCGGGCTCGTGAAGTGGTCCTGGTTCAAGACTTACGACCGGACGCCTGATCTGCGAGCAGGCTACCAGATTGTACAATCCTGGGATACGGCGTCAAAGGCGGACGAGGCGAATGATTATTCGGTTTGCACCACCTGGATGGTACGCGGTGCAGATGCATGGTTGGTCGATCTATTTCGCGCGCGACTGGAATACCCTGACTTGCGCAGACGTATCATCTCGGAGGCAAGTCGGCACAAAGTGGCCACCGTGCTCATCGAAGATGCCGGTTCCGGGACGAATCTGATTCAAGACCTGAGACGGGAGACGCGACACAACGTGATTGGTATTCGGCCAAAGAACGACAAGGCGACAAGGTTGCTCGCGGTCTCCCCCCAGATCGAAGCTGGGCGCATTGCCGTACCAAAAGACGCTCCGTGGATTGCAGACTTCCGTAGGGAGCTAACACATTTTCCGAAGGGAAAGCACGATGATCAGGTCGATAGCCTCACGCAATTTCTGGGATGGTTGGCCACGCCGAGACCGACGGCGCTCATGGGGCGGCAAGAATGAGAGCGGAATAGAGCCTTTCAGGCCTGCGTCTAATCAGAGGTGGAAGTTTCTGATTCGCGAGAGCCCATGCATCGGGGTGCGGGCGCTACGGTTATCGAATGGTGACTGGCCTGCTGAACAACGCAGGTTGGCATGTGAACCACAAGCGTGTCGAACGGATATGCCGTGCTGAGGGACCAGGTGCGGGCATGTGCTCATTCTACCGATGGCCGACCCAGCCGCGATCGTCCGTAAAGGCCCGGCCTGCCGCAATCTTTACGGCGGCATAGTTTGCAGGCAACGACTCCAGTGGGATTAGAGGGTGGCGAGAAGCCGCGAGGAGGATGTTGGCGAGTCCACGAGTGCTGACCGGTCCTTGAACCGACTCCACATACGGATAATGGCTCGCCAGTATGGCGTTGAGTCCCCGCGCTAGTGGACCATCAGGCGCATCGATCAGGTTCACGTAAACTGGGCCATCGCTGATCTCAGTTAATCTGTCGTAGGTCTCGAGTGTCGCCAGATGAGCCGGGACCGACCCTGACGAGAAGGCATCCATGACGACCGCATCGAATCGGCGCTCTGTCTCGTTGATGTAGACTCGCCCGTCTGCGTGGGCGATCCCGAGCCGGTCCGTCTCGCCCCGGGGCGCATCGGCGCTTGCATCATACCCTTCCCGTTCGATCATAGCACCAGCCCCGGGCATGTGCTGTCGGACTGTCCATGTGACAAGCGGATCGATTTCGACGGCCACCGCTTCTGCGTTAGGCCGCATCGACAGGAGCCGGGTGGGCAGGGTGTAGCCGCCTCCACCGATGAACAACACGGAAGGCGCTGGACCCAGGTCACGATCCATCCTGGCCCAGAGCCATTCGGTATAGGGCATCACCAGTCCCGGCAAACTTTCCTGGTCTGCTTGGCCGATCCGCTCGGCGGCTTGCGCGGTGCGATCAGCGTAGAGATGCACCGTGCTGCCGCGGCGCACAGCGTCGATGCACGACAAGCCGGACTCGTACTTGCACACCGGCCCGGTCAGCACGCTCACCGCCACCACAACCGCCGCGGGACCAACAGACCCCGCGGATGCCGGTTCGGCGCCGCGTAGGAATGGCACACAGAGAAGGGCTGCGGCTCCGCATCCGGCGAAGGTCGCCGCCGAGCCGATAAGCGGCAAGGTGACAAAGCCGGCAAGGACGGCACCGAAGATCGCCCCGAGCGAGCCGGCCGCCAGGACCAGACCGAGCGATGAACCTTCTCGCCCCGGTCGGGCCTCGACGGCGAGCTTGGCCAGGAGTGGCGAGGGCAGCGTGACCAGCACCGATCCAGGAAAAAACGCCACGAAAACAGCGAGAATCATCCCGCCGGTGCCCCGGGCGCCCATGGCATAGAGAGCGCCGATCACGGTCGGCGACACCGCCATCAGGACCGCCGTTGCAACCAACGCCGCACGCACCCTGCGCAAGGCCACGTGGCGTTCCTGCTCGGCGATGAGGCCGCCCAACGCACTGCCGAGCGAGAACCCGGCGAGGACGGTCGCGATGACAACCGTCCAGGTCACAAGCGACGTACCAAAGAACGGGGCCAGTACACGGCCAGCCGCAATCTCGTAGCTGAGCCCAACGACAGACAGAACGAGGATCAGGCTGATCGTTGTTCGAAACCGCATGTTGGTTATTTTCCTTATGATGCTGTCGGCGTCCTTGGAACCCTACAAGTAGCTCCAAATCAGGTCATGAGGCGACAGACTGTTCTAGGATCAAATATATCTGGACCTAGCACCCAGTGTCTGGACCTCTGTCGTGGACTATCTCTAATCGGAGTAGCCCCGTGATCGTAGTCCACCGACTGGGATAGATTGTCCCGCAAATAGGAGGATCAGCGATGGCTGGGAAGCGCGTTATCCTTTGTTTATCTGTTTTTTGGAGCCCGAAGAGTAATTCTTTGGCAACCTAAGAAACCACGCCGGGTCAGTCGATTTCGTCAAGAACAGCGATGTCGGTTGAGCACGCTTGTGCCCAATGTCATCCGTCCTATCCGCCATGGTTTGAAATATTGGTATCTTTTCGTTAACTATCACTGAGACACGACACCGAATTTCTGGAAACGAGAAACGGTTAGGCGAAGACGTTGAGCAGACTGACCTATTTGGTGGCGGCACCTGCAATTACCGTGGCGGCTGGCTTTGCCCTGATGCGGTTCGCCACCGATGACGACGCGGCACCTGCCGCTTCGGCAAGCGGAGAACCCGGCGCGGCGTTGGTGCAAGTCGCTTTGCCGGACGCACTGTCCGAGCGCGCCGTGTTGGGAAAGCGCGCCTTCGAAGCGAAATGTATCTCCTGCCACGGCGAAAACGCCGCCGGCGTGGACGGCGCGGGCCCACCGCTTGTGCACAAGATTTATGAGCCAAGCCATCATGGCGATGCAGCCTTCTGGCTGGCAACACAGAACGGCGTTCGGGCGCATCACTGGACATTTGGGAGCATGCCGCCGGTCGACGGGCTGACCAAGGGCGATGTGGACGCCATCTTGACCTATGTCCGCGCGCTGCAGGCGGCAAACGGGATACTGTGATGGCGCGCACCCGGAACACCCTGGCCAAGCCCCTGCTGATGGCGGCGCTTGCGCTGTCGCTCATGCTTGCGATGGTCCTGCCCGAAACAAGCGTCCACACCGGAGAAAGCGCGCACCAGCTGACCCACGCGGCCGGCGAAACACAAGGGCATACTGCCGGGGACGAGCCAGCGAGCGCCCACACCGGCTGCCATGCCACGGCGCTTTGCACAGGTGCCGTTCTCGCCTCCCAGAGTCTAAGGCTTTCCCCGGTACGCAGCGACGCTGGCGCGGCTCTGGGCGTCCATGATTTTTCCTTTTCCTCCATTATCTTGAATTTCGACCCGCCGCCTCCGCGACTCTCCTGATCGTTAATCCGAAAATCCAGAAACGGCTTGCTCAGACAGGAGAGCATCATGAACACATATCTTCGCGCGGCTGTCGCCGCAGTTTTTCTCACGATCACAGGCGTCGCGGTGTTTGCGCATTCCAGCGCAACCGGGGTCGTGAAAGAGCGTATGGACGCCATGAAGGCGATGGGAGACGCGACCAAGACGGTCGGCGCCATGTTCTCGGGAGAAGTGGCATACGATCCCAACCAGGTGCGTAATGCGGCAGAAATCGTTCAGGCCCATTCCGGCTCGGCAATGACTGATCTGTTTCCTGAAGGCTCGAACGCCACGCCGTCCGAGGCCATGGACACAACCTGGGAAGAGTGGGAAACTTTCTCTGCCTTAGCGCGTCAGTTGGAGGTCATGGCGGCCGGCCTTGGACGGGCCGCCGGGAACGAACCGTCCAGCACCCCTATGGGCTCGGGAACGATGATGAGCGATACGGGCGGCATGATGGGCGGTTCCAGCGGCATGATGGGCGGGTCTGGCATGATGGCTACAACCGTGCCGATGATGGATGCCGAACACTTGGCCGAGATGCCGGCAGAGGCGGTCTTCACAATGATGAGCCAGACCTGTTCGGCCTGTCACACGCGCTTTCGCGCCGAGGAGGACTGAGCATGCGCAGGCTTGGCATCCTTTTCGCGGCGATGCTTCTGATGGCCATGACGACCACGGGTGCCCTGGTGGTTTGGCCTATCCCGGCGGAGACACCCGACATCGCCGATATCGGGGATGTGCAGGCGGGCGCCTACCTTGCCCGGGCCAGCGGCTGTATCTCGTGCCACACGGATTTCGAGAATGGCGGCCGCCCGCTTGCGGGCGGTGTTCCGTTCAAGACGCCGTTCGGCACGCTGATCTCTCCCAACATCACCACCGATCCGGAACACGGCATCGGCTCCTGGACAACGGCGGATTTCGCCCGCGCGGTCCGACAGGGCATTTCACCTGACGGGCATCCTTACTACCCCGCTTTCACCTATCCTTTCTACGGCTCGTTCACGGATCAGCAGATCGCCGATCTTTGGGCGGCGTTCCAGACCGTGGCGCCCGTGGCCGAGGATGCGCCGGACCACGATCTTGCCTTTCCGTTCAATCAGCGCTGGACGTTGAAGGCCTGGCGTGCCGCCTTTCTAACAGAGCCAGCGACCGATCCGGTCGAGGGGATGAACAAGGCCTGGAACCGCGGGCGTGTCCTTGTGGAAGGCGCGGCGCATTGCGGTGCTTGTCACACCGAACGGAACCTTGCCGGCGCGCGGATGTCAGACCGGAAGTTCATGGGCAACCCCGATCTGCCGGGCAGCGACGCGCCCCCGATCACTGCTGAGGTCCTGGAAAACAATGGGTGGACCATTTCCAATCTCGCCTACGCCCTCAAGACCGGTCTGACGCCTGAAGGTGATGTCTTCGGCGGCAGCATGGGAGAGGTCGTAAATTACGGGACAGCCTTTCTGACCGACGCGGATCGCAAAGCTATCGCGACCTATCTGCTGATGCCGGAAGCTGAGAAATTCGCCCAGAGGTGATGCATTGACGTTGCCGCTGTCCGCCGTTGGTTCTGTGACCGAAACATGGCGAGGGCACCCTGTCCTGGGGCTCTCGCTAACTCTGCGCTGTGCGGTTCCTTCAGCGCTAAGCCGAAATGGCGATAATCGTCTGACAGCCGCCAACCATGTCTGCGCTGTCCGCAAGCCGGACCTAACCTCGGTTTCGGCGAACGTCTGGAGGCAGTCAAAGCTGTCGTTTGGGCTTGGCTCAGAGGATCTTCGGCTCTGACGGCTGCTTACCGCCGTCCAGCGGTCATCTGATCATTTTGCACAGATGTCTTGGAAGAGCCCATGGCGACAAATGCTGCGCCGATGACCAAGTTCGTGAAGGGGCTCAAGGCATTCATCTGAGTCTTTTCGTCGGGTGACCTGTTCACTGCGAAGTGCGTGGCCTGCTCGGGCCGATCCGATCGGGAGTGCGACCGTGGTTCAAGTGCGCCAGATGGAATATCCATATTCGTCGAAGACCGATACGAGCAGTCGCGGTCGACAGCTGAGCAAGGCAATCGTCTGATGCGTGAAATTTCAAAGCATGTTCAAAGACTGAACAAGCGATGAACTTCGCGTTGGTTGCGGTAGATCAAGGAGTGGTTTCTAATCTTTGTGTAAGTTGCCCGTGAGCAGATGTCAGGAGAGTGCTGTATCATGGGCTTACATGTGTCCGACGCTGACGTAGCCGCGTTTGAAAAATGCCTCTACCTTTGGCAAAGAATGCTGGACGTGTCCGGTGTCAAACTCCCTAAGCGGCGTCTTCCTGCAGCGGTGGAAGATGAAATTAGGGAAAGCATGACAAACTGTAGTAAATGTGGAAGCAAGGCAGCCTGTACGACTTGGCTGGCAACCGCCGAAGATGAAACGTCACCTCCGAAATTTTGCCTCAACCGCGAAATTTTTGTCCGCCTCAAGGCTGCATGAAAGCTGGAAACATTGTGAAGAGTTCGGAACCGTGATGTCTGGTTTGTCCGCAAGCCGGACCTAACCTCGATTTTAGCGAACGTCTGAAGCCGGTGAAAGCTGTCGTTCGGGCGCGGCTCAGCGTTTTCGTTGGCTCTGACGGCTGCTTACCGCCGTCTAGCGGTCATCTGATCATTTTGCTCAGATGTCTCGGACGAGCCCAATACCGTCATTGCGCAACGGCGCAGCATTTGTCGCGAACGGCGGAGAGCTGTCGTTCGCTGCGGCCGGAATGAAGGACCGCTATGTGCCTTTTCTGACAGATGCCTCGCGATTCATGAACAGTTGCTTCCGAGGATAGCATGCTTTGCGGCTCTTCAGGCCGATAGAGGTTGCAGAATAGCGCTACGCGGTAGAAATGGTCGCCGGCCCTATCGGGAGACGTTCTTGTTTCCGATTGATTTTCGGACCTTGGCCAGCGCCTGACGCCATGCGATTTTGCCGACCGCGACCGCATTCATCGGATTGCGCGACAGCCGCGCCATCTCGGCGCGGGCGGCGGCGGCGACAGCGGCAGATGCCGTGTTCATATGCCCCGCATCCTGCGGTGGCTGAGGGTCATATTCGAGCATCAACTGAATGCGCTCGGCTGTTTCGCGGCCGGCGATCTTTTCGGCCAGGGCAAAGGCCAAGTCTATACCCGCTGACACGCCGGCTGCGGTCCAGATTTTGCCCGCCCGCACTATCCGTTCGTTCGGGCATGGCGTGGCACCAAGGCGTTTCACACTATCCATCGCCGCCCAATGTGTTGTGGCGGGCTGTCCTTTGAGCAGGCCCGACGCAGCCAGGATCACGGCCCCCGAACAGACCGAGGTTGTGTACCTTGTCTGTCCGTGAATCTTGCGCAGCCAATCCGAAAGGGCCCTATCAGCGGCTGCCACGCCGGTCTGGGCCTCCGCGCCCGGTACAATCACCAGGTCGGGGTCGGGCGTTTCATCAAAGCTGTGCGTCGCGCCAACGACAAGAATGCCACGGTCCGTTGGCACAGGACCCGGCGCATGAGCCACAAAGCGAAGCTCGGTGCCGGGAAGCATCTTCAACACCTCATAGGGCCCGATCGCATCAAGCGCGGTAAAGCCGGGATATAGGACGATGGCGATTTTCATGCGACGTGCCCAGCGGTGTGATCGTGCGTGATGTCAATGTCCTCTGCACCCGACTCGTCGAGGCAACGATCTTCGACCTGCAGGGTGACCAGCAGGAAACCGAACCTGTCTCGCAATAGCGCGTGGGCCGCCTGCAGAACGTCACCTGACTTATGGCCGGGTTCCGTCCGTGCATGGCCGGAGAATACATGCCTGCCGCTGGTCAGCACCCAGGCGTGAACATGATGCACGTCGCGGATACCGTCGAGTTTCTCAAGCGCAGAGGTCACTTCTCGAAGGTCCACATCCTCCGGCGTTCCCTCCATGAGCATATAGATCGACTCCTTCAGGATTTTCCAGCTCGCCCAGACGAGAACGAAGCCGAAGGCCATCCCAAGCAGCGGGTCGATCAAGAGAAAGCCGGTGAAGCGGATAACAAGCGCCGTGACGATGATGAGCAGACTGCCGACGAAGGTCTGAACGATGTGCCAGACGGCCCCGCGCGTGTTCAGGTCGCTTTTCCCCTCTTTCCAAATCAATCCAAGCGAGATGAATTCGGTCAGAAGCCCGCCCGCGGCAGCCCAGAGCATTGGACTGGTGGGCAGGTCGATCGGAGCGGAAAGTCGCATGGCGGCCATGCCAATGACAAAGACCGCCATGGCCAGAAGAAACGCGCCGTTGATGGCCGCGCCCACGATCTCGGCCCTGTACCAGCCAAAGCTGCGGTCCTTGTCGGCGGGACGGCGGGCGATCCGGGCTGCCAGAATGGCGACAAGGACGCCGCCTACCGCAGAGAACGTGTGAAACGCGTCGGAGATGACAGCGATCGAACCGGTCCAGATGCCGATTCCGAGCTCAACGACGAAGTAGATACCGGTCAACCATGCAGAGATTGTGAGCGCTCGACCTCCGCTGGGCAAATGCCCTGAATGTCCATGTTCCATATCGGGTTCTTTCTTTTGGATTCGGGATTTCCTCTGCTACTGCAGCGACGACGAGCTGCATGCTCGGGCTATCTGGGCAATGTCCTTACTTGACCGACAGCGCCTGGCCGGGGCTTTGGTGCCCGGGAAGCGTCCTGATCGTCCTTCTTCTCCAAATCTGCGATGATCGGGCAATCCGGTCGGTGATCGCCGCTGCAGGCATCTATCAACGTTTCCAGCGTGTTCGACATCGCCTCGAGTTCTTCGATTTTCCTGCGGAGCGTTTCGAGATGGCCTTGGGCAAGCTGCCGCACATCGGCGCTCTTACGGGTCTCGTCCGTCCAAAGCCCGAGCAATTCGCCGATCACCTCTACTGAGAAACCGAGATCGCGTGCGCGCCGCACGAAGCCCAGCATGTGCACGTCTTTTTCGCTGTAATCGCGATACCCTGAATCGGTCCGCTGAGCGGGCGGGATCAGCCCAGTCTGCTCGTAGTAGCGGATCATTTTTGCCGAGACGCCGGACTGACGCGCTGCTTCCCCGATATTCATGGCTGGCTCCTGACGTCCTGGTTGGTCATTTTTTCCTGCCCGCCAGTGAAGAAGGCGTCGGCGTGCATATCATCCTTGCTTAGATTGGCCGCAATCGCACGCGCCGTGACGGCCTCGACCATGGCCGGAGGGCCTGCAGCGTAGGCCTTCCATCCCGACAAATCCCCCAAGTCATGAACGAGGGCATCGTGCACCAAGCCGCTCTGATGAATTCCACCTTCCGGTTCGTTCGACAGGACCGGCGTGAAGGTGATCCCCGGATGACGTTTGCCGAGCGCCTCGAAGTGCTCCATTAGGTAGAGGTCACGCTCTTCCCGCGCCCCGAAGTAGACATGTATGGGCTGGCGCATGCCCAACCAGACCGCGCTCTCGACGATGGACTTGATCGGGGCGAGGCCGGAGCCACCAGCAACGGCGAGGATCGGACCGTCATGGTTCGTGCGTAGATGCGCGGCTCCAAGTGGCCCCTTCACACGCAAAACATCGCCGGGTTCGAGCCGGGTATGGACATGTTGGGAGAAACGTCCGCCGGGGAGTTTCCGGATATGGAACTCGAGCTCTGGTGCTCCGGACCGGTTGGCCATCGAGTAATCCCGCGCCGTTCCGTCGGGAAGAGACAGGGTCGAGTACTGCCCCGGTGCGAATTCTAGCGGTCCGTCTTCTGGACGCAGTCGAACCAGCATGATGTCGTGTGTTAGCTTCTCCACTGCGGTGACATGGGCCCCGAATTCACGCAGTTCATGGCCTGGCATCGAACTTTCCAGAAGCACCGGGACCAATGACAAGTCGCTCACCGGCGCCGCCACGCAGGGTAGAACAAGACCGCTTGCCGTTTCGTCACGCGTAAGCGCGGATTCGGAGTGTTCGCGGTGCAGAACCTCTCCCTCGATCAGCCGGGATTTGCACAAACCGCAGCGGCCCATCTTGCAGCCATGTGGGAAAGCTACATTGTGATCGATTGCGGCGCTCAGGATTGTATTTCCTTCGAAAGCGGGAAAACGCGGGCCCTGTGGCCGTAGGCCGACCTCGTAGACTGTAGCGGGTTTTTCAAGACGAAGCGTCATAGCAGCTCCTCCTCTTGTAGCGCGTTTTCGACCCTCGGCTTCTGGTCGGCGAAGGTTCCGTAGGTGAACCAGTCTCCGATCACGGTGATCGGCGCGACGCGCACGCCGTAACGCACTTTCGCCTCTACCATGATCTTGGGATCGCTTAGATCGCGTTCCTCGAACGCGACGCCCGCTTGTTGAAGCCACGACTTGAGTTGGCGGCAATCGGGACATGTTGGGGTGGTGTAGATGACGACGTCGCCGGTGTTCCTGGTTTGCGGATTCATTGATCAGTTCCTTCGGTCTGTTTTGGCGAGGGCCCGGGCCCTGAACGGCCCGGGCACGCGTGGTCATTCCGCCGGGATTGCCGCCGGTGTGCGAAGCGGGCGGCTTGCCGGGATATCGGTTGGTGAAGGCGCTGCGAACCGCTTAAGCCGCAGCGCGTTGCCAAGAACGAAGACGCTGGAAAGCGCCATGGCCCCTGCGGCGAAGACCGGCGACAACAGGATGCCGAAGGCCGGATAGAGGACGCCTGCCGCCACCGGGATCAGCGCCGTGTTGTAGGCGAAGGCCCAGAACAGGTTCTGCCGAATGTTCCCGATGGTCGCCTGGCTGAGCGCGATCGCGTTGGGGATGCCCTTGAGGTTGCCCGACATCAGCACCACGTCGGCGGCTTCGATGGCCACGTCAGTGCCGGTGCCGATCGCAAGGCCCACATCCGCCTCGGCCAGCGCCGGCGCGTCGTTGATGCCGTCGCCGACATAGGCCAGCCGGCCCAGGGCCTTCAGGCGCTTCACGGCATCGACCTTGCCGTCGGGCAGCACCTCGGCCACGACCTCGTCGATGCCGAGCCGCCGGGCGATGGCCTGTGCCGTGCGGGCGTTGTCGCCGGTGATCATCGCGACCTTGAGGCCGAGATCGTGCAGGGCCGCGATGGCCTCGGGCGTCGTTTCCTTGATCGGATCGGCCACTGCGATGATCGCGGCGAGCTTGCCGTCGATGGCGGCGTAGAGCGGTGTCTTGCCCTCGTCACCCAGGCGTTCCGCCGTCCGGTCGAACGCGCCGGTATCGAGGCCCAACTTGCGCATGAACCGGTCGGCACCGATCTGGACGCGGGCCCCCGCAACAGTCGCCTCGACCCCGTATCCGGTCACCGAATTGAAGCCCTCGACGGAAGGAAGCTTCAGCTCCTCGGCCTCCGCCGCCTCGACAATCGCGCGGGCGATGGGGTGTTCGGACCGTGCTTCAACCGCTGCAATCTGTGCGAGGACGTCGGCTCGATCAAAGCCATCGGCCAGTTCAAGATCGGTCAGGGCAGGCTTGCCCTCTGTCAGCGTGCCGGTCTTATCCAGCGCCACGACGCGGGTTTCCTTCAAGAGCTGCAGCGCCTCGCCCTTGCGGAACAGCACGCCCATCTCGGCCCCGCGTCCCGTGCCGACCATGATCGAGGTCGGCGTGGCGAGGCCCATGGCACAGGGGCAGGCGATGATCAGCACCGCCACCGCATTGACCAGGCCGAAGGTCAGCGCCGGATCGGGCCCCCAGATCAGCCATACGCCGAATGTCAACGCCGCCAGCGTCATCACTGCCGGGACGAACCACATGGTCACACGGTCGACCAACGCCTGGATCGGCAGCTTGGAGCCCTGAGCCGCCTCGACCATCCGGATGATCTGCGACAGCATGGTGTCTCCACCCACGGCCGTCGCGCGGAAGGCCAGCGCGCCGTTCTGGTTCACGGTGCCGCCGACAACTTCTGTGCCTGCACTCTTGGCGACCGGCACCGGCTCACCTGTAATCATCGACTCGTCGACATAGCTTTTGCCTTCGATGACCTCGCCATCGACCGGCAGGCGGTCGCCGGGGCGCACCTCGACGATGTCACCAGGGGCGACCTCGGTCACCGGGATCTCCACGACCGATCCATCGCGGCGCACGCGCGCGGTCTTGGCCTGAAGTCCGACCAGTCGCTTGATCGCCTCTGACGTGCGGCCTTTGGCGCGCGCCTCCAGATATCGACCCAGCAGGATGAGCGTGACGATCACCGCCGCGGCCTCGTAGTAGACATTGACCGTGCCTTCGGGCAGCACGCCCGGCGCAAACGTGGCCACGACCGAGAAGAGATAGGCGGCGAGCGTGCCGACAGCGACTAGACTGTTCATATCAGGCGCGCCGCGCAGCAGGGCAGGGATCCCCTTGGTGTAAAAGCGCATCCCCGGCACCGCGAGGACGAACGTCGTCAGCGCGAACTGCAAAAGCCAGCTTGCCTCATGGCCGATGGTTGATCCGATCAGGGCATGCATGCCGGGGATCAGGTGACTGCCCATCTCCAGCACGAAGACCGGCAGCGCAAAGGCGGCGGCCAGTCCGAGATCACGCTTCAAGAGCGCCTGCTCGGCATCCTTGCGGGTGGCCTTGGCCGCGTCCTCGCCGGCATCTCGCGCGACTTCGCGCGCGGTGTAGCCGGTCTCGGCCACGGCGGCGATCAGCGCGGCGATATCGGCGGTGCCCTCCACCGTCGCCTGCTCCGTCGCGAGGTTCACGCGGGCTTCGGTCACGCCGGGAACAGCCTTCAGCGCCCGCTCCACGCGGCCGACACAGGACGCACAGGTCATACCGTCTACGGCGAGTTCGACTGTCTTTCCGGGCACCGTGTAGCCCGTCGCCTCGACAGCGCGGACCAGGTCAGTGCGTACCGAAGTGTCCGAGACCTGCACCTCGGCGCGTTCCGTCGCAAGATTGACGCTCGCGGCTACCACACCAGGCACCGCCGAAAGGGCCTTCTCGACCCGGCCCACGCAAGAGGCGCAGGTCATGCCTTCGATTGGGAGTTGTATCGTCTCGGCGGCGCGCCGAGACATGTCCGTGTGAGCATTCATGGCTTTTCCTCTCGTCTTCGAATCAGTGCTCACACGTCGAGATAGGGGTTCCAACGGTGGGAAGGTCAAACATGAAAGAGAAAAAATTTGGGGCTTGACCTTACAACGCTGGGAGACCCCACCTGCTGTTGCGTGAGACAGAAAAGGAGGTTCTCATGCAATTACAGATCCCGAACATGACCTGCGGCGGATGCGCCAACAGCATCCTTAAAGTGGTGCGGTCCATCGACCCAAACGCTGAAGTCGAGGCCGATCCGGTTACGCGCAGAGTGACAATTGACCCGGCGGAGCCTCAAGGCAGGTTCGTATCCACCCTCTCCGAGGCTGGCTATCCACCAGAAGACTGATCTGAGGGTCTTTGGAAATCGACAGCCGCCACGCATCTGCGTGGCGGCAGCCATTCAGGCATGCTCTACAGCAGCCATATGCCCAGATTTTTCCAAGCGATAAGCGAAGCCACATTAAGGCGGTTTCAGTCATGTCATCGTCGGCATGGTATCGTCGCCGACGCCTGACTGCGGGCCAGGATGAAGAAATACCATGTGGTCGGCATACGGGCATTCCGGCGCATGAGGGTCGACCCCTGCACCAAGTCGCTCAGCCAACTCCCTGAACTTCTGCTCCTGGAAAGATCGCAAGGCCGTGGCCGCCGATCTGCGCCGGATTTACAGCGCCCCAACCGCCGATATGGCCGAGGCCGAGCTCGATGCCTTCGAGGAAAAGTGGGCCGGGAAATACGCCTCCATCGCCCCGGCCTGGCGTCGCGCCTGGCAGGAGGTGATCCCGTTCTTCGGCTTCGATCCGGCGATCCGCAAGATCATCTACACCACGAATGCCATAGAGAGTCTGAACCGCGTGATCCGGAAATCGATCAAGACGCGGGGCTCCTTCCCGACCGACGAGGCGGCGACCAAGCTGATCTACCTGGCCGTCCGCAACTTCGAAAAGGGCGGCCGCAATGTGCGGGAAACCAGCTAGTCTCAGCATCTACCTTGCTCTGGTAGACGTCTTCCCAGCGGTTCGATTTGTCGGTCATCGTTCCTCCCTCAGAGACCGACCCGCCGCAGTCGCAACGCGTTGGAGATGACCGAAACCGACGACAGGCTCATCGCCGCCGCCGCGATCATCGGCGACAGGAGAAGGCCGGTGACGGGGTAGAGCAGTCCTGCTGCGATGGGGACGCCAAGCGCGTTGTAAGCGAAGGCGAAGAACAGGTTTTGCTTGATGTTGCGCAAAGTGGCGCGTGCGAGCTTGCGCGCCCGGACGATGCCCATCAGGTCGCCGCCCAGCAGAGTGATGCCGGCGCTTTCCATCGCCACATCCGCGCCCGTGCCCATGGCGATGCCGACATCCGCGGCGGCCAGCGCGGGCGCGTCGTTCACCCCGTCGCCCGCCATCGCGATCTTGTGGCCCTCTCGGCGCAACTGGTCGATCAGGTCCTTCTTGGCTTCGGGCAGCACGCCCGCGCGCACTTCGTCGATCCCGAGCTTGCCTGCCACTGCCTGCGCCGTGCGCTCGTTGTCGCCGGTCGCCATGATGACCCGCAGACCCTGGGCATGAAGTTCGCGGATCGCCTGTGCGGTCGTGTCCTTGATCGGGTCGGCGACCGCCACGATGCCGGCTACCGCGCCATCGAGAGCGACGAACATCGCCGTCTTGCCCTCGGCGCGCAGGGTGTCGGCCTTCGCCTCGGCTGCGCTCGTTTCCAGACCCATCTCCCTCATCATTGCCGCATTGCCGAGCGCCACGGCACGGCCGCCGACCGTGCCGCGCACGCCCTTGCCGGTGACAGCATCGAAGTCTGTGGCTTCCTCCCGCGGGGCCCCTTGTGCTTCTGCCCCCTCGACGATCGCCTCGGCTAGTGGGTGTTCCGAACCGCGCTCCAGCGCCGCCGCCAGCGACAGCAGGGCGGCCTCGGGAACGTCCGCCAGCGCCACGGTGTCAGTCAGCTTCGGCTTGCCCAAGGTCAGAGTGCCGGTCTTGTCCACGATGAGCGTATCGACGGCCGCCATGCGTTCCAGCGCCTCGGCGTCCTTGATCAGTACGCCCGCCTGTGCCCCGCGTCCTGCTGCCGTTGTGATCGAGATCGGCGTGGCCAGCCCAAGCGCGCACGGGCAAGCGATGATCAGGACGGACACCGCCGAAGCGATCGCGAAGACCAGCGCGGGCTCGGGGCCGACGGTCAGCCAGACGACGAAGGCGACGATGGCGATGACCACGACCGTCGGCACGAATACCGCCGCCACGCGGTCGGCCAGCCCCTGGATCGGCGCGCGCGAGCGGCGCGCGTTCGACACCATCGCCACGATCTGCGCCAGCACCGTGTCGGAACCAACCTTGCCCGCCTCGATCACGAGGGAGCCGTTCTTGTTGATCGTGGCCCCGGTCACCGCATCGCCCGGGCCCTTTTCGACGGGCATCGACTCGCCGGTCAGCATGCTTTCGTCCAGCGACGAGCGGCCGTCGATCACGGTTCCGTCGACCGGGACCGCGTCGCCGGGGCGCACGCGCAGCCGGTCGCCCTCCATGATGTTCTCCAGCGGGGCGTCATATTCGGTGCCGTCTGGCAGGATACGCCGTGCGGTCTTCGGCGCCAGATCCAAAAGCGCGCGGATCGCATCCCCCGTGCGCTCGCGCGCCCGAAGTTCGAGAACCTGGCCCACGAAAACCAGCGTCACGATCACAACCGCCGCCTCGAAATACGTCCCCACGCCGTGGCCCATCCGATACTGTTCGGGAAAGACGCCTGGTAGGAAGGTGGCGACAATCGAGTAGAGATAGGCCGCCGCCACGCCGATGCTGATCAGCGTCCACATGTTTGGGCTGCGGTTCACGATCGAGTCCCAGCCCCGCCGGAAGAACGGCAAGGCGGCCCAGAGGATGATCGGTGTCGCGAGCAGGAACTCCAGATAGCTGGCGGTCTGGTGCCCGATCCAGTCGCGCACCGGCAGGGCGACCAGTTCGCCCATGGTCAGGATGATGAGCGGCACTGCGGCAGCAGCCGAGATCCACATCCGGCGCGTGAAGTCAGTCAGCTCCTCGCTGGGCTCGTCGGAGGGCACCATCGGTTCCAGCGCCATGCCGCAGATCGGGCATGACCCCGGCGTATCCCGAACAATCTCGGGGTGCATCGGACAGGTGTACTGGACGTTAGCCGGTGCGGCCTTCTTTTGTCCGGCGGCCCTTCCCGAGGCATAGAACCACGGATCCGCCGTGAACTTCGTCTGGCATTTCTCCGAACAGAAATGGAAGGAATCGCCCTGAAACTCGGCGTGACGTCCATCGGGCTTGACTGCAACCGTCACCCCGCAGACCGGGTCTTTCGCCGTCTCGGCCCCCAAGGGCACGTCGGTTGCCGCGTGGTGGTGATCGTGTTCCATTGTCTGTCAGCCTTTCGGTCTATTTCTCAACTTGCGACCTCCAGCGGTTGGAAGGCCCAGCCCTTTTCAATCTTGGTCGGGAACGCACTCTTCAGGCTTTCTCCGCATCGCCACCCAGAGCAGCGGTAAGCCCGTCACGAGCCCGAGGCCGAGCACTGCCCAAGTCGCTCGCCCAAAGTCCCCGCTGACCGCTTCACCTCCGAAATGGGCGAGCAGGAAGCTTGCCGGAATGATGCCGGCCAGCGTCGCGAGGGCGAACCGCCAGGCGTGCAGGCGACTGAGCCCAGCAGCGTAACTGATCATATCGAAAGACACGAACGGCATCAGGCGGCTGGCGAAAACCGTCGCGGTCAACGCGGTCTGCGAGCCGAGCAGCCCGGCATCGACGCGGTCACCAAAGACTCGCCGCAGGGCATTATGCCCCAGCACCCGTGCGAGACCGAACGCGATCAGCGCCCCGAGTTCGGCGCCGATCACGACCTGCACCGTTCCCCAAACATGCCCGTAGGCCGCTCCAGCCGCCAATGCGATCGGCGCGCTTGGGATCGGGCTCGCCACGACCGCGATAGTCATGAACATGACGATCACGACCGGCCCCCAAAGACCCGCGCGCGCCACCAGCATCTCCAGACGCTCGGGCTCCAGAAGGTCGCGTGCCTCGGTGAGCACCGAAGGCGCGAACTGCCAGACACCGAGCAGTCCGATCCCGAGGATCGAAAGGCCCCCGAGAATGGTGACGCGTAGGCTCATCTCAGATTGCCGAGACGGCCTTGGTCAGAAGGTCGCGCACATCGCCTGCCACAGCCGTCAGCTCGGCGTTCTCGATCGCCTGCATCGACGCGACCGGATCGACGGTGCTGACCTCGACGCCATCCTCGACCTCGCGCAGGATGACGTTGCACGGCAGCATCGCACCCACACGCGGCTCGATCCCGATGGCGTGATGCGCCATCTTCGGATTGCAGGCTCCGAGGATGCGATAGGCCGGCATCTCGACATCTAGCTTCTTCTTCATCGTCGCCTTGACGTCGATTTCGGTCAGAACGCCGAAACCCTGATCCGCCAGCGCCTTGCGCGCGCGAGAGTCAATATCGTCGATACCTGCGCCGGAGATCACGCGATTGATCGTGTAGGTCATTGCGAAGTCCTTTTTCCTATTTCCGAAGATATTTGATCAGCGCCGCTATGGCCAAAACCACCAGCACAAGGAACAACAGGCCGAACAGCCAGCCAAACCCTATCCCGAAACCCATTCCGAAGCCCATGTCGTTCCAATTCATCTTCCCGTCCTCGTAGGTTGCACCCCTAAGGGGCGCCTAATAAACCGGCCTCACTACTGCATGCGCTGTATAGCACAGGATCGGTGTCTGGACGGCGGGGCGCCCTTTCCGGCTTCCGCCTATTGTCGAAGAAGTCTGATCGGTGCATCTATGGCCAAGATCACCAGTATGAGGATCAGCAGGCCGCGGAGCCATCCAAGGCCCATACCGGTTCCCGTGTCGTTCCAGTTCGTGTTCCCTTCCTTACGGACAGTTGCTGCACGTTGCGCTGCGTCGTCGGCTGTTGCAGCAATATTGGGCAGCAAAGCATCTCAGAACTGATCGGCGTCGACATCGACGATGGACAATAACGGTACATGAACGAGGTCGCGCAGCGCATCGGCTGTGTGTTTTCGTCACCTCATTCGCAATGTGAGCCAAATCAGAAGCGAGATGCCGAGTATCGCCGAGAGCGCCGATCCGCCGAGAATACCCAACTTTGCCGCATTCAGGACGGAACTGTCGAATGCGAGGCCTGCGATGAACAACGACATCGTGAAACCGATCCCCGTCAGAAAAGAGCCGGCCAGAATGAAAGGCCACGACAAGCCCGGCGCGAGTGCCGCCAGGCCGGATCGTACGGCAATCCAACTGAACACGAAGACGCCGATCGGTTTTCCCAACACCAGGCCGACAATGATCGCCAGCGAGACCGGTTGTACGAAATCGACACCCTCAATCGTGATGCCGGCATTTGCCAGTGCGAAGATCGGCATGATTGCAAAGCCGACCCAGGGGTGCAGCATCATCTCGAGCCGTTCGACTGGTGAGAGCGACTCAGTGACCGCTCTGCCGGCTTGACGCAGGTCGCGGTGGCTTGCGGCATCTCCTTGTCGACGATCGCCAGTCGGAACGGCGAGTACTCGCCCAAGGATCGCACGCAGGCGGGCATCGCTCACCCATATGCGCGTTGGCGTCATCAGGCCCAGAATGACGCCTGCAATAGTCGCGTGGACGCCGGAAGCGTCGAAGCATAACCAGACTGCCGCTCCCAGAAGGAAATAGACCGGTACGCTTCTGATCCCGAGGCGCGACGCGCCTGCGACGATACCAATCCCCAGAAAGCCCAATCCGAGAGCCGACCAGTTCAACGCCTCACCGTAACCGAAGGCGACCACAAGGATTGCACCGACGTCGTCAAAGATGGCCAGAGACAGCAGGAACAATCGCAAGGTGGGCGGGATCCGGTTTCCGAAGAGCGCCAGGCACCCGATCACGAAGGCCGTATCGGTTGCCATCACGGTTCCCCAGCCGTGCATACCGGGCTGGCCGGACATCAGCCCAAGATACAGAGAGACCGGCACGATCATGCCACCTAAAGCGCCTGCGAACGGCAGTGCGGCCTGTCGAGGGTTTCGCAATTCGCCCAGCACCAACTCGCGCTTGAGTTCCAGAGAAAGCACGAAGAAGAAAAGGGTCATCAGACCGTCGTTGATCCAGTGCCGCAGAGAGCGGGTGAAATCCAGCGAGCCGAATGTGAGGCCGATGTGGGTCTCCCAGAAACGAAGAAAGCCTTCTTGCCACGGTGAGTTGGCCAGCCCCAAAGCCAGCAGAACAGCCAGGAGCAGGAGCCCACCAGCTGCCGCTTCGATCTTCAGGAAGCGTGCGAATGGTTTCGTTATGCTGTCGGCTGCCTCGTGGGGCAGGCCTTGATGAGTATCGATCACGGGAGAAGCATACCTTTTGGGGTCGACAGAGTCTTTGTCATCGCAAGGCAGGTGCGCTGACCACGAGATGCAGTCGCCGGCGCCTCAGCCGCGTCCCGGACGGCTCAGGCGGCAAGCGTCCGGGCCTCCGCGAATGAAAGAAATCTCCGGTGCTTCCCGTCTCATAGGTGCAGCCTTGCGCAGCGGAAGCTCTGCCAAAGTGTTATGCGCGTCGTCTCCCGCCGCCATCAGGCTCCGTATTCAGTGATAGCCAATCACTTGGCCCTCTACCTATTTCTTCTTGTGCTCGCCTAGATTGATCAAGGTTTTGCCCTTCGTGAAGTCGGCTGTTGCAACGACCTTTTCCTTCTCCTTCTTAGGCTTCTTCGCTTCACGGTTGCCGCGTTGCTTGTTACCTTTGGTCATTTCCGTTTCTCCTGATTGTGAATTATTTTGCTGAACGGATCGGCGTTCACATCCTTCAGAAATGTGATTTCTCGTTCCGAGACTCCTGATGAAAGGCCGCGTCCATTCACATCATTCCACCCATTTCGGACATTTCGCTACCGGCACCAGCCTCCTTGGGCTTTTGCGCGACCATCGCTTCGGTCGTGATCAATAGCCCGGCAATGGACGCGGCGTTTTCCAGGGCGATCCGAACGACTTTCGTCGGATCGATAACGCCGGTCTTCAGCATGTCGACGTACTCCTCGGCCTGCGCGTCGAAACCGAAGCTCCGGCTATCGTTTTCGATGACCTTGCCAACAACCACCGATCCGTCGACCCCGGCATTTCCGGCAATCTGGCGCAGCGGTGCCTGGATCGCGCGCCGGACGATCTTGATGCCGGCATTCTGATCGCCGTTCTCGCCCTTCAGCGTCGCCAGCACCTTGCCGGCATGAACCAGGGCCACGCCGCCGCCGGGCACGACACCTTCCTGAACCGCAGCGCGGGTGGCGTTCAGCGCGTCGCCGACGCGGTCCTTGCGCTCCTTCACCTCGATCTCGGTTGCCCCGCCGACCTGGATGACGGCGATGCCGCCGGCAAGCTTGGCGAGCCGTTCCTGCAGCTTCTCCTTGTCGTAGTCCGAAGTGGTCTCATCGATCTGCGCCCGAATCTGCGTGACGCGCGCAGCGATCGCATCCTTGTCGCCGGCACCGTCGATGATCGTCGTGTCATCCTTGGTGATCGTGACCTTTCTGGCGGACCCGAGCATGTCCATGGTGACATTCTCCAGCTTGGTGCCCGTTTCTACGGAAATCACCTGACCGCCCGTCAGCACGGCGATGTCTTCCATCATCGCCTTGCGGCGGTCTCCGAAGCCTGGCGCCTTGACGGACGCGATCTTCAGCCCGCCGCGGAGCTTGTTGACGACCAGCGTCGCCAGCGCCTCGCCCTCTGTGTCCTCGGCTACGATCAGCAGTTGTTTGTCGGCCTGAATCACAGCTTCCAGCAGCGGCACCATGGATACGAGAGAGGTCAGTTTCTTCTCGTGAAGCAGGATAACGCAGTCATCCAGTTCGACGACCATCTTCTGAGCGTTCGTGATGAAATAGGGACTCAGATAGCCGCGGTCGAACTGCATGCCCTCGACCACTTCGGTTTCCGTCTCCAGGCCCTTGTTTTCCTCGACGGTGATCACGCCTTCGTTGCCGACCTTGGCCATCGCATCTGCGATCTGGCGGCCGATCGCGACCTCTCCGTTGGCCGAAATGGCTCCGACCTTCGCAATTTCGTCGCTGTCGCCGACCGGTCGGGACATGGTCTTGATCTCGGCCACAACCGCAGCGACGGCTTTGTCGATGCCGCGCTTGAGATCCATCGGGTTCATGCCGGCCGCAACCGACTTCATGCCTTCCCGGACAATCGCATGGGCGAGTACGGTTGCAGTGGTGGTTCCGTCGCCAGCCTCGTCGTTCGTGCGCTGCGCGACCTCCTTGACCATCTGGGCACCCATATTCTCGAAATGATCCGAAAGTTCGATCTCCTTGGCGACCGTGACGCCGTCCTTGGTGATGCGCGGCGCGCCGTAGGATTTGTCGAGAATGACGTTTCGGCCCTTGGGGCCGAGGGTGATCTTGACGGCATTGGCCAGCGTGTTGATGCCTTTCAGCATACGGTCGCGGGCGTCGGTACTGAAACGAACTTCCTTGGCAGACATGTTGTGGATTCCTGAGGCTGAGGTTGCAGTGAAAGATTACGGTCTCAGGCGATCACACCGAGAATGTCGCTCTCCTTCATGATCACAAGGTCTTCGCCATCGAGCTCGATCTCTGAGCCGGACCATTTGCCAAACAGGATCCGGTCGCCGGATTTGACATCCGTGGGGATGCGCTCGCCGTTCTCGCGTCGTCCGCCGGCACCAACGGAGACGACTTCGCCTTCTTGGGGCTTCTCCTTGGCGGTATCGGGAATGATGAGGCCACCCTTGGTCGTCTCATCGCCCTCGATGCGACGAACGAGAACCCGGTCGTGGAGTGGAGTGAATGACATCGACGTGCTCCTTGTCGAGGTTTCGTTATTGGGCCTGCTCTGGTCGAATGCTCGGCCGAAATGCGCGCAAGGCGGCTGTACCCTGTTGAGTTTCTGCGTCGAGAATTCGGATCGACACCGCAGCCGCGGCGTTTCACGGGCGTCGGACAGAGTTCCCACTTGCGATGATCACGTTGATCAATTCTGCGACGGCCCGGTGCCCTTCCATTTCGAGTTCGGTGCCAAGGGCGTTCATATGGGTCGCCGCGGCGTCACGAAGAACTCCCACGATCTCGTGCTCCGGCAGCAACCCGCGATCGTTCATGGCAAGAAGGAGCGCCTCGCAAATTGACAGGGCGGCCTGGCCTGCATTTTCACTCGTCGTGGACATCCGGGTGTCCTTCCTTGGTATCGTGAATGGGAGGTTGTGAGGTTTAGATGCATCCGTACGTATCGCAGGAAGTGCTCTATACTGTACTGATTTAAAGCAGTGTCCCGACCGAATCTCCGCGCTTGGTCCACGACACTCGGTGAGGCCACATGACTTCGGCAGAACACAGCCCACTGACCCGCAAGCTTTCGGCCTTCGTCGCTCTGTCGGAGGGCGAGCTGGCCGTGCTTGAACAACTCCATCAGCGTCGCCGCTCCTTCGTCGCGGGGTGCGATATGGTGCATCAGGGCCAGTCCGATCAGGCCGCGTTTATTCTGTCCGCGGGTTGGGTCTGTTCCTACAAGCTACAGGCCGACGGGACTCGGCAGATCGTGGATTTCCAGGTGCCGGGGGATTTTCTCGGCTTGCGGAGCGTCCTCTTGCGCACCTCGGACCACAGCTTTGAACCCATCGTCGATATCGAGGCTGCGGAAGTCTTGAAGAGCGACCTTCTTGATGCGTTCGCGCAGACCCCGCGCCTGGCGACCGCCATTCTCTGGGCGGCGTCAAGAGACGAGGCGATGGTCGTTGAACATCTCGTCGGGATCGGACGTCGGGACGCGGATGCGCGCATGGCGCATTTCCTGCTGGAGCTGGGATCGAGGCTTGCGCTGGTCGGCATCGGAAGCAAAGAAGGCTTCGACTGCCCGCTGACGCAGTACCACCTCGCCGATACTTTGGGGTTGAGCGCGGTCCACGTGAACCGCGTCCTGCGCCAGCTTCGCGAGAGTGGACTGGTGACCTTTCGGGACGGCCATGTCACGTTTCACGACTACGACGGGCTGTTAGACCTTGCCGAGTTCGACCCGGCATATCTGGACCAGACCGGACCGCTCCTGAAGTGAAAGGGCCGCCCTCCGTTGCTCGGCAGGCGACCCCAGGTATCACATCAAACGATGGCGTTCACGCGAGGGCGTGGGTGGCCGCATCGAGTTCCTTGTTGGTCTCGGTGTCGTTTTTCGCCGTATGCGCCTTCTCGGCTGCCTGGTAGTGCTTGAGCGCCGCGTCCTTCTTCGGACCAGCGGGCGCCTTGTCCCATGCGGCCTTCACGGAGGACATCTTCTCGGTAGTCTTGTTCTGTTCGGGAGTCATTGGAATTGTCGTTTCCTGGACGTTCCGAGAATAAGAAGCGTGTCGACATGCCGTCCTTTGGGGATCGACACGCCCACACGCTTCTCGGGTACTCGGAAAAAGATGCACCGCCAAATATTCGGCGGGCACGTCGCACCTAACCGGTGTCGGCTCCCCGCCGCACTGACGCAGGTTAGTCCCGGCGCCTGCGGCAGGTCCATTTACGTTGCGGCACTCAAGCCACCGCGGTTTGCTGGTGGGAAATCCTCAGCCATTTGTCGTCATCGTTGAGGTAGGTAGAGGCGCAGAGGGCCTTGTAGATCGGCACATCGGCTTTCTCTGCCGAGACGCGATAGGTGAGAATGGCGATCTGATGACACCGCATCACGCGCCGTTCGGACATAACGACGGACCGCCAGCCGGTCCTTTCACGAAGATGGGTCCAGATCTGGTCACCCTGGAGGATGCCGGGCGGATAGGGGAAGACCATGACGGCGTTGGTCGCTGTCATTGCCCGCGCATGGTCCGCGTCACTGGTCCAGAAGTGTTCCTCCATGTCCCACAGAACGCCCTGTTCGCGCGGCGATAGCGTCCCGGCATTTGCCGGTCTCCTTGCGGTCGCGGTTGAGACGGTCATTCGCCTGAGCCCGACCCGCCAACCATGAACATCTGAAACAGCACAAAGATGATCGCGAGCACCGCCCAGATAGCGCCGCTTGTTCCCGGGCGGCCGTCGGCGACCGGTAAGGCAGCGCGCTTAAGCGTGCCTGACGTCCGGCCATCGGGAAGCAGCTGGCTTAGGTCTCGCGCGACCCTGCCATGATCGCTTGCGAGAGCGGGAACGTCCCGAAATCGGGCAAGCAGGGTTCCCAATCGCGCCCGGGCAGCGTCGTGTCCCTGCTTGACCAGGTCAGCGGTCTCTTGCCATGGATCGAGGCCCAGGCGCGCGAGCGTGGAAAGGACCGTCACGACATATCCGTTCCGGTCCTCGCCGACAGACGCATAAAGGAAACGTTCGAATTCGGGCGGGTGCGGGTTGAGAACATTGGGGTCGGCCATCTACTTTCCATTCCTTCGTTGCGGGAACGCAAACCGTCCCTGTTTCCCTAAGAATACGCGCACGCCAGTCCCTGCGCCCTTACACAAGTCAGTACCGGCGGCCTTCCCCCGTCGCGTTGGCAACCGGATCGGTGCCCGGGGCTAACATGTGTCAGCGCGAGTCGAACGATCCAGACGTACAAGAGAAGAAATCGTTCGACTGGCCAGGCCCGGGATCTGAGGGGCCGTCAGCAGTGGTGAGCGACGGATCTGCCAACATCGCGGAGACCAGAGATGAACATGCGGTCGACCAGATCGACGGTGACGTTTTCAAACCCGTTCACCTTGCCGGGATACCCGGGCGAACTGCCTGCGGGCGACTACGAGGTTCTTGTCGAAGAAGAGCTTCTCCAGGGGCTCAGCTTCGAGGCGTATCGCCGGACGGCGACCTACCTGACAGTGCGTGGCAAGGGTACGCGCGCTCGGCGAAGTGAGCTGCGGGCGACAACTGAGAGCGACCTGAAGGAGGCGCTCCGCCGGGACGCGGACACACCCGAAGCGAACAATCATAGCGAAGCGGCGCTTTCTCCGCAGGAGGACTTAGAATGAATACTCCCGAATGGCTCAAACCCGGCATCTATGGTGCCGTGATCGGTGCTGTCTTTGTCGGTGTCGTCGGATTCACGTGGGGCGGCTGGGTAACCGGCGGCACTTCGAATGACCGGGCGATGGCGATGTCCCGTGACGATGTCGTCGCCTCAATGGTACCGGTCTGCCTCGACATGGCGCGGTCAGACCCGGCGCGGGCGGACAAGCTTGCAACGATCCGGGCAGCCTCAACCTACCAGAGGCGCGACGCTCTCATGACAGCCGGCTGGGCGACGATGCCAGGAACCGATGCCCCAGACCGAGACATTGCGCAAGCCTGCCTGAAGGAACTGGACCTCTGAGGGCATGCTGGTCAGGGCCGAAAGTGTGAAGGCGAAAAACGCATCACGTCGTCGAATGCGCGCGCCAAGCGACATGCCGAACTACGAAATCCAGAGAGGAGCTTCCAATGCCGTCCGATGACAATGGATCTGAAGGTCGTGGACCTTGGAAAAACAGGCAGACCCGCGCTCCCCCTGAGGTTGATGCAATGCTCAGGCGGGTTTTGTCAGAAGGATTCTGGTTGAGACGGGCAGTGCGGCCTCTTAGCGTCGGAACATGACCAAACCTGACCCGTTCAAGGGCTTTCACAGCAGCCCGGAAATCATCCGCCTGGCGGTGAT